>JBKQTR010000320.1:0-2985 GCA_052143095.1 Allostellaceae bacterium
CGCCCGCACCGCGATCCGCCTTCAACTTCCGCGCCAGTTGCGCCACGATCTCGTCGTCTGCCGCCCGATCGCGCATGCCCGTCCCCTATCCCTGCTGTGTCGCCGGTAACAATTGGGCCATGCCGATCGCCGCGCCAAGGGACGGCTTGAATCGCGTGGGCTGGCGCACCCTCACGCTGTGGGCCGCCGCCGGTATACCGCGGGGGAGTCAGGGAAAGGCATTAAGTACTGCGCGGTCGTGACGCTATCCGCACCGTTTCACGGATCATCCCGAGCGTCCTCTGCACCTCGCGGTCTAGCTCCGCCTTCTGGCGCTTCGTGGCCTCCCGGCGGGATCGCAGCAAGTCGCTCGGGACACAGATTTCACGAACTCGTACAGGCCATCCCGGATTGGGCCGGGCCCTCCGGCTCCATCGTGGTGCCGGAGCGACCGCGGGCGAATCCAGGGCCATTGAAGCGCGCCAATTAGTGGGCGCTCAGTGCCGCGTATCCATTGGCGGCGTGCCGAGTTCGCCGATCGCCACGATGATCCTGAGCCAATGGTCCGCCCCCGTGGCGTCGCCCCTGCGGCGCATCTGCTCAACCCGCTCACGCGCTTTGGCCGTGGCGTTCTCGCCGTGCTGCTCGATGAGGCTTCGGGCAGCGCGCTGAATGTCGCGGTTGGAGATTATCATAGGGCAAATCTACAACGTGACGCTGGGGCCGCCAAGCGGCGGGCCAGCCATACGCCGCCGCCTCCATTCGCCTTTGCTTACGTCACTCACACGGTTGACGACGCTCGCCGGCTCCTCAGGCGGACGCCTTGCTGGACCAGACGGCAGGCGAGGGGGCGGAATGGATCAGAACATTTTCCATCATCACCGGCGAGCCCAACGAGCTAGTGGCGGGCATCCACAATCGGATGCCGGTGATCCTGCCACCGGAGGCATGGAGCCGGTGGCTCGGTGAGGAGCCCGTCGAGAAGGCCGAGCTGCAAGCACTGCTCAAGCCATTCCCGGCGGAGCGGATGAGGGCTTATCCCGTCAGCACGCGGGTGAACAGCGTCAAGAATGACGATGCCGGCTTGCTGGAGCCGATGATGGCCGAGGGAGGGATTCAGGTTTAGTCATCAATGCGCCTAAACGTGTGGCGCGCTACAGCGAGACGAAAGAACGATCGCGCTTTGCATCCGCCATGACCCTCTCGACCTCGGACGCGCTCAGTCGATCGCTGGCCATCAACAACCTTGTGATGGGATCGCCAAGTAGGTCATGCAGCGGGGGTTCCGCCGGGGACAGACACGGGAAGATCGCCTGAGCGAACGATGACAGTGTTTGCATGACCCCCTCCGATATACCGAACGATGCGGCAGAGAAATCAGATCACGGTTTGCGGCACCGGCTTGTGACGCTGCTCACATTGCAAGCAACCCTGAGCCGGTCGCCGAGGGATAGCGAGCGGACGAGGGCCTATCCTATGTGGACCGGCGAAAATACCCACTTGCAAACTGTTCGATTCGCATGGCACAGCGAGGAAAGCGAAGAAAATGAGACTTGGCGTTTTTCGTACACGTATGCCGCGTTCATCGCGATCAGAGGAGGATACTTTGCGCTTCACCGCATTCTCTCTCGCAGCCTTGCTGTCCGCGCTACCCGTGGGCGCCTATTCACATCCCGTGGCTTTCCCGCCGCCTGAGCCGACCCGGTCTGCCAACTTTATCGAAGCGGCAGTGCATTGCGGACACGATGCCCACTACGTGCGGGGCCATCGCGCCAAGGACGGGCATTACGTGAAGGGCCATTGCGTCCGAAACCACCACTGACGCGACCGTCTCTAGGCGACCCTGCTGCGGCCCGGCTCTTGTATTCGACCGCGGCCGATCACCGATCGACTGCCAGCCGCTAGCCCTTACTGCGCGGATATCCGGAGATTGGGAAGCTTGGTCCGGTCTAAATCGCCAGCCATACCGGCAATTGGCGCGCCAGAAGCGGGTTGGGGCCGCCCTCTCTATGTTCGTCCATGTTCCCGCCGCCTGCTGTGCAGACCACGCCGATAGCGGCCCCGTCTTCGTTCAGAATGGGCGAGCCGGACATGCCACCCCTGATCGGCTCGGTGGCATCCTCGATCCATAGGACACTGCGAACCGCGATGACATGGCGGGTGAACCAGCGGGCCATCCAGTGAGAGCAAACGGCCCTGCGTGCTCAAGGAAGCAGATCGAGTCGCGGCGCAGATTCAGCAAGAGATCGGCGAGGAAGTTCAAGGGTGGTGCCGACCGCGTTCCAATTAGCGACGTGCTCCGTCCACTCAATTATTTTCGGCCCGGTCGAGTCGCGCCGCGGGGAATCCTTGAATACGATCCAAAGTCAGCGATAATACCTGCAAGTTTTTTCTGACTGAGCACGTTCATGGACGGAACCAGCCCGCTTGCCTCGCCGCAGCTTCCTGCACTGATACCCGGATTCACGCTACCGCAATCGGGTGAGGACATTAGGAGCTACATGACCGGCAACACATAATGATCTTGCGGCGAAAGTGCTAAAGCCGCACCGCACGCACGAAGACAACAAGGTTTCTGCATTCTCTGAGTTTCAGAAGCTCAAATTTATGCGGCACCCAAACGTCACCTATGTCTATGACGTGTTTGAGTACCGCGACGCCTGCTACATCATCACCGAACGATGCCTGTCCCTACCAGAAACTACGTCCGACAGTATTGGTGGTGCAGGCCACCGAGGACGGGCACTGACATGATCCGACCGATCCGGTGGATGGGTCGATGGATTGGGGCGTCTTTGTTCAGTGACAGGTGAGTCCGGAGCTCGTTGTAATACGAGACGTAGGCCGTAACGGTGCGGCGGAGGTGAGCCTCGCCGAATACGACGAGATGGTCGAGACACTCCCGCCGGATCGAGCCGATCAGCCGTTCGACGTATCCGTTCTGCCAAGGCGATCGCGGTGCCGTCGGCCGATCACGGATGCCCATGCTCTTGAGGCGTCGGGTGA
>JBKQTR010000321.1:0-6514 GCA_052143095.1 Allostellaceae bacterium
GGCGATCAGACCGTCTTCGCCTTCACCTTGATGAAGGTGGTGGGGCGCGACGTCTGGATCGGCATCTGGGCCTTCGTGCTGGCGATTGTGGCTACGACGCGGTGGGAGCGCGGCGAGCTCGGCCGCAGCGCCAACCCGGCCGAGATCTGGTGGCGCTTTCCCAAATTCGTCATCGGCTTCCTCGTGGCCTCGGTGATCATCACGGCGGTGTCGAGCGGCTACACCATGGCCGAGTTCAACAAGCTGGTGAACCCGGTGCTGGTGGCGCCGATCAAGGATTTGCGCAGCTGGGCCTTCATCTTCTGCTTCTTCAGCATCGGTCTCACCACGCGGTTCCGCGGGCTGGCGCAAGCCGGCGCCAAGCCGTTCCTCGCCTTCAGCGCCGGCGTGGCGGTCAATGTCGTGCTGGGGTTCATCCTCTCGGCGGTGGTGTTCGCCGCCTATTGGGCGAATTTGACGCGGTGAGCGCGGGGAGAAGGCGATGAGCGTCAGCAAGAGCCAGGCGAGTTGCCGGACATGCGCGCATTTCCGCAACGATCCCGCCTATCTCGAGGCGGCGCTTTGCGGGCTCGCCAGCCTGAGCTCGGCTTACGGCGCGGTGCGCGGCGAGGACGGGCTCTGCCTGCGCCATGACCGCTATCTCGGCGCGCGATCGCTCTGCGCCGATTTCACCAAGCGGGACGCGGCGGCGGCGCCATGAACTACACCGCGCCGCGCCAGGCGCGCGCGCCGACGCTGGCGCGGCTGCCGCCGCTGACGGCGCTGCGCGCCTTCGTCGTCGCGGCGAAGTATTCGAGCTTCGTGCGCGCCGCCGAGGAGCTGCATGTCACGCCGGCCGCCATCGGCCAGCAGATCCGCCAGCTCGAGGCGCATCTCGGCTGCACGCTCTTCGAGCGCAACGGCCGCACGCTGCGGCTGACCGACGACGGCGGCGCCGTGCTGCCGGGCCTAAGCGAGGGGTTCGAGCGCATCATCGAGGCGCTGGCGCGGCTTGCGTCGTCGGAGTCAGGCGGCTTGCTGACGGTGTCGGTGACGCCGTCCTTTGCCGCCAAATGGCTGGTGCCGCGGCTCGAGAAATTCAACGCTGCCTATCCCGGCATCGATGTTCGCCTGGCGGCGTCGATGGCGCTGGTCGATTTCTCCGTCGAGAATGTCGATTGCTCGATCCGCTACGGCGCCGGCTTCTATCCCGAGCTCAGCGTCGAGAAGCTGCTCGCGGAGTCCGTCTTTCCCGTCTGCAGTCCGGCGCTGCTGGTCGGCGCGTACCCGCTGAGCCATCCCTCGCTGCTGAAGCAGCACAATTTGCTGCACGATGACAGCCCCGACCGCGATGCCAGCTGTCCCGACTGGCGCATGTGGCTCAGCGCCGCCGGCATCGGCGACGTCAATGCGCGGCAGGGGCCGCGCTTCAACCAGTCGAGCCTGGTGCTCGAGGCGGCGATCGCCGGCCAGGGCGTCGGCCTTGCCAAGGCGCAGCTGGCCGAAGCCGATCTCAAGGCGGGGCGGCTGATCCGCCCGTTCGGCGCGGCGCAGCGCGTCGAGTTTGCCTATTATTTCGTCAGCCCGCCCAACCGCACCGCGCTGCCGAAGGTGGAAGCATTCCGCCAGTGGCTGCGCGCCGAAACCGCCGAAGCGGACAATCATGGCCCGTGATCACGGCACCGCGCGAGCGCGCCGGCATCGTTCAAGCAAGAATTCGTGTGCCGTGGCCCAAGAATAACTTGTTTGACCCGCATCAAGCGCGTGTCGATGATGACGCGCACATTCGATCCAGCAAAGGGATCCGCGGGAATTTGAAGGGCAGCTTGCGCCGCGTCACCAACCGCTAAAGCGCCACGGAGCGATCCGTGGGCCCGTGTCTACAAGGCATGGAGACCGCAATGTCGACCTCGCTCGCACCATCCATGATCCTTCCGGGCTCATCCGCGCGGCAGTGCCGCCGCGGCGGCTGAGCCGGCGCCGCCGCTTCCGCAACACTCAAAATCAGGCTTCGTCGAGCGCGCCGGCGCGCCCGCGCAGCCTGGAAGAGACAGGCAGGTACCGATGATCGACCTCCTCTATTTCGAGCTGCTGGCCTCGCTGCGCGAGCATGCGCCGCCGGAGGATGACGCGGCCGAGAGACGCGAGGAGGGCGAGCGTCCCGCCGCGGCATGGAATTTGTGGCGCCGGCTCGGCCGCCGTGCCTCGCCTGTACGCCGTGCCTCGGCAATCCCTCCTGAGAGCGTGAGAATTTATCGGCGGCGGGTCGGAAAATGCAGCTGCATCTCTACCGTGCGTCCTTCGACATGCGCCTGCGGCGCAAGCTCAGGATGAGGTTACATTGTTGATGGCACAAAGAAAAATGCCTCATCCTGGCCAACCCGGCCGAACGCTTCGCGGTCGGCCCCGGAGGGTTCGATCGCAGAGCGATCGAACGGGTTGGCGGCGCGAAGCGCCATGTCGAAGGACGCAACGCTGTTGATCCAGCGTTTGTCGAATGAACTCTCACGCTGTTTCGCGGGCAAGGCGATCGTTGAGGGGTGCGCTGCCGTGAGATTTGTACGCTCCCTAGCCTCATCTGGGCGGCCAGGCGACGGCATCATGACGACGTCCGGTAGAACGGCCCTGTGCAGGAGAACCTTGGGCGCGCGCGCCCGCCGGAAATAACCGCGGCGATGCCAATCGGCCGGCCTGCCGCAGGCTTGTCCCGCGCCGCGAATTGGACATCGCCGTCGCGCGCGGCCTAAAATGCGCCGGCGTGGCGGTAGCGCAGGGCAATTGGGCGGAAGCGCCGATGAGCGTATCGCGGGAGCTGATGCTCTGGGCCAACCGGGTGGGTCTGGTCCGCAAGGCCGCGTTCGCTTTGGCGGGGGCGGCGCTGGCCTCGGCGGTCGCCTCCTATCTGGCGCTCAGGGGACTGCCGCCGTTTGGCGGGCGCCGGCCGCCCTCGATGGACCAGCTTTTCCTGCTGCTCAACCTGCTGCTGGTGCTGCCGCTCTGCGCCATCGTCGTCTGGCGCGTGGTGCAGGTCTGGACCGAGCGGCGCCGCGGCCTCGCGGGCTCGCGTCTCCATGTCCGGCTCGTCATCCTGTTCAGCCTCGTGGCGGTGATCCCGACCATCGTCGTCGCGGTCTTTTCCTATCTGCTGTTCAATTTCGGCGTCCAGGCCTGGTTCAGCGAGCGCGTCCGCACCGCGCTCTCGGGCTCGCTGGCGGTGGCCGAGGCTTATCTCCACGAGCACCAGCAGACCATCCGCGCCGATGTCGTCAGCATGGGGAACGACCTCGACCGCGACGCCGCCTTCCTCAGCGTCAACCCGCAGCGCCTCAACCAGATCGTCGCCGCCCAGGCGGCGCTGCGCTCGCTGACCGAGGCGGTAGTGTTCGACCGCGGCGGAAGGCCGCTGGCGCGCGCCGGCTTCACCCTGTCGCTGACCCTCGAGCCGATACCGGACTGGGCGATGCGCCAGGCGGATACCGGCGACGTCGCGGTGCTGACCAGCGACAATGACGACCGGGTGCGGGCGTTGGTGCGGCTGCCGGCGTTCGGCGCCGTCTATCTCTATGTCGGCCGCCTCGTCGATCCCACCGTGCTCAGCCATATGGAGCAGACGCAGCGCGCCACCGCGCAATACGAGCGCATGGAGGGCGAGCGCTCCTCCTTCCAGGTCGCCTTCTCGCTGCTGTTCCTGGCCGTCGGCGTGCTGCTGCTCACCGGCGCCGTCTGGGTGGGGCTGAGCCTCGCCACCAAGCTCGCGCGCCCGATCAGCTCGCTGGTCGTCGCCGCCGAGCAGGTGCGCTCGGGCGACCTCGCGACGCGCGTGCCGGAAGGCGGGGACGACGTCGAGTTCGGCTCGCTGTCGCGCGCCTTCAACCGCATGACGCATCAGCTCCAGGCGCAGCAGAGCGAGCTGATCGAGGCCAACCGCCAGCTCGACCAGCGCCGGCGCTTCACCGAGACGGTGCTCTCCGGCGTCTCCGCCGGCGTCATCGGCCTCGACCAGCACGGCCGCGTCAATCTGCCGAACCGCTCCGCCTCGCTGCTGCTCGGCACCGATCTCGACCAGTCGATCGGCCAGGATCTCGCCGAGACGGTGCCGGAGATGGCGCCGCTCTTCGAGGAGGCGGGCCGCCGCCCGGAGCGGCTGGCGCAGTCGCAGGTGCAGGTGGTGCGCCGCGGCCGCGCCCAGACTCTGCTGGTGCGCATCGCGGCCGAGCGCGCCGAGGGCGAGGTCAGGGGCTATGTCGTCACTTTCGACGACATCACCGAGCTGCTCTCGGCGCAGCGCAAGGCCGCCTGGGCCGATGTGGCGCGCCGCATCGCGCATGAGATCAAGAACCCGCTGACCCCGATCCAGCTCTCGGCCGAGCGGCTGAAGCGCAAATACGCCAAGGACATCCGCAACGATCCCGATACCTTCACCATCTGCACCGACACGATCATCCGCCATGTCGGCGATATCGGCCGGATGGTCGACGAGTTCTCCGCCTTCGCGCGCATGCCGACGCCGGTGATCCGCGACGAGGATCTCGTGGACATCGTCCGCCAGGCGGTGTTCCTGCAGCGGGCGGCGACGCCGGAGATCCGGCTCACGCTCGATATCCCGGCGACGCTGCGGCTGCCCTGCGATGCGCGTCAGGTGAGCCAGGCGCTGGTCAACCTGCTCAAGAACGCCGCCGAATCGATCCAGGCGCGCGACGCCCAGGCGCCGCCGGGCGAGATCGCCGTACGGCTGGTCGAAGCGGCGGGCCAGACCGCGCTCATCGTCGAGGACAATGGCCGCGGCCTGCCGCAGGAGGGGCGCGAGCGGCTGGCGGAGCCCTATGTGACGACGCGCGCCAAGGGGACCGGGCTCGGCCTCGCCATCGTCAAGAAGATCATGGAGGACCACGGCGGCGAGCTGCTGCTGGAGGATCGCGAGGGCGGCGGCGCGCGGGTGATGCTGGTCTTCTACCGCGGCGAGCCGCGCGCCGCACCCGCGACCGAGGCCACTCCCGGCACCGCAGCAAGGGGTGCCGTCCATGGCGCATGACATCCTCGTCGTCGACGACGAAGCCGATATCCGCATGCTGATGTGCGGCATCCTTAGAGACGAGGGCTATGAGACGCGCGAGGCCGGCAACAGCGCCCAGGCGCTCGCCGCGATCCGCTCGCGCCAGCCGACCCTGGTGGTGCTCGACATCTGGCTGCAGGGCAGCGAGCTCGACGGGCTGGAGATCCTCAAGATCATCCGCCGCGAGCTGCCGAGCCTGCCGGTGGTGATGATCAGCGGCCACGGCACGATCGAGACCGCGGTCGCCGCGATCAAGATCGGCGCCTACGACTTCATCGAGAAGCCGTTCAAATCCGACCGGCTGCTGCTGGTCGCCGAGCGCGCCATCGAGGCGGCGCGCCTCAGGCGCGAGAACGAGGAGCTGCGGCTGCGCGCCGGCGGCGACGAGGATCTCGTCGGCGTGTCGCACGCCATCGGCCAGCTGCGCCAGCAGGTCGAGCGCGCCGCGCCCACCGGCAGCCGCATCCTGATCTCCGGCCCGCCCGGCTCGGGCAAGGAGGTGGTGGCGCGCCAGCTGCATCTGCGCTCGCGCCGCGCGCGCGGCCCCTTCGTCGTGCTCAACTGCGCCACCATGCGGCCGGAGCGGCTCGAGCTCGAGCTCTTCGGCACCGAGGCCGGCGCCGAGGCGCCGGGCAGCCCGCGCACGGGCGGCACCTTCGAGCAGGCGCATGGCGGCACGCTGTTCCTCGACGAGGTCGCCGACATGCCGCTGGAGACCCAGGGCAAGATCGTGCGCGCGCTGCAGGAGCAGACCTTCGAGCGCGTCGGCGGCGGCCGGGTCGAGGTCGATGTGCGCGTCATCGCGTCGACCAACCGCGACCTCGCGCTCGAGATTGCCGCCGGCCGGTTCCGCGAGGATCTCTATTACCGCCTCGCGGTGGTGCCGCTGCGCGTGCCGCCGCTGCGCGAGCGGCGCGAGGACATCCCGCTGCTGGCGCGGCATTTCATGCTGCGCTCGGCCGAAGGCGCGCGGCTCAGTCCGCGCGAGTTCGGCGAGGATGCGATGGCGGCGCTGCAGGCCTATGAGTGGCCCGGCAATGCGCGCCAGCTGCGCAACGTCGTCGACTGGCTGCTGATCATGGCGCCGGGCGAGGGCAAGGAGCCGATCCGCGCCGAGATGCTGCCGGCGGAGATCGGCTCGATCGCGCCCGCGGTGGTGAAATGGGACAAGGGCGGCGAGCTCATGGCGCTGCCGCTGCGCGACGCGCGCGAGATGTTCGAGCGCGAGTATCTGCTGGCGCAGGTGACGCGCTTCGGCGGCAACATCTCGCGCACCGCCGCTTTCGTCGGCATGGAGCGCTCGGCGCTCCACCGCAAGCTCAAATCCCTCGGCGTCTTCAACGGCGACCGGCCGGCCAAGCTCGGCGCCTAGGAGCCTGTCTGGGCAATGGGATGGGTCTGCGTTGCACGAGGATGGGGCGATGTTAGGAGCGCGGCCGTAGGCGATGCCGTGTGCATCGTCAAGGCCGCGCGACGCGGCAG
>JBKQTR010000322.1:0-2657 GCA_052143095.1 Allostellaceae bacterium
CGTCGTCGCGCCGCCAGATCGGCGCTCCCGCCTTCGCTCTTGTCTCCTTCAAGAGCCCTGGCTTCGAGAAGCTTGGCCACGGCCGAGGGAATTGAACGTGTCGCCCAATCGGCCGTTGTTGTCGACCGGTTTGGCGACAACCAGCGAAGCGCAGCGCAGAGCAGTGGTGTGCCGTGCACCGCCGGCTTTCGTTACCTCAAAGCTCACGGCGCATCAGCGCCGCCTGTATCGCCTTGGAGGACAAAGGCGATTCTCGGCATGAACGTCGGTCGATGTCCAGCTCCCCATGACAATCGAGGCCGAAACATCAGAGTGCCAGTGGCTTTGACGCCGCGCTGGCCGAGGCAAAGCGTTTTGGCCTCGATGCAGCGGCGACGGCGACGGAGATTTCAAGCGCCGAACTCGCGGGGTTCTTCGGCATCTTCGCCTGCACGGAGCGCGTGGTCACGATTTACAGTCAGGGCGTCAACCAGTCTTCGTCGGGAACCGACAAGGTCAACGCGATCCTCAATTGCCACCTCGCGACCGGCAGGATCGGCAAGCTCGGCATGGGGCCGTTCTCCCTCACCGGCCAGCCGAACGCGATGGGCGGGCGCGAAGTCGGCGGGCTCGCCAACATGCTGGCGGCGCACATGGAGATCGAGAACCCGGATCAGCGCCGCATCGTGCGGGACTTCTGGGGCTCGCCCACGATTGCCGCCAAACCCGGCCTCAAGGCCGTCGACATGTTCCGCGCGGTGGAAGACGGCCGGATCAAGGCGCTCTGGATTATGGGCACCAATCCGGCCGACAGCATGCCGGAAGCCGACCGCGTCCGCGAGGCGGTCCGCAACTGCCCGTTGGTCGTGGTGTCCGATGTCGCCTGCTCGACCGACACGAGTGTCTCGCCGACGTGCTGCTGCCGAGCGCCGCCTGGGGCGAGAAAGAAGGAAGCGTCACCAATTCGGAGCGGCGCGTCTCGTGCCAGCGGCGATTCCTGGTGGCGCCGGGCGAAGCGATGCCCGACTGGTGGCAGATGTGCGAGGTCGCGCGCCGGATGGGCTACGCCGAGGCCTTCGCCTATGAAGAGCCCGCACAGATCTTCGCCGAATACGCCCGGCTCACCGCCTGCGAAAACGACGGACGGCGCGATCTCGACATCGGCGTCTTCGGCGGCGTCTCTGCGGCGGACTACGCGGCGCTGCAGCCGTTCCAATGGCCGCGCCCCAATCGAGGCGCCGCGCAAGACTCGCGCTTTTTCGCCGAGGGCCGTTTCTACCATCCTGACGGCAAGGCGCGTTTTGTCGCGACGCCGTTTCGCCGCCCCGCGACGCGGACATGCGCGCGCTATCCGCTGATACTCAATACGGGGCGCATCCGCGACCAGTGGCACACGATGACTCGCAGCGCTAAGACCCCGCGGCTGATGGCGCATATCGGCGAGCCATATGTCGAGATTCACCCGGCTGACGCGCTGGCGATCGGGGTCGAGCCGGCCGAGCTCGCCGAAGTCCAGAGCGAGCATGGGCGCGCGGTCCTTCGCGTCGCCGCCACCGAGCGCCAGCGGCGCGGCTCGCTGTTCGCGCCGATGCACTGGACCGACCAATATGCCTCGCAAGCCCGCATCGACGCGCCGCTGATCTCAGCTCGCGTGACAGGGCCGACAGCCTGCCTTCCGTTATCACCCGTTGTCGCTCACGACCGATGGAGCAGGCTGACCTGCCTCCTCGGATTTCTGATCCGACGCCCGCTCCTGTTGTTGGCGCTTCGCCTTTTCTTCCTTCTTGGCCCGCTTCAGCCGGTCTCGCTCGGCGCGCTCTAAGCGGTAGTTGGGTTTGCGCATGAGGCACCTCCTATCCGGCGGCCGCGCTGGGCGGACCCTACGGCCTCAAGGGCGAAGTATGTCTGCAACGTCGCTCAGTCGTCTGGCAAGCCCAGCCGCAACTAGCGCCAGGCTCTAGCCCTCGCGCGCGCCGATCCCGGCGACGCCGGCTGGCAGCGTGACCTGTCAGTGTCGCTCGATTCGCAGGGGAACCTCAATGAGGCGCTGACGGGCAACGCCAGCAAGCAGCGCGACCTATCGGTGTCGCTCAATCAGGTCGGCGACGTGCTGGTGGAGCGCCTCGCGCACGCCGAGACCGGCAACACCGGCTGGCAGCGCGACCTGTCGGTGTCACAGTTGAAGATCGGCAACGTGCTGGTCGAGCAGGGGAACCTCGATGAGGCGCTGGCGACGTTCCGGGAAGGGCCTCGGGCAATTGACTGACGCCAGCGCGTTCCACGGTCCGCGCTTGCCCACAGGCCCGCCCGTCCACTAGAATTCAACCCCGGCCAATCGTAGGGGGTCGATCATAGGGACACGGTGCGACGCTTTCGTGCGTCGTACGCTTGGGTGCCAGGGTCTTCACGGCATAGCCGGGGTGAGGGCCTGGCGGTCGCCCTCATCAAAGGCGCGCAATAGTGGAGGAGACCATGGGACGAAAGTTCATCGATTGCCGTGAAACGCCTAGCGTCATGAATTGCTCGATCGCGATTTCGGCCGACAGCGAAGAGGAGCTCATTGATGCGGCGGTTCAGCACGCCGTTAGCGTCCACGGGCATAAAGACACTCCGGATTTTCGCACGCTCATCAAGGGAGCAATCCGAGAGGGAACGCCGCCGCTCGAGGCGTCGCCGCG
>JBKQTR010000323.1:0-3565 GCA_052143095.1 Allostellaceae bacterium
CGATGAGAGGGGTGTGGAAACGGAGCCACGGCTGAGCCACTAAGGCACCGTCAGACGAAAGGGGCGGAAACAGACATGCTCGGCCTAACGCCACCGCGCCACACTCCTACTCTACCGACTCCGGTCGATCGCCGACATTAAATCGCTCGCGACGAATGTCCGCGTTGGTGAAGGGTTTCGGACGCCGGCGCTTTCGGGACGGCCATGCGCGATGGGGGCCGGCGTTCGAAAGCCTCCCAAGGAGGAAACCGCGGGCAGAAAAGGGCGCTGTGTGGCGGGGCGCGCCCTATGGGGGTTTGAGGCTCGCGGACGGCTCGCATTTGTCGCGGCGGTGGGCGGTGGCGCGCGGTCTTTGCGTCGAAATCGACGACGGCGGACGTGCTTGATCGCGGAGATGCACGGGTTTGGCGCCGGCGCGGCGGTGGGAGGAGGACGGGCGACGTGGCAAGGTCAGCGCTCTCGTGCTCCGGCGCGCGGCTGGAGGCGAAAGCGATCGACGTTTCGAGGGAAGGTGCGCGGCGACGGTCATGAGCTGTCGATCCTGATCCGGTTCGGCGACGGGGATCGCGCAGGGCGCGCGCCCTCGAACGTCTCGACGATGATCATCCGACCGCCGCAACACGGGCATCGGCGCGCCGGCGAAGGGGCGTTGGTGTCGCAGTCTTCGGAGCCACAGTCCGCCTGTGCGGGCGGGACCTGTGGCGTGGCAAGCGCTTGGCGGACACGCTCAATGTTGCGGGCTCGGACCGTGCCGGCGAACAGGCCGTAATGGCGGATGCGGTGTCCGTGTACGCCATTGACATTGCTTGCAAATTTGGCTGAGGCCCAACAATGTCCAAGGGCTTTGGCCACGGCTCACAGCTTCGCGCGCGCGTAGCAAGCGTGGCAAAATGCGCTTGTGTGTGTTCGCGAAGTGTTCTAGCTTTGACGCCGCACCGGCAACCGCGTCCTTCAACCCTTCGACGGGCTCAGGGGCGCGGGCCGCAGCTACCCCCGCATTGGCGTGTAGGGGTGTGGGAGACAGCCTCGCAGAGTTCGTCTGCAATAGGCCCCCGGAAGCCGGAAGCCCGGCAGGGTTAACGCGCCACGCGAACATCCCAAGTCGTTCAAAGCCGGGTCACGCCGGGCGTGGGGGTTCTCGTGGTTGACACGCCCAAGCGCAAACCCAAGCCGTTCAAGTTCCTTCCGCTGCCGCCTGACTTCTGCCCGACCTATTGTACGATCGAAGAGGCGTGCTCCTACGCGCGGCACGAGCGCTGGTACGCGCACCAGAAGATCAGGGACCGCCGCTGGCGAACCTTCAAGGATGGCCGCCGCACTGTGGTGGTCTTCGCCAGCGTCATCGAGGACATGGAGAAGCTGCGGGCCGCCAGCAACGCGCCGCCGGACACCGGCAAGCGCAAGCCGGGCCGGCCGAAGCAACAGGCCGACGCCCAGCCGCAAGCCGGGCGGTGACCGCCATGGACGAGGGATATTGCGACGGCTGCAAGCGGCGCGCGATCCTGACGCCGCTTCACGGTCCAGAGAGAGGCGGGCCTCTGCGCTGCTACGTCTGCGCCGGCGTATGGCACGCCGAGCATGGGCGGCGGCGAAAGATGGGCCGTGTCGTCATCCGCGCCATCAAGGCCTACCTCGATGGCGGCGGCGACTGGCTCGACCTGCACAAGCTGGAGCAGAGCGCCAGGTTCGGCGACGAGACCTTCGGCGTTCTCGACGGCATCGGCGCGGTCCTCGACCCGCTCGGCTATCTGGCTGATACGGCGGCGACGGCGGGCGAGACGATCCTGCTCACGTCGGAACTGCTGGCCGACATCCTTCGGCTCGTCCATCCCGACGTCCACCCGCCGGAGCGGCTTGATCTCGCCAACCGCGTGACCCAGCAATTGCTGGCGTTGCAGCCCTTCGTCTTCCCGGCCGTTCCGCCGAAGCCATTCGAGCCTCGCCGGCCGCCGCGCGACGCTTCCTCCGAAGACGACGAAGACCCTTTCAGCAAGCTATTCCACGGCCGTCCGAGATACCCGTGCGCCGAGTGCGCCTCCACCGTTCCGATGTTCTACTGCACGGCCTGCTGCGCCGAATGGGAGAAGCGGCGCCGGGAAGAGCACGAGCGGCAAAGAGCCAACCAGCGCAAATGGAATGCGTGGCGCAAAGGACGGCGGGCGAATAGCAGGCAGCCGAGCCCATGCGCGGCCTGCGGAAAGGAAGTGAGAGGCAAGCGAAAGGACGCGCGGTTCTGCTCGCCCGCTTGCCGACAGCGCGCCCATCGAAAGGCCGTCACGGATAATGACTTGCGCACCGAGAAACTTACCACTAGCCGTGACACAGCGCGCCGCCCGATGATCAGCGCAAATCCAGCCAAGATGCCAGAGGTAATCGCGAAGCTGAAAGTATGGTAGAATCAGATCAGCGGTCCGAAAAGCCGCTGTAGACATAGCAAAGGCCCGGTGGTGGCCGAGCCTTTGCCTGACAATGAAGGAAGGACCGATCCCTATGCGAACAAGAAAAGGTTCTGCCCAATGCGAGACGATACACGAGACGAGGCAGCGCGCAAGGGTAATTTTGCGACAGGTACGGACGTCCGGCCTCGCTTGGCCAAGGGCCGCGCCAAGGGCCGCGAAATTTACGAACTTCGCGGTGGCGAGTGGGGGCCACCGACGCCGAAGGCCCCGTTCGGCAGCATCCGGAAGTCCGGCTGCTTCAACTGCGACTCGTTCGCAATGACGGTGACGCCGCAGATCGACGGCAGCGTGAAAGCGATCTGTAACGCGTGCGGGGCGCAGGGCTGGCTGATGATCCGCGCCGCAGAAGAACGCTACGAGGTCTCATTGTCCGCGCCGGACGCGGTGAAGCGCAAGCTGGCCGCTGAGGCTCACGCGAAGCGCAAGCGCACCGCCGCGTACGGCAAGCTGTCACCGAGCGCTCGCGCCGTGGTGGACCTGTTCAAGCGACTGAGTACCGGCAAGCCGAACGCATTCGCCAAGACGCTGGACGATCTCTCGGTCGCGACCGGCTGGTCGGTGCGCACCATGAGTCGCGCCCTAGCCAAAGCCGAAGCGGCCGGGCAGATCATCAAACGCCCATACGCGTACGATCGCGGCGACGGCGTGCCGCTGCACATCTACATGCTCGCCGGATTGCCAGACGACAGCCTATTACTGCGCAAAAATGTTGAGATGGCCAGAAGCCAAAAAAAGGTGGCCAAAAGCACATGGCAAGCCATTGGTATCATTGAGTCGGCGAATCCGGTACGTACAGTGCTTAAGCACTGGGGCGCTTCAACTGCGCCGACAGACGCGCTCAACGCCGAGTCCGGCGCGTCGACGATCGACGGTCTCGCCGAAGCCGACACCACCACACTGGCCAGCTCTCTACCGCTACCGGGGCCAGAGAGATCACCATCCCGGCGACACTACCCTGCTGGGGCAGCGCTACCGTCAGACGGCAGTGCACTGCCGCTAGACGCGGATATTGCAGAGCGCTGCATCTCCGCGCGCGAGGGTACAGCCCACTACATCCGCGAGGCGGCAATCCACAGCGCCGATCTGTTTGCGGCCGAGTTCGCCGC
>JBKQTR010000324.1:0-3410 GCA_052143095.1 Allostellaceae bacterium
GTGGTGGCGTTGCGATGGGATCAGGTGGATTTCGGCCAAGGGCTCTTGCACGTCGCGCGGCTGAAAAGGCGTCCCGTCGGTGCATCCAATCGGCGGTGAGGCCGGCGCCGCTGCCGCTCGACGAGCAGCCGCAGAAATGATCTCGGTTCCACGGGTTGCGCGCCGGCGGCCAGGGCAGGTCGAAAGAGGGGCCGCCGATGGCGAATTCATGGGTGGAGAGCTTGCCGAGCAGCACGCCGCCGGCGGCGGCGAGCTTTGCGGCGACCGGCGCATCGGCCGCGGCGACGGCGCCGATCAGCAGCTTCGAATGCGCCGTGGTCGCCAGCCCCTCGACATCGATGATGTCCTTCAGCGCATAGGGGATGCCGTGGAACGGCCCGCGCCAGCGCCCGGCGCCGATCTCCGCCTCGGCCTGCCGCGCCGCGGCCAGCGCCCGCTCCAGCGCCAGCGTGATGAAGGCATGATAGGTGCCGTCGAGGCGCTCGATGCGCGCCAGCAGCGCCTTGGTGTACTCGACCGGCGAGAGCTGCCGCGCGCGCAGCAGCGCGCTCGCCTCGGCGAGGCCGAGAAAGGCAAGATCGCTCATGCCGAAGCCCCTTTCGCGCGGAAGATCAGTGCCATCTCCTGCGCCGGCGGCAGGTCGCGCGGCAGGCGCTGGCGATGGCGCTCCATGCCGGCGATCGCCCGCTCGAGCTGGGCGAGATGCTCGTCGGTGAGGCGCTCGAGCCCGAGCGTGCGCGCCTGGTCGCGAAGGGAGGGGGTCATGGCGGGTTCTCCTGCGTTTGGGTGAGCCTAGGCGATCCCCGCGGCCGGCGGCAAACCCGCCCTGCGCCCTTGCCCGCCGCCGACCCAAATGGGACTATCGGCGCCGGGGAGGAAGGCATGGCCAACGCGCCGGCCTCGGACAGGCTGCCGATCTCGCTGCTGACCGGGTTTCTCGGCAGCGGCAAGACGAGCCTGCTGCGACGCGCGCTGCTCGCCGAGGGCCTCGCCGACACCGCGGTGGTGATCAACGAGCTCGGCGAGATCGGGCTCGATCACTACCTCGTCGAGACCGTCTCCGGCCCCGTGCTGGAGCTGCCCGGCGGCTGCCTCTGCTGCGCCATCCGCGAGGATCTCGCGGCGACGCTGCGCGCGCTGCTTGAGCGGCGCGAGGACGGGAGCAGGCGGCATTTCCGCCGCGTGGTGATCGAGACCACCGGGCTTGCCGATCCCGCGCCGATCCTGTTCACGCTCGGCGCCGAGCCGATGCTCGATCAGCGGCTGCGCCTCGACCGGGTCGTCGCCACCGTCGACGCCGCGGCGGGTGCCGCGACGCTCGAGCGCTATGCCGAGGCGGCACGGCAAATCGCCGTCGCCGACCGTCTCGTCATCACCAAGACCGACCTCGCGCCGCTCGGCGCGGCGCTGGTGGAGCGCCTGGCGGCGCTCAACGGCGATGCCCTGCGCTCAGTCGCGGCCGAGACCGCCGATCTCGGCGCGGTGCTGTTCGGCACGGCGCCGGAGCTGCGGCTGCGGCCGGCGCCGGCGATGCCATCGGTCCACACCCATGGCGTCAGCGCCCATGCGGTGGTGCTGCGCCGCCCCTGCTCGCGGCTCGACTTCGCCCGCGCGCTGGGCGGGCTCGCGCGCGACCGCGGCGAGGGCCTGCTGCGCGTCAAGGGCATCATCGGCTTCAGCGACCGGCCTGACCGGCCGGCCTTCGTGCAAGGCGCGCAGCACGCGCTCTATCCGCCGGTCTGGCTCGAGCGCTGGAGCGACGGCGACCGGCGCAGCCGGCTGCAATTCATCGTCCACGGCATCGCCCGCGACGAGATCCTCGAGCGCTTCGCCTTCGCCGCGGCCGAGCCCTATGCGCGTGCCGCGGCATGAGAGGAAGGGGCGGCCATGCTTGATCTCATCGTGTCGGGCGGCATTGCGGTGCTGCCCTCGGGGCCGGCGCCGGCCGATCTCGGCATCGCCCAGGGCCGCATCGTCGCCATCGGCGCGCCCGGCAGCCTCGCGGAGACCGGCGCCGCGCGCAGCATCGACGCCGAGGGCCAGCTCGTCATCCCCGGCGGCATCGATCCGCATGTGCATTGCTCCTGGCCGATCCCGCTGCCGGGCCAGGCGCCGCCGATGTTGAGCGGGCCGCCGGCGCAGGTCAGCCGCGCCGCGCTCTTCGGCGGCACCACGACCATCCTCGACTTCGCGATGTGGAACCCGGGCGAGCGTCTCGCCGACGCGATCGAGCGCCGCAGCATGGAATGGGCGGGCGCCTGCCATTGCGATTACGGCTTCCACCTCATGCTGCAAGGCAAGATCCCGCCCGAGATCCTGGGCGAGCTCGGCGAGGCCATCGCCGCGGGGCACGCCAGCGTCAAGATCTTCACCACCGACATCACGCCGAGCCGGCGCGGCCGGATGATCGGCTTCGGCGATATCTGGGAGATCCTGAGGGTCACCGCCGGCAAGGGCGGCATCGCGGTGATCCATGCCGAGGACAACGACATCGTCATGCACATGTACGAGAAGCTGATGCGCGAGGAGCGCACCGGCTTCGAGCACATGGCCGAGGTGCACAACACGCTGTCGGAGGATCTCTCGTTCAACCGCGTCATTCGCCTTGCCGCCCATATCGAGGGCGCGGCGCTCTACATGATGCACACCTCGGCGGCGACCGGCGTGCGCGCCATCGCCGAGGCGCGTGCGCGCGGCGTGCCGATCTATGGCGAGACGCTGCACCAGTACCTGCTCTACGGCGCCGAGGATTACAGGCGCCCCGGCGGGCAGATGTATCACACCTATCCCTCGCTGAAATTCGCCGGGGATCAGATGGCGCTGTGGGAAGCGACGCGCGGCGGCGGCGCCATCCAATGCGTCGCCACCGACGAGATCTGCTGCCCGCTCAAAGTCAAGCTGCAGGGCAGCCGCATCGACGACGTCACCGGCGGCAATGCTGGCATCGAGCCCAGGCTGTCGCTGATCTATACCGAGACCGTGACGCGGCGCGGCTATGGCCTCGGCGAGTTCGTCGGGCTGGTCTCGACCAACGCCGCGCGGATCCTTGGGCTCTATCCGCGCAAGGGCGCGCTCGCGGTGGGATCGGATGCGGATATCGTGCTGCTCGATCCGCGCCTCAGACGCGTGCTTACCGCCGCCGCGCTGCACGAGGCGGATTACACGCCCTGGGAAGGGCGCGAGGTCGCCGCCTGGCCGTCGATGACCATCCTGCGCGGCAAGATCGTGGTCGAGGACGGCGCGTTCCTCGGCGATCCCCGCGACGGCGAGTTCCAGCCGCGCAAGGTCGCGCCGGAGCTCCGCGCGCGGCCGGCGGTGTGAGCCGTGATCCTCTCCTCTCCGCCCCATTGGGGCGGAGAGGTCAGGGTGAGCAACCCGTTCGATCGCTTTGCGATCGAACCCAATCGGGG
>JBKQTR010000325.1:0-7628 GCA_052143095.1 Allostellaceae bacterium
TCGCACGTTGAGGGCTATCAGCTCCTGTGCGTGGTTGTCGTCACCCTCATCGCGGCGGGCTTTGCCTTGGTCGCGGCTGTCATCACGACTAGCGAGGAGAACCGCGACACAGGCAACAATGACCGACCTGCTGCCTTCGCTCGCGCGCTCTTGCGCGATGTCGACCAGGCGATGCGACCGCGGGGCAGGCTGCGCGATGACCTGAGCGATCCCGCACATCCGCGGATACCGGACGACCCTTCGGACCGCGCCGCCTACCTCCGGAGCTACGAGATCGATATCCCCGGCAGGTTCGCCGCCGATCCCTTGTTATTGGATTTGCCCAGCGCCTTCGCGCAGAGGTCGATTGAGCGGCTCGCTGTTTTTGTCCGGCTCTACAATGAGAAGATCGAGAACGCACACGACGCCCTAAGCCTCGAAAGCGCGCTCGATAGCACACAAGGTGTCGATGCCGGGGCGCAAACCCTCAGCAACGAGCTCAAGCGACTTGAGCCGGCTGCCGAACCCACCGACGAAGAAATCCTGTCGATGCTGCAGGCGCCGTTATCGGTGGTCGGAAGGTACGAGAAATATTACCTGTTGGACACGCTCAGGGAACGTTGCAAAGCCGTGACGTACGACGACAACCACATCGTGCGACACGACTACGAAAGAGTTGCCCGGGAGCTGATCGATATTCCCTGCAACGGCGGCGGCGACATCGTTGTGCCGCCGTAGAGTCGGGGGCGCGTCCCGAGCAGATTGAATCGTCATCATCATCGCCTTCCCCGCGCAAGCGGCAAGCGATGTGCGGTTGCTCCTGGGCTCTCGCTTTCGCGCTACGGCATGCACACATCTTACCGCGCGCGGTCTCGACGGCATCGGCGACGCCTTCTCCCTCTCCGCCCCTCGGGGGCGGAGAGGGTCGGGGTGAGGTGGGGCGACGCAAAGCGTCGTCGCCAGCGGTTGGCAGCGGTTGCTCTTGCAACCGCGAGAGCCCGCACCCCGCGAGCGGCTTTCGCGATTGCTGTGCAATCGCTGACGCCGCCACGGACAAACTCCCTCCGGGAGTTTGCCTGGACCTCATCCTAACTAGGGCTGGCCGATGATTGCGGCCAGCATCAGCGCTGCGCAGGCGCCGACGAGCGCTGTGCGCTGAAAAGGAGAAGGGCCGGCGTCGCCGCCGGCCCCCCTGTCGCTCCTCGAAGGCAGAACGCTTAGGCGACGCCGCGCGGCGTCAGCATCTCGAGGCGCACGTCGCGGCTCAGCGGCTGTATCGCCTCGCGCACCGGCACCTGGATGACCTCGCCCGGCTGGTAGTCAGGATCGGCGAGGTTGTCGGTTACCGTCATCAGCGTCATGTGGATGGTGTTGGCGTCGTGCTGGCCGAGAAGGCGCGCCACCACGGCGAGCTCGGTGACCAGCCGGTCCTGCACGCGCACGCCGGCCTGGGTCATGGAATCGATCAGCGAGTCGAGGCCGGTGATGAGGATCTCCGCCCCCTCCTCGATCGGGCCGCCGACGGGAATACCGGCGAGCCGCAGCGGCGCCGGCTCAAGCGCGTCGGCGATCTCCAGCGCCCAGGTCCTGACGGCCTCGAGGTAAACCGTCTTGTGGCGGCGGTGGTGGGTGGAGGCGGCGGCGGCGATCACGGTCGCCAGCGCGGCCAGTCGGTCCTCGTCGCCGAGGTTGAGCTCGCCGAATTCCGCCAACAGATCGCGCAAGCGGCCCTCTGTCGCCGGGCCCACCGCGGCGAGCGCGGTGTTGATGGTCTCGATCAAGGAGCTCATGTCGCCAGCCTCCCCGGGGGACAAATGATCGTGCCGTGCGAATCTTAAGAATTGGTTGCCATTTCTCTGAATTCTTGGTTTTCCTCTTGATGTAACTTCGTTCCGAAAATGAAACTTACGCGATTATTGAAATCGCCCGCAATTCGCGTAAAAGGCGCGCAAAATCCGTGCAACCCGCGCGGTCCCATGTTATCCAAACATTAACCAGGATCGCGGAGACTAAGGTTGCGGCACACGCCAAGATCACGAGCTCCAGTACAGGGTCGGCGATGATGGATCCCCAGAACGCACTTTCGGACCGCAACCTCGAAGCCAGCACCACGTTGTCGTTGAAGCGGGAGCCCGCCTGCTTCGCTTTCCTCTCCAGCCGATCGGCGACGCCACCGCAGCCGATCGACTCGCTCAATCTTGATCTGGCCTCGGTCGATTATTTCAGCGGCCGCGCCTCGCTCTGGGCGACGCTCGAGATCCGCTCAGGTGCGACCAACGAGCAGCCGGCGCAGGTGCTGGGCTTCGACGAGACCTTTCTGCGCCCTTTCACCCGCGCCCTCATCGAGGCGGCGGCGAGCCGCCACCCCTATCGCATGACCATCTTGCGCGAAGCCGGCGAGTGCGAGCGCCAGCGCGTCGTCGAATACGTCACTGGCCCCGGCACTGCGCTCAGCGAGGTGATCCTCACGCCGCACGACACGGTGGTGGTGGTCTCCGGGCGCGCCAGCGAGGATGGCGAGGAAGAGACGCTGTTCCAATTGCCGCGCAGCGACAGCTTCCTGCGCGCCTTCGTCAAGATGACCTGCCAGGCCGACCAGGCGCTGCGCGACACGCTCAGCGAGAGCGAGAAGCTCGCCCGCCGCCGCAACGGCGAGCACGCCTGAGCCGCCGGGTTCTTCCCGCGTTTTCTCCCTAAAACAGGCTCGGCGCGCGGTAGAGCACGCCGCCCTCGGGCGTCACCGTCGCCTGGGGGGTGAGCCGGGCCGGCTCGATCTTGTGGTCGAGGATGTGCGCGACCTCGAACCCGGCGGCAATGAGATAGTCGGCGATGATGCGGCGGTGGCAGCGCCACCACACCGCCTCGGCGCACATCACCGCCAGCGGGCGCTGCTGCGCGAGCTGGCTGAGCGCGGCGAAAGCGGCGCGGAAGTCCGGCGTCTCGGCATAATCGGCGTAGTTGCGGAATGCCGGCTCGCGCCACAGCGTGTGCGGCGAAGGCGCGCTGCCGGCGCTGGCACCGCGCCTGCCGCCCAGCGCCGGGAAATGCCGGTAGGCGATCCCGGCGGCGTCGAGCGCGCGGGCGAGCGCCTCGCCGTTGAACTGGGGATGGCGGCGCGAGAAGGGAAAGCGGCGGACATCGGCGACGCACTCGACCCCGGGGCCGTCGAGGAGCGCGATGAACGCCTCGATCGACCGCGTCGAATGCCCGATGGTGAAGACCGTCATGCCGCGCAGCCTAGCCTCGCGGCACGACGCCAGGCTATCCCGTCGCCGCCCTCGGCACGTCCTTTCCTGTCTGCGCCTGGTCCAGCGCGGCGATCAGCGCGCCATGGGGCGGCAGCACCGCGACGCCGTCATCGACGAGCACATCGAAGCCGTGATCCCCGAGCGGGGCGAGATCGGGAAAACCGGCGAGGTCGAGGCGGACGGCGCGGCCGCTCGGATTGAACACCAGGAGCAGGCGCTCGGTCGCCGAGGCGCGGGTGAATCCCAGCAGCGGCGCCGGGAGATCGAGCAGCGTCAAATCGCCGCGGCACAGCGCCGGATGCGCCTTGCGCCAGGCGATGAGCGCCCGCCAAGCCTGGAGCGGCGCGCCGGGATCGGCCTCCTGGGCATCGATGCTGGCGCGGTGATGCGCTTCCGGCACCGGCAGCCAGGGTTCGCCGGTGGTGAAGCCGGCATGCCGCGCCGCGCGCGCCCAGGGGATCGGCGTGCGGCTGCCGTCGCGACCGCGGAACTCCGGGTAAAAGGCGATGCCGAAGGGATCGCGCAGCTGCTCGAGGCCGAGCTCAGCCTCGCCGAGGCCGAGCTCCTCGCCTTGATAGACGCACAGCACACCCTTGAGCGACAGCAGCAGCGCCATGAGCATGCGCAGGAAGGCGGGCTCCGGCGCCGCGCCGGGCGCCGCCCAACGGCTCGCCGCGCGCTCGACATCGTGATTGCTGAACGCCCAGCAGACCCCGGCGCCGGCGCCGGCGGCGGCGATCTCGGCGAGCGCACGGCGCACGGCATCGCCGGCTTCGCCGCCGCGCATCGGGCGCAGCGTATAGGCGAGATGCAGCCCGCCCGCGGCGGTGTAGCGCTCGATGCGCCGATAGGCGCCGTCCTGGCTCGAGACCTCGCCGAGCAGGATGGTGCCGGGATGCGCATCCGCCAGCGCGCGCAGCCGCCCGATCAGCGCCGGCGACTCCGGCTGCATCATGTCGAAGAGATGCTGCTGCAGGCCGAAGGGCTTGGCCGGCGCGACGCCGTCCGCCGGCGGGCGCGGCGGATTGTCGCGAAGGCCTTCGTCATGCAGCAGGAAATCGACGGCATCGAGGCGGAAGCCGTCGACGCCGCGCGCCAGCCAGAAGCGCGCGGCCGCCACCAGCGCCTCGGTCACGGCGGGGCAGCGCAGGTTGAGGCTCGGCTGGCTTGGCAGGAAGTGATGGAGGTAGTACTGGCGCCGGCGCGGCTCCCAGCTCCAGGCGGCGCCGCCGAAAACCGACAGCCAGTTGTTGGGCGGGGTGCCGTCGGGCCTGGCGTCGGCCCAGACATACCAGTCCGCGTGCGGCCCGGTGCGGCTCGCGCGGCTGTCGCGGAACCAGGCATGCTGATCGGAGGTATGGCCGCAGACGAGATCGATGATGAGCTTGAGGCCCAGCGCATGCGCGCGCGCCAGCAGCCGGTCGACATCCGCGAGCGTGCCGAAGACGGGATCGACGGCGCAATGATCGGCCACGTCATAGCCGAAATCGCGCATCGGCGACAGGAAGAAGGGCGAGAGCCACACCGCATCGACGCCGAGCGAGGCGACATAGTCGAGCTTCGCCGTGACGCCGGGGAGATCGCCGATGCCGTCGCCGTCACTGTCGTAGAAGCTGCGGGGATAGATCTGATAGATGACGGCGCCCGGCCAACTGCCAAGGTTCTGCATGCGCGCTCTTCACTCTTCCGTCTAGGACCTGCCGGGTTTTTCCCGAAGCACCGGGTATCCCACGACAAATCTTGCCGAAGCGTGAACGGCGGAGCAACGGCCGGTAACAGACGGAAGCGGCCGCGTCGCGGCGCGCCGTTTTCCGCCGTTGGTAGGCGGGCGGGCGCGTTAAGGAATCAGGTAAGGTCTTGGCAATAACTCCCGCCTAGCCTTGTTCCTATTGGCTCGGGAGGGGAGTATCCGGCATGAATGCGAAACTTGCAGTACCGGGATTTGTCAATGGCATCGCCGTGCCCGCCGAACTCGCCACCCCGGCGGTCCATCGCGAAATCATCGACTTCCTTGACGGCCGCAGCAACGGCGCCGCGCTCATGCTGTCGATCTATGGCGATCTCGCCGACGAGACATTGCCGCCGCGGCTCGCGGCGCTGCTGCAGGGCTGGCGCGCCACAAGGCAGTAGCGGCGCACCCCGCGGCGGTTGCCGGCGCGGGGCAACTGGTGCTTTGCGCTACTGTTTGGGCGCCATGCCCTTATCGGGCGCCGGCCGGGCCGGCATCGCGCTGGAACCGGTGTTCGGCGTCTGCTGCAGCCTCGCCAATTCCTGCCGGTTCAACTCCTCGGCGCTCTTGTCCTCGGACGCGCGGCCGCCGCGCCGATGCGCCATGCTCGCGCTCTTGCCGGCATGCTTGGCCTTGGCCTTGGTTCCCGGCATTGCCGGGGTGTTCTGATCGGACGCCGCAGGCGGCGTCTTGGGTTGCGTGGCGTCGGTCTGCGCCGCGGTGGGCAGACCGGTGGCGAGCAGCGCGGCAAGGGCGACGCCGCTAAGAAGATATCTCATGCGAGGATCCTTTCCCTGGTCGCAAGCTTGAAGTGCCGCGAGGCACGGCTCTGCATCTTCTGAACAGGCTCAACCGCAGCATTGTTCCGCCTCGGGCGGCTTTCAATCACGCGCGCGGCCGGCCATGCTGCGCGTGCCAACCACGGAGCGCAGCATGGCGGATGGCCTCACCCTTTACGGCAGCTTCACCTCGAGCTCGACCTACAAGCCGATGCTGTTCCTGGCGCTGGCGCGGCTGCCCTTCTCGTTCAAGACCGTGAACCTCAAGACCGGCGCGCAGAAATCGCCCGACTATCTCGCCATCAACCGCTACGGCCAGGTGCCGGCGCTCCGCCATCGCGGCCTCACCATCGTCCAGTCCAACGTCATCCTCGACTATCTCGCGCGCAGCACCGGCTGCTTCGAGGGCGAGAGCGAGCAGGAGCGCTGGCGGGCGCGCGAGTGGCTCTCCTGGGAGGCGGATGCCGTCACCAACATCGCCCGCGTGCGGCATTTCAGCCGCTTCCGCGCGGTCGAGCCGGCGGTGATGGCGCATTTCCGACCGCTCGCCGAGGCGGCGCTCGACGTCATCGACCGCGCGCTCCAGGGCCGCGACTGGCTGGCGGGCGAGCGCTGCAGCATCGCCGATATCGGCTGCTGGGGCCGCATGGTGTTCATGGCCGAGGGCGGCATCGACATCACGCGCTGGCCCCATGTCGAGGCCTGGTCGCTGCGCCTCAAATCGATGCCGGGCTTCGCGCTGCCCTACGATCTCATCCCGAAGAGGGATCAGGAGATCGTGCCGGCATAGCCGGCCGATTAGTCAGCGTCCTTGCCGTCCATGCCGGCATTGCGGCGCGCGCGGGCGACGAGATCGGCGACGACCGGGCCGAGAAGTGCGGGATCGGCGATCTGCTCGACGGTGGGCCCGCGATGCCAGCCCTCCATCACCGCCAGGATGCCGCCGCCGGCCTCGAAGACGCGGCCCGTCACCTCGCGCGATTGGGCGCTGGCGAGCCATACCGCGATCGGCGCCACAAAGCGCGGGTCGCGGCGCGCGCGCTGCTCCTCGCTGAGGCTGCGCAGCCCCTCGGTCATGCGCGTCTGCGCATGCGGCATGATGGCGTTGACGGTGACGCCGTAGCGCCGGAGCTCGCGCGCGGCGATGATGGTGAAGGCGGCGATGCCGGCCTTGGCGGCGCCGTAATTGCTCTGGCCGGGATTGCCGAAAAGGCCCGAGCTCGACGAGGTGTTGATAAGGCGCGCATCGACCGGGCCGCCCTCGGCCTTGCTGCGGTCGCGCCAATAGGCGGTCGCGTGATGGGCCGGCGCGACGGTGCCTTTCAGATGCACCTTGATGACCGCGTCCCATTCCGCCTCGCTCATATTGACGAGCATGCGGTCGCGCAAAATGCCGGCATTGTTGATGAGCACGTCGAGCCGGCCGAAATGCTCGACCGCCTGGTCGATGAGGCGCTTGGCGCCGTTCCAATCGGAGACGTCGTCGACATTGACGACGGCCTCGCCGCCCGCGGCGCGGATCGCCGCCGCCACCTCTTCGGCCGGCGAGAGATCGCGGCCGGAGCCGTCCGCCGCGGCGCCGATGTCGTTCACCACCACCTTGGCGCCCTCGGCGGCGAGCAGCAGCGCATGCTCGCGGCCGATGCCGCGCCCCGCCCCCGTCACCACGGCAACCCGCCCGTCGCACAACCCGCTCATGCTCCCCTCCCCGGCTTTTGCCGCAGCATGACCAGCAATTCTCATGATGGCTTCGGAATGATGGAAACACCGCTGCAGGGCGATCGTGCGTCCTTCGACATGTCGCTTCGCGCCAAGCTCAGGATGAGGTTAAGTTGTTCATGGCACAAAGGAAATCTCCTCATCCTGAGCTTGCGCCGTAGGCGCATGTCGAAG
>JBKQTR010000326.1:0-5105 GCA_052143095.1 Allostellaceae bacterium
CATTCGTGAACTGCTGCCGTTCGATATCGCTGGTCCCCGGCCAATAGCGCCCGAGGACGATCTGAGCGATCTTTGGCAGATCGAAATCCTCGTTCATGAGCGCTCCGAAGCGCTGTTGGCGATCTGCTGTCGAGAGCTCCGCATCCTTCATGATATGAATTGCTTGGCTTCCGAGTTCCGCGACGAACCCGCCTGCATCGCCCGCGGCGGCGGCCTTATGCGCCGGCGCCGCGCCGGCGAGCAGAACAAGAACGCTCAGCGCACGGACGGTCTTCACTTTGGACGACGCATGGTAGGTTGTCATGACACACTCCCTCCCTGAGATTTTGCCTAAACAGAGAAATAGAGCGGTGCTGTATCTCCCGGATGAACACGGCGTAAGAAATTGTGAGGAAGTGTCAAAGAGGGTAAAGGGGCTGTAAGATTGTGTGTCCCAGAAAATCCTCTGCGCGATCGGCCCGGGCGCTACGCTCGAGAACGGCGACAAGGCCGTCGACGAGCTGGAACGAGGCGACGCCACTCATGCGTTTACACGGTATGGACCATGAGGCAAAGCTCTGGCGGCTCGCCCGCGTCCTCATTGCAAAGCATGGGAAAGCCGCGCCAGCAGTCGCCCATGAGCGTGCGCAGGATCGCCTCGACAAACGGGACTACCGCGTCGCCAGCATATGGGCATCTGGCTTGCGGCCGGTGAAGGCGCCCTGCCCGCTAGATGTTCTCCGGCATGGCCGAGGCGAGCGCATCGTTGCCCGAGGTGTTGTGGCGCATCGGAATGATGAGGTAGCGGCGCCCCTTGAGCTTGATCCAGCCGCCGCGGCACCCATTCTGACCCGAGGAAATGGATTCACACGAGTAATCAATGAGATGTGTCCGTTCACGGGCGGGGTCACAGTTGGAAGCGATTTCACATTCCACGTCACCGGCCCACGTCACCGGCGCGCGTCTCGACGCGCGGCGCCGGGCAGGAGCCGCGACGGGGGCGCGCACCCGCGGCGGCCCCTATCGATTTTGAGAGGGAGTCAGATCGGCGACCTTTCCCCGTCGGCCCGCGCGGGAAAGCCCCGGCCCCCGAATCGGCCAGGGCTTTTGATGTGCCAGCCTATCAAATGAGCATCAGCACGCCACCGCACATTGCGCGATGGCGGATGCTAATGGTTCGTCATGGAGCGCGCGGAACACGCGGCGTCGCCGGCTGTTACGACCTTTGTGGCAAGGAGAGACACGACTAGAGGGGCGACACAGGTCGAGCTTGCCCGGTTCTATCGCACGCAGGCGGAGGAATGCTTGAGGCTCGCGGCAGCGGCGAAGGAGCCCGCCGCCGCAGCGGAGCTGGTGCTCATGGCGGCGTCCCTGCACGAACGAGCCATCAAACTGGAGATCGATAGCCGCGAGCACGCGGCGTAAGTGGCTCGCACACATTGGGGGTGGCAATGACCCGCATTCTGCTAGTGGAAGATGACCCGGATGTGCGCCCGCTGCTTGAACATCTCCTCTTGTCCGAGGGGTATCAGGTGACCACGGCTGATAGTGTGGCGGTCGCCACCTCGCTTCTGGGGGCGCAGCCCTTTGATCTTGCCATGTGCGATGTGAACCTGCCGGATGGAAGCGGGCTTTCGGTTGCTGACAAGGCAATCGCCGCACGCGTCAAGGTGCTGGTAGTGACGGGACATGGTTTGAGCCTCAAGCCCGGCAGCCTCGAGCGGTACGACTACCTGTTAAAGCCTCTGCGCGTCGCCGAACTGACCGCTGCCATCAAACGATGCCTTGCTGAAAAGGGCGGCGAGTCGGAGGTTATCTTCGAGGTCATCCAGTTTCCGAAACCGGCCACGTAAGTCTGTTGCCGCTGGCTTTCGCTCTGTCTTAGGCGGTCGGCGGATTCTCGGGTGCCGGCATATTCGTCCCCTTTCAATCGGCCGGCACGACCGCGGCGCGATGACGTTCGGCTGGAGGAAGCGCTTTCAAAGCATCCGCCGCTTCCCATAGGTCTCTGAACCGTCGCGCGACCTTGCGAGAGCCCCAGTCGGGTTGAGGCCCGACCCGCGTCAGCCACACCAGTTTTCCTTCAAGGTCTTTGCGGATGCTAACGGCCATGCGCAGGTCTCCCTCGGTCCTATCGCGCGGAGGCGCATTTCTGCTATCGCCCCCCTGACCGATCAACGAGCCAAACCCGAGATTAGTTTCGCCGCCTGTTATCCGCCCTCCAGTAGGGGTGCCGAGCTACGTCACCATTGCAGGCGCCGGGCGGTGGGGGCGCCGACACCACGATAAGCCCTACCCTCACGTCACGCGCCATAGATTATCGCGCCGCCGCAGTAGTCCGTCTTGCAGATTGGGCAGCGGATCTTCCGTCCCTCGAGCCTCAGATCCTGCGCCCGGCCGCGCTGATCGCGCCGGGCTGCTGCGAGAACGATGCCCACGGAACACCCATCGTTGGAGCACTGGACCGTGACGTACTCGCCGCCGCGCTTTGTCTCCACCGGTGGAAAACCAGAACTCGGTTCGGCCTGGACGTGCATCCGATGCTGCTTCCGCTCCCGATCTCGCTTCTTGGCCATCGGTCACCCTGGGCTACGGGACTCTCTTTCCTCGGCCCTCGCGGCGAGGTGGTCATAGGAATCGGCGATGTAGAGCAGCACACGCCTAGATTCCGGATCCCTCATCTCCGCGGCCTTCGTTCGCGTCTCTTCAGCACGGTCTCGCCAGTACTCGGCGGTGTAGGGTTCAGTGATCATGCCCATGATAACATCGGGGAGGCTATGACAATCCAAACTGAGGCCGAACGGCGCCGATACTCTCGCGCATGCCGCGAGGTGACTGGCGTGCTCCTTATCGCCGTGGGGTCATTGTCGAGCGCTGCGGGCGACAGGGTGTCCATCGGCGCCGGGCGGCAGTGCGCATCTCGACGCGCGGCGCTGGGGCAGGAGCCGCGCCGAAGGCAGGCGCCAGCGGCGGCGGCTGTCGATTTGATGAGCCCCGCGCGATTTGACCCGCCGTCACGTAAGTGTCACGATCACACATAACTCGTCGGATTGGCGGACTTGCTCATGGACCCGGAAATGCTGCGCCGCGAGGCGGCCCGGCAGCGGATGCTGGCCATGTTCTTTTCCGATGCCCAAACTGCGGTTTCTCGGAAAGCGATCGCCCGCGACCTTGACGATTTGGCATCCCGGCTTGAGGGTCAGGCGCGCCAAACTCATCCGCGCCGAAGCATCACGGGCTCAAGCCATCATTGTCGTGACTCAATCTTCGAGCAGGCAGCGGGTGATCTGTTTCAGATCGCGGACGCGCGAGAACGCCTGCTCACGCGCTAGGCCGCCGTACTCAAACACATGGCCTGCCAGCACCATGTCGACTATCTCGCCGTCACGCGATAGCGGCAAACTGACGCGCCTGGTCATCATCGGCACCGCCTGCCCCTCGAGCGTGAAGATGTTCTCCGTGTACATCGGCTGGCGGCGGGTCGCAATCTCCTTGTAGATGCCGACGACGTAGCCTCGGTAGCCAGCGGTCTCCGGCAGGACTTCGTCGATGAATCGCCCGGTCGGCTCCTGCCCCAAGGCACGCCAGAAGACATCTCCGACGCGGCGATAACGGAAGCGTGGCGCGTCTTCTTTCCAGAGAACGTCGAGCAGCATGATATGCGGCCAGATGTCGCCGGGTAGTTCCACCGGATCGATGTCGGCGCGGCACGGCATGGAACGCCCTCGCCGCTTCCCTAACCAGTAGCGGTAGAGCGTCTCCAACCGGCGATCGGCGATCAATTGCAGCAAACCGCGTGCCTCTCCAGGATGCGCCGCTCGGAAACGGTTGACCGCGGCCTGGGACGAACAATTTTCCAGCGTGTCACACGATAGCTAACACTTTATTGATTGGCTGCGCTCCACTCGGCGGGTTCGCCGATGGCTTTAGCGGGGAGCAAGCGTGCCGCGGCACGCCGTCCTGCGAGCATCAAGCGGGTGGAGTTACCTCAGGAACCGGAAGGGATGCACGTCGCCGTGAAGGATGAGGAGCAGCAGAAGTCGCCGGCGCTCTTCGGGATCAGCCGCTTTTTCGGATTGCCGACGAGCGGGGTCGCCGATCGTCGAGCCGCTTGCCGCCGGGGTGATGGCGTGCCGGGGCGCCGCTCTATCGGCTCGCGGCAGCGGGCTCTGCCGCCCGCCGGTGATGACGGTGCCCGCAAGAAGGATCGACAACGGCAGCACTAAAGCGGACGCTCGCCACCACCAGGATCGGCTCGAAACACGAGATGAGACACGCATCGGGCGCCACCCGCACCCCCCTCAACCGCAACGCGAGCGCACGGGTTTCGTCCGAAATTTCAACCTCAAATTCCGCAACCTTGGGCTAAATGACTTGCAGGCTGCGCCGGTGCGCGCAGTCCGGGCCGGTCGGCTAGTGATCGAACCGATCACCGGACACTGCCTTATGCCACTTTCGGCCAATGGCGACGTTAGTCATCGACCCTCTACAGTGCCGCACAACAAGGGAGGCGGCGCGTGGCCCGCATTCTGCTCGTGGAAGACGATCCAGACGTGAAGCCGCTGCTGGAGCATGTGCTTGTCGGGGCCGGGTATCAATTGGCCTCGACAAAAAGCGCGAAGGAAGCACTGACGCTTGTTGCCGCTGTCGACTACGATATGGTCGTCACGGATTGGCGGCTGCCGGATGGCGACGGTCGCGACGTAGCCGATGCCGCCGTCGGGCGAGGGGCAAAGGCCATCATCATCACAGGGTATGGTTTGAGTCTGCCCCCAGAAGATCGGCAGCCGCATACCTTTTTGCTGAAGCCGATCCGGCCGTCCGAATTGCTGCTGGCCGTGGGCCGCACTCTGGGCGAGATCGGATCGAATTCGGCAACGTAGCCTAAAAATCATTTTAGTATCGTTGTATGTACGTCCGGCGGGCGGCGGTGGGCGAGTGGGCAATCGCGCTGATCGTCCTGCCGCCGCCGCCGCGGCCCTCCGTTCCGCTCGGGCGGCAGAGCTGCTGACGAAATTCGCTCTGGTCATTAGTCTCAAGATCTTCCACACCCGCGCCATCAAGCGTCTCGATCCCGAGGCCGAGGTCGGCGTCGACCTGCCAACCGGCCGGGTGAGCGTCACCGG
>JBKQTR010000327.1:0-13986 GCA_052143095.1 Allostellaceae bacterium
CATGGCCGGCGAGGATCTCCCAGCCGGGATCGAGCGCGGCGCCGACCGACTGGGCGATGCCGAGGATGACGCCGCCGGCCAGCGTGCCCCAGAGGCTGCCGAGGCCGCCGATGATCACCGCCTCGAAAGCGTAGAGCAGCCGCGCCGGGCCGATGCTGGGGTCGAAATTGGTGCGGATCGCCAGCAGCACGCCGGCGATCGAGACCACCGCCAGCGCGATCGCGGTGGCGAGCGCGAAGACATGGCGGATCTCGACGCCGTAGAGCTGCGCCGTATCGGCATCGTCGGAGGTGGCGCGGAAGGCGCGGCCGAGCCGCGTGCGAAAGAGCAGCAGCTCCAGCAGCGCGATGACCACGGCAGCGGTGACGAAGACGATGGCGGGCAGCCAGCCGATGGAGAGCTGGTCGCCGAGCTTGAGGCTCGCCGTCTCGAGCGCGCCCGCTTGCAGCCGGCGGCTGTCGGCGCTGAACCCCTCGAGCAGCGCGTTCTGGATCATCACCGAGAGGCCGAAGGTGACGAGGAGCGGCGGCAGGATGTCGCCGCCCAGGGTGAAGTTGAGGAGCCCGCGCTGCAGCGCGTAGCCCAGCGCGAACATCAGCGGCACGACCAGGACGAGGCTCAGCAGCGCCGGCAGCCCGGTCGCCTGCACCACCATCAGCGCGCAATAGGCGGAGAGCACGATGAGGTCGCCATGCGCGATGTTGACGAGCCGCATGACGCCGAACATCAGCGACAGCCCGGCGGCAAAGAGCGCGTAGAGCCCGCCGAGCAGCGCGCCTTGCAGGATGATGTTGGCCCATGCCATCGCGCTAGACCAAAGTCCGATCGAGGGGGTGCGCGTCTCTGCGGTGTGCACGGCAATTCACCATCGTCATGCCCGGGCTTGTGCCGGGCATCCACGTCTTGCGAGCGTCGCAGGAAGGGCGTGGATGGCCGGGACAAGCCCGGCCATGACGATAAATGAGACTCTGCCGATGCATGTTTGCAACGGCGTTTCCTTCCCCAGACAACACTGCGCCGCGCGCGGAGAGGGATATCAACGCGCCGGTGATTTCTGCTGAAGGGGCCATCGCGCTAGACGCCGAAATAGGCGCGCCGGATTCGCTCGCGGCTGAGCGCGGCGGGGGCACCTTCCAACGTCACCTTGCCCTCCTGGAGGCAATAGACGCGGTCGGCCACGGCGAGCGCGCGGTTGGTGTCCTGCTCGACAATCAGCACCGTGGTGCCTTCGGCGCGGATGCCGGGGAGCGCTTGGTAGATGTCGCGGATGACGATCGGCGCCAGACCCAGGCTGATCTCGTCGCACAGCAGAAGGCGCGGATTGGCCATCAGCGCGCGGCCGATCGCTACCATCTGCTGCTGCCCGCCCGACAGCGCCGTCGACGGGCTGTGGCGCCTGCCGGCGAGCGGCGGAAAGAGGCCGTAGACGCGCTCCAGATTCCACGGGCCGCGGCGGCCGCAATGCCCGCCGAGCCGCAGATTCTCCTCGACCGTGAGCGAGGAGACACGGCGGCGCCCCTCGGGCACCCAGGCGATGCCGAGGCGCACGATGCGGCTCGGCGCGAGCGCGCCGATCGGCGCGCCGGCGAAGCGGACGCGCTCGGCGGGCGCGCGCAACAGGCCGGTGACGGTGCGCAGCAGCGTCGACTTGCCGGCGCCGTTGGCGCCGATGACGGCGACCGTCTCGCCCTCCTCGATGCTGAGATCGACGCCGTAGAGCGCCTGGAAATCGCCGTAGAACGCGGTGAGGCCGCTGGTCTCGAGCAGGCTCATGCCGCCTCGATGCCGAGATAGATCTCCTGCACCGCCGGATCGGCCATCACCGCCTCGGGCGCGCCCTGGGCGATCTCGCGGCCGAAATTGATCACGACGAGCCGGCTGACGACGGCCACCAATGCGTGCACGACATGCTCGATCCAGATGATCGAGACGCCGCCGGCATGGATCTCTCGGATGGTGGCGATGAGCTCCTGGCACTCGCTATCGGTGAGGCCGCCGGCGATCTCGTCGAGCAGCAGCGCCTTGGGGCCGGTGGCCAGCGCGCGCGCCAGTTCGAGCCGCTTGCGCTCGAGCAGCGTGAGCCGGCCGGCGGCGACATTGGCCTTGGCCAGCAGCCGCGTGCGCTCCAGCACCTCGAGGCAGTGGCCGTAGCACGCCGCCTCCTTGCGCCCGGTGCCGAAAGCGGCGGCGACCAGCAGGTTCTCGAACACGCTCATGCCGCCGAAAGGGTGCGGGATCTGGTAGGAGCGGCCGATGCCCAGGCGGCAGCGCCGATGCGCGGGAAGGTCGGTGATGTCGCTGCCGGCGAAATGGATGCGCCCGGCGGACGGGCGGAGATCGCCGGTGATGAGGTTGAACATGGTGCTCTTGCCGGCGCCGTTGGGGCCGAGGATGCCGAGCGCCTCGCCCTCGCCGAGCGTGAGCGACAGGCCGTCGATCACCGCCAGCGCACCGAAGCTCTTGGAAACCTTGTCCAGACGGATCAGCGGCATCGACGGGCCTCGTGCGGGCGCGGGCGGGGGAAGGGCCCCCCGCCCCGCCCTGCCGTCAGGCGATCGCCTCCATCTTGCCGCCGGCCGGGATCATCGGCGCGGTGGCGTTGGAGGTGATGACGAGATCGTACTTGAAGGCGCCGCCGCGGCGCCACTGGCCGCCGACCAGCGGCGTCTTGGAGACGTTCTTGAACGGTCCCGGCCCGCCCCAGGCGATCGGCCCGACGATGCTGCTGAGCTTGGTCGATTGCACCGCCGCGAGCGTGGCGTCGCGCTGGCCGGGGCCGTGCGAGCGCTTCATTACGTCGGCGGCGACCTCGAACAGCGCGTGGGCGAAGCCGATCGGCTGCGTCCACTGCTTCTTGGTGGCGGCGGTATAGGCGTCGGCAAGTTGCTTGGCGCTCTGGCCGGTGAGCGAGGAGGTGAACGGATGGGCCGGCGTCCACCACACCTCGCTCGACAGATTCTGGCCCTTGTCGCCCAGCGCCTCGATCGCCGACGGGAAGAGCAGCGCCTTGCCCACCGAGGCGATCTTGGGCGTGAAGCCCTGCTGGATCGCCTGCGTCCAGAAGGTGGTCCAATCCGGCGGGATCACCACGCCGGTGACGATCTCGACCTTGCCCTGCTTGAAGACGGCGATCTGCGCCGAGAAATTGTCGGTGAGGTTCTGGAAGCGGCCGGGATCGATGAGCTTGTAGCCCTTCTGCTCCAGCACCGGCGGGAATCCCAGCTTCTTGTCGCCCCAGGCATTGCCGTCGCCGTCATTGGGGAAGAGCCCGCCCACCACCTTGTCGCTGGCGAGCTGGCCCCACATGTCGGTGAAGACGGCGATGACGTCCTCGAGCCCCCAGAAGAAATGATAGGTGTATTTGAAGCCGGTGTCGGGCTTGCCGCCGCGGGCGAAGAACCAAGGCTGCCACGGCGCCACCGAGGAGACGCAGGGCACCTCGTTCACCTCGCACTGGTCGGAGACCGGGTTGGTCGTCTCCGGCGTCGAGGCGACCAGCATGAGATCGATCTTGTCCTTGTTGATGAGGTCGGCGGCGACCTCGGCGGCGCGGTTCGGATTCGATTGACTGTCCTTGACGACGATTTCGACCGGCACGGTGTTGGCGCCGATCTTGACGCCGCTCCTAAAGGTCTCGCGCACGCTCGCCAGCACGAAGCTGTCGGCCTCGCCGAACGGCGCCAGCGGTCCGGTCTGCGGGCTGACATAGCCGAGCTTGAACGATTTCGCCTGCGCGATCGCGGGAAATCCCAGCGCGGCGGTGGCGGCGACGGCGCCGCCCGCCTGCATCACCCGCCGGCGCGTGACCGGCGCTTGTCTCGTCGTCATGGTTTTTCCTCTCCTCCCTGAATGTGCCTGGCTTGTTGTGTCGGCGGCGCTATTGCCAGGGATAGCGCGCGGTATCGGCGTCGCCGCGATCGAGACGGCCGACGCAACGCCGAATGTTGCCGTTGAGCGCCATGTCCTCCTCCCGATGCTCGCTAGCGCGGATACCAAGGCGGTATCGCGGCGTCGACATTGACCCAGACGGACTTCGCTTCGGTGTAGTCGCGCATCGCCTCGAACCCCATCTCGCGGCCATAGCCCGAGGCCTTGACGCCGCCGAAGGGCGAGCCGGGATTGACGCGCTTGTAGCTGTTGATCCAGACCATGCCAGCCTGCAGGTGCTGCGCCACGCGATGGGCGCGCGCGAGGTTCGTCGTCCAGAGGCCGCCACCGAGCCCGTAAGGCGTGGCGTCGGCGATGCGCAGCACCTCATCCTCGTCGCGGAAGGTCGAGACCGAGACGAAGGGGCCGAACACCTCCTCCATGCACACGCGGTCCTGCGGCTGCGCCCGCACCACGGTGGGCTCGACGTAATAACCCCGGGCGAGCGCGGGATCGGCGGGCGGCTTGCCGCCGGTGAGGATCTCGCCGCCCTCCTGACGCGCGATCTCGCAATAACTGAGCACGCGGTCGCGATGGCCGGCGGAGGTGAGCGGGCCCATCTCGGTGGCGGGATCGAGCGGGTCGCCGAGCCGGATCGAGCGCGCCAGCGCCAAGAATCCCTCGAGAAAGCGGTCGGCGATGCGCTCGTGCAGCAGCAGCCGCGAGCCGGCGATGCAGGCCTGGCCCTGGTTGTGGAAGATGGCGAAGGCGGCGCCGTTGATCGCGGGCTTGAGCTCGGCATCGTCGAAGACGATGTTGGCGCCTTTGCCGCCGAGCTCGAGCTGCACGCGCTTGAGGTTTCCCGCCGATGCGGCGACGATCTTGCGGCCGGTGGCGGTCGAGCCGGTAAACGCGATCTTGGCGACGCCGGGATGCTCGGCAAGATGCTGGCCGGCGGTGGCGCCGTAGCCCGGCACGATGTTGACGACGCCCTCGGGCATGCCCGCCTCCGCCATCAGCTCGGCGATCCTGAGCGTGCTGAGCGGCGTGAGCTCGGCCGGCTTCAGCACCACCGTGTTGCCCGCCGCCAGCGCCGGGCCCATCTTCCACGAGGTGAACATCAGCGGGAAGTTCCACGGCACGATCTGACCGACGACGCCCAGCGGCTCGCGCAGAACATAGTTGAGAAAGCCCGGCTCGACCGGCACGACGCTGCCTTGCAGCTTGTCGGCCATGCCGCCGAAATAGCGGAACGTCGCCGCGGTGCGTGGCACGTCGAGGCCGCGGGAATCGCGCAGCGGATGACCGGTATCGAGCGTCTCCAGCCGCGCCAGCGCGTCCAGGTTCTGCTCGATGAGATCGGCAAGGCGCAGCAGGATGCGGCCGCGCTCGGCCGCCGCCATGCGGCTCCATTTCGGGAAGGCGGCGGCAGCGGCGGCGACGGCGCGGTCGATATCCGCCGGTTTGCCCTCCGCCACCTCGGCCAGCACCGAGCCGTCATGAGGGTTGAGCGTCGCGAAGGTCGCGCTGTCCGCGGCGTCGACGAATTTGCCGCCGATGAACAGCCGGGTCTGGTACGCCACGCGGCGCCTCAGAAGATCACCGGCACGACCGGCGCCTTGCCGCTCTGGATGAGGTCGGGGATGGCATTGGAGTTGTTCTCCCAGACCAGCAGCATCGAGCGCTTGGGCGAGAAGCCCTGATGCCGGATATCCGCCGGCATGGCGCAGATGTCGCCGGCGCGGCAGACGACGCGCGCGCGCGGCGCGCCGGTCTCCTTGTGCTTGATCTCCCAGATGATCTCGTCGGAGAGCTGCATGAACCACTCGACGCGGTCGTTGCCGTGCTCGACCGGCAGGATGAATTCCTCCGAGGTCGGGCAGTAGAGGCTGTCCTTCACCACCGAGCATACCGAGGGATTCCAGGTGACGTCGGAGCGCGAGAGATAAGCGAAGAGGTTGAAGGCCGAGACCTCGCTCTCGAAGCCCGGCTCGGCATGGACCTCCGGCTGGTCCTGCGCCACGTCGGCGAAATGGCGGTTGACGGGATAGCCTCCGGCGTCGCTGCGCACGGGGCTGTCGCCGGGCAGCCCGACCATGCGCTTGGCGGTGATGCGCAGGCGCTCGATCGCGCTCTTGTTGTCGCCGTCCTTGCGGCCATAGGGGTGCTTGGTCTCCTCGGGCGCGGCGAAGGGGTCGTAGCCGCGGTTGGTCCAGTCGTCGAGCATGGCCTTGAACGTCGCCATCAGTTCGTCGGACGGATAGGTCTCGTTGTAGTCGCGCGCGGCCTTGCGATAGGCGTCGTTGAAGCGGCCGGCGAACATGTCGACCGTGCCGTAATGGTTCATGGTGCCGAACACGCCGTCGAAATTGACCGTGCCATAGAAGAAGTTCCAGGCGATGTCGCGCTGCAGCGCGCGCAGGAAGACGTCCGCCGCCATGGTGTGCGTGCCCTTGGGCCAGCGGATATGCACGAAATACTCGTCGCGGCGGAACTCGAACTTGCCCTTCTTGAAGCGGCGGTAGCCGTAGTAGTTGTCCGGCTCCGAGGCGTCGACGGCGAATGCTTTGGCCATGGCTGAGATCCTTATTTCGTCTGGCAGATATCCGCCCAGCGCTCGATCGTGACGTCGCCTTGGACGGTCTGGATGGTCACCACCGATGCCTGGTCGGCATGGAACTGATAGGCCGAGCCCTTGGGCAGCAAGGTCATGTGGCCGCGGCCGGCGACGACGCGCCCCATCTTGCGCCCCGCCGGCGCGGCGGCCAGCGCGATGGCGCCGGGTTTGTCGGCGGCGACCACGGGCTTCTCCGGCTTCAGCAGCCGCACCTCGACCTTGCCGTCCATCACCAGCGCGAACTCGTCATGGGCGCAGGCGTACCAGGGCGAGGTGCCCTCGGCGCGCACCGCCTCGATGACGTATTCGAAATTCTTGCCGACGGCGACGCGCTCATAGGGCTTCGCCTTTTCCGCCACCTCGAAGACGTTGGAGAAGACGTAGTTCTTGGGATCGTCGTCGATGATCTCGACCCCGCCCTTCTGATAGTTGTGCAGCGAGCCGAAGACGGTCTTCACATCCGTCATGCCAAGCGCTCCTCTGTTCCGCGGCGAGCCATGCGCATATCCATCGGCGAGCCTAGCCGCAGCGGCGCCGCCGGGGCCTGCACGAAGCCGAACAAAACCCTGCACGAAACGATCGACTAATGCCGCAGCTTGGCCCGGTAGGCGCCCGGCGTCGTGCCGCAATGCCGGCGGAAGAGCCGCGTCAGATGCTCCTGATGGCAGAAGCCGCAATCGACGGCGATCGCCGAGATCGGCTGGTCGCTGGTCCCGAGCAGGCGCTTGGCGCGGTCGAGCCGGCGGCGCATCAGGTATTGATGCGGCGGCAGGCCGGTGGCGCGCTTGAACTGGCGCGCGAAATAGACCGGGCTGAGGCCGGTCACCGCCGCGAGCTCCGGCAGGCTGGGATCGCGGTCGAGATGGCTCTCGAGGTAGTCCACGGCGCGCCTGAGCTGGCGCTCGCTCAGCCCGGATTTCTGTGCCTCCGCCGCACCGCCGGGCCGCGCCGTCGAATGCGCCTGCAGCAGGCGCGCCGCCGCGGCGCGGGCGAGATGGTCGACATAGAGCGCGGCCGCGGGCGCGGCGTCGTGGAGCTGCTCGCGCAGGCTCAAGGCGATCTGCTCGAGCAGCGGGTCGAGCGTGCCGAGCCCTGGAATGATCTCCGCCGCCGCGCCGGCAGCGGCGAAATCGCCGGCGATCTCGTCGACGATGGCGCGGCGCAGGTAGAAATGCACGGTGTCGAGCTCGGCCTCGAGCCGGACGCCGAAATCGACGCCGCCGGGCATGATGAAGGCGCCGCCGGGCGGGATGAGCCGGCTCTCCTGGCGCCCCGCCAGCGTGCGGCAGACGCGCACGGGACCGCTCAAATGGACGACGACGAGGTGGTCGGGGACCGGCCGGAACCAGCCTTCGAACGGCGCCTCGCGCTGGGTGGTGGCGAAGACCGAGCGCCAGCCGAGCGCGTCGCTCGACGCCCAGATCCGCGTCCCCGGGCGCGTCACCAGCCCGTGCGTGTCGGCAAGCGACCTGACGGTTATGGAGGCTCCTCCGAGCATGACCTCCTCCTGATCCTGCGGGTGGCCTTGTTCCGGCCGTTCTCGCGTCAGGACGGCAAATCCTAGGCCCTCTGCCGGCGCTTTGTCGAGACGCGGCTGCGGCGGGCCCGGGCGCAGGCGGGGCTCGACTTTTGCCGGAATTGCGCCACCATCATCGCAGGGAGGCGCCCATGCTCAGCGGCACGCATCGCTATTTCCTGCAGGAGCGCGTGATCTATGGCAAGCCCGCCGCGGTGGCGGTGGCCGAGGAGGCGGCGGCAGCCGGCGCCGCCCGCGTCTTCCTCACCACCACCCGCTCGCTCGGGGGCCCAAGCGGGCTCGCCGCCGCCGTTGCCGGCGCGCTGGGCGGGCGCCATGCCGGAACCTATGCCGGCATCAGCGCGCATTCGCCGCGCGACGCGGTGATCGCCGGCGCCGGCGCGGCGCGGGCGGCCGAGGCCGATCTGCTGGTCGCGGTCGGCGGCGGTTCCGTGATCGACGCCACCAAGGTGATGCTGCTGGCGCTCTGGCACGGGCTCCGCGATGTCGATGCGCTCGATGCTCATCGCGGCGCGCGCGGCATCGATCCCAGCCGGCGGCCGCCCGGCCTCGAGAACGCGATCCGCATGATCGCCGTGCCGACGACCTATTCGGCGGCGGAATTCACCTATATCGCCGGGGTGAGCGACACCCGGCGGCGGGTCAAGGAGCTTTACGGCCATCCGCTGTTCACGCCGCAGACGGTGGTGCTCGACCCGGCGGCGACGCTGGCGACGCCGCTGGAGCTGCTGCTGTCGACCGGCATGAAGGCGGTCGACCATGCCGTCGAGCGGCTGTGCATGCTCGAGACCAACCCCTACTCCGACGCCACCGGCGGCGAGGCGCTGCGGCTGCTCAGCCGGGCGCTGCCGGCGATCAAGCGCGAGCCCGAGGCGCTGGCGCCGCGGCTTGAGGGCCAGCTCGGCATGTGGCTCTCGATCACCGGCGCCGCCTCGGGGGTCGGCACCGCGGTGAGCCACGCCATCGGCCACACGCTCGGCGGCTCCTACGGCATCCCGCACGGCATCACCTCGTGCCTGACGCTGCCGGCGGCGCTCGCCTGGAACCGCCCGGTCACCGCCGAGCGCCAGCGCCTGGTGAGCGCGCTGATGGGCGCGCCCGAACGGCCGGCGGGCGAGCTGGTGGCGAGCCTCATCGCGAGCCTCGGCCTGCCCGGCAAGCTGCGCGATGTCGGCATCAGGCGCGAGGATCTCCGCGCCATCGCCGAGCACACCATGCACGACCCGCCGGTGCGCGCCAATCCGCGGCCGATCAAATCCGCCGACGACATCCTGGAGATCCTGGAGCTCGCCTGGTGAGGCCGGCGCCGCGCTACGGTATGTAGATATCCCGAAAAACGCTGCGGTTCCCGCTACTTATTCCGCCGTCCCCGCGAAAGCGTTACGGCATGCACGCTACTCGCAGCTGCTGCGCAGCCCCTCCCACCTTGAGACCTCAAGGGGGGAGGGGCAGAGATGTGTGCACGCCATAGCGCGCAAGCTCATTGCATCTGAGGCCCCTGGATGCCCGCTTTCGCGGGCAAGGCGATCGGTGCGGGGTGCGCTGCGGCGCCTAGACGTCGAGGCGGTAGGCGTCGCCGTCGCGCCGCACGCGGCCGGCGGTGGCGCCGGCGAAATGCGTGCCGATGACCAGCACCGGCGTGTCGGCGAGACGCTCGAACATCTGGCGCCTGGTGCGCTCGGCGAGAGCGGGATCGTGATCGGCGGCTGACGACCAGTCGAGCCGCGCCATCTGGCACGGATGGTGGAGGAAGTCGCCGGTGATCAGCGCCTCCTCGCCGCGCGAGACGATGCGCAGGCTGACATGGCCCGGCGTGTGGCCGAGCGTCGGCACCAGGCTGAGCTCGTCGGAGATCCGGTGATCGGTGGCGACGAGATCGACGAGGCCGGCATCGAAGACCGGCGCCACCGAATCCGCGAAGACGGCGCGCTGGGTCGCATTGTCCTGCTGCGTCTGCCAATGCTCGAACTCGGTGCGCCCCATGAGATAGCGCGCGCGGGGAAATGTCGGGACCCAGGCGCCGCCGACCATCATGGTGTTCCAGCCGACATGATCGACATGGAGATGGGTGCAGAGCACGGTGTCGATGGCGTCGCGCGGATATCCCGCCAGCGCGAGGTCGGCGAGAAACGCGGTGTGCAGCCCGTTCCAGCCGGGGATGGCGCGCTGCTGCTTGTCATTGCCGATGCAGGTGTCGACGATGACGCGGCGGCCCCTCGCCTCCACCACCAAAGCGTGGACGCTCATCTTGAGGCGGCCTTCGGCATCGGCGAAATGCGGCTGCAGCCAGGAGATCGGCAGCACCGCCTCGCGCGTCGCCTGCGGCAGGATGAAACGGCTGCCGCCCACCGCCTCGAGCTCGACGATCTTGGTGACCGTGACGTCGCCGATCCGCCAGCGCATCATGGGTGCATCTCCTTGACCGACGAGTCTATCAGCGCCCGGCCGCGGCGTCAGGTAAAGTACTGCTGCACCCCTTAGCGAGAGCTTATCGCCGTTCAACTTCGGCCGCGGCGCGGTCGAGGATCTCGGTGACGGCGCGCACCTCGGCGGCGTCGAGCGGGCCGCGGCCGAGGCGGATGCGCAAGGCGAGGCGGAGATTGTGCATGGCGCGCAGGATCTCCGGCGCCGGGCCGCCGCCAAAGGCCGCCGCCGCCGCCGCCATGCGCTCCAGCACCTGATCGAGCGCGGCGCGGTTGGCGGCGAGGAAGGCGGTGCCCTCCTCGGTGACGGCGTAGGCCTTCTTGGTGCCATCGCCCTCGGCGGGACGGATATGGCCGAGCTCCTCGAGCAAGGTGAGCGTCGGGTAGATGACGCCCGGACTCGGGCTGTACATGCCGCCGAACTTCTCCTCGATCGCCTTGATGAGCTCGTAGCCGTGGCGCGGCTTCTCGGCGATGAGATGCAGCAGCAAATAGCGCAGATCGCCATGGTCGAAGATGCGGCCGCGCATGCCGTGGCGGCCGCGGCCATGGCCGCGATGGCGGAAGCCGAACTCCTCGCCGAAGCCGCGGGCGTGGCGGCGCTCGCCGCGGTCGCTCTCCCGGTCGTCGTCGTGGTCGTGGTCGTGATTGTGTCTGTGACGCATGATAGCCTCGATACTGTTTCGATATAACGAAATATAAGATATATCGTGAGACTATCGAAGTCAAGGCCGGGCCGGCCCCGACATTGACAAATTTTGCCATTGACTTATGGTCTCTGCGGGTATGGAGCCGCCGATGCCGACCATGAACGTCAGCCTGTCCGCCGAGCTTGTTGCCTTCGTCGAGGAGGAGGTGGCATCCGGACACTATGGCACCGCCAGCGAGGTGGTTCGCGACGGGCTGCGCCGACTGCTGCGCGACAAGGCCACGCGCGAGGAAAAGGCGGCTATTCTCCGGCGCGAGGTCGGCCGCGGCCTCGAGCAGGCGCAGGCCGGACGCCTTTCGCCGCGGTCGGTCGCCGACATCGCCGCCGCCGTTCGCGAGCGGTCCAAACCAAAGGCGTGAGCGGCCGGACGTACCGCCTCACCGAGCTCGCGGATGCCGATATCGACGAGATCCTGACCTACACCCATCGGGAATTCGGCCCGCGGCAGTTCGAGGCCTATTGGGCGTTCATCGACAAAGCCGGCCAGCTGGTTGGGGAAAATCCCCTGCGCCCGAGCTCGCGCAGGCGCGACGAGCTGGGGCAGGGTGTGCGGTCCTTCCATATCGAGATCGCCGCGGGTAGGCGGGGCGCGGCATCACACGTGCTCTACTACATTTCCGGCGCGTTGGAAGACGGCACCCCGGGCGCGGTGATCCTCCGCGTTCTCGGCGAGGGAATGGAGCCCGGGCCGCTCGCGGCGCGAGGGCTCGATGAAATCGGCTGAGCCGACGCGGATCGCCGGGCCTCCCGCGTCCGGTATTCGGCACTCTCGCCGGTCGTGTCGGTTTCGCCAACCGCGGGGACGGGATCGCCCCTTGGCCCTTCGACTAAGCGCCGAGTTGGGAAGCGAGATCCGAAAAGTCGGCGGCGACCACGTCAATCGTCGGATGCGGCACCGGGTCCGGAGGACCCGCGGGTCCCCATTCGGTCGGCCGTCGGACGAAGGCGGTCCGATATCCCTGTTGTTTGGCGGCGATCAGATCGAAGTTGTGGCAGGCGACCATAAGAATCGCGCTCGGACGGAGGGCCAAGAGCCCCGCTGCCCGCTGATAAGACGCCGGGAGGGTCTTATAGACATCCAGCATCTCGCATGAGATGACACAATCCCAATCGAGGCCGTTCTTTCGCGAGACATCGACAACCAGCGAGACACTGAGGATCGTGAAAGAGACGACGACGTAGCGCTTGCGAAGCCGCTGGAGCGCCGGCGAAAAATCCGGCCACGCGTCAAGCTCGTGCCAGCGGCGCGCGATGCGATCGCGATCCTCGATCGAGAACATCGTGAGATCGTGTCGGATGATGACGGCGTCGAGCATCTCGCGGTGCACATCGTCGATGTTGAAGCCGGGATTGACGCAGCCAAGCATCCGCTGCAGCGAGCGACGGCGATAGTCGTTGGTGATCTCGTGCCAATCTCGGTCAACGCCGTGGCGGCCGCCCGCGTCGGCAAATGCCTGAGCGACGCCAGAATGCCAATCGAGAACGGTGCCGCCGGTATCGAAGGCGAGTGCCTTGATGCCTTCCATGAAGCTCCCTCCGCCGCTAGGTCACGAGACTCCTCACGTCTCCGTCGGTCGACCGACTCTCCCTTGGTTCACTCGGCTCGACTTTATCTTCAGAGCCAGGTCGCGCAATCGACGCAAGCGATGCTGCATCGACCTTGTCGGCTGTCATCATCGCTCGCACGACTGGATCGGCCAGGGCATCCGCCAGGCTCGGCTCGCCCAAAAGGCCATTTGCCCGATTGTCGGCGTTCATGCTCCGACGATGATAGGCGATTTTTGTAGCGATCGATACAAAATTGTGTAGACTGGAGTGAGGAAGACGGCAGGAAGCGTCGGCGATGGCGAGACCGAGAGAATTTGACGAGGCGACGGTGCTCGACGCGGCGATGGATTGTTTCTGGCGAGACGGCTACGAAGCGACCTCGGTGCGCGATCTCGCCGCCCGCATGGGCATAACCGGCACAAGCCTTTACAACGCGTTCGGAGACAAGCGCTCGCTCTTTCGACAGGCGTTGGAGCGCTACGCCGAGCGTTCGCCGCGCGCGCGCATCGCACGGCTGGAATCGACGCTCCCGCCGAAAGAGGCCATTCGCGCCTTTGTCACCGAGATCATCGAACGCTCGCTGGACGATCGGGACCGGCGCGGCTGCCTAATCGTGAATTCGGCTCTCGAGGTCGCGCCGCACGACCCGGAGCTCGGGGCGGAGGTCGCGCGTCGGCTGGGCGAGATAGAGGCATTCTTCCGCCGCTCGATTTCGGCGGCGCAGGCGGAAGGGTCCGTGCCGCCGGACCGTGACCCAAAGGACATGGCACGCCTGCTGCTCGGCGTGATGCTGGGCATCCGCGTGCTTGCCCGCTCGCAGCCGAGCCGGGCTTTGCTGGAGGGTGTGGCGCGCCCCGCGCTCGCCCTGCTCGACCGGCCAACGCGGAAAAGGAAAGGCGCCAAGCGATGATCGACCTTTACTATTGGACGACCCCGAACGGCCACAAGATAACGATCTTCCTCGAGGAAAGCCGGCTGGCTTATCGCATCCTGCCGGTCAACATCAGCGCCGGCGAGCAATTCAAGCCCGACTTCCTGAAGATTTCGCCCAACAACCGCATGCCAGCGATGGTCGACGTCGATCCGCCCGGCGGCGGCGCCCCGGTCAGCGTCTTCGAATCCGGCGCGATCCTGGTCTATCTCGCGGAGAAGACCGGCAAATTCCTGCCCAAGGATTTGCGCGGCCGCTTCGACGTGCTGCAATGGCTGTTCTGGCAGATGGGCGGGCTCGGGCCGATGGCCGGGCAGAACCACCACTTCTCGCAATACGCGCCGGAAAAGCTGC
>JBKQTR010000328.1:0-13512 GCA_052143095.1 Allostellaceae bacterium
GGATTCGCATTCTCGCCGTCGTGATCGTGGTCGGCGCCGGCGTCCTTCTGTTTCAATACGGCACAGTCAGCCCCTGCGGCATGCTGCGCGTCGAGGCGCGGCAGCAGGCGACGCGCAACGGCGGCGCCGCGGCAGCTCTGACCGCCGCGCTCTCCGACAGCCTGATCGACACGCTGCTCGACGCACGCTATGGCCCGCTGACGCCCGGCCGGTGCCTCGGGCTCGTGCTGCGCCGCGAACCCGTGACCCTCGCGCCGCCCTAGAGGCGCATAACAGCGAGGACAGATCCATGCCGACATTGACGATCGGAACGCGCAAGTTCGAGGCCAGCAATGGTCGGATCGTTCGAGAAGCGGAGCGGATGTTCAAGCTCTCTCCGGAGCGCCGCGCTCATCGTCTGGAGAAGGCCAAGACGGCACTAGCTCGGGCCGGAAGCGCCAAGGGCGGCAAGAGCATGGACGAGCTCCCTGCGACCAAGCAGGCCGTGGCGGTCATCCTCAGCCAAGGCATAGTCGAGATCTGATTGGGCGACGACGCCAGAGCAACACGGAAAGGTGATTGACGCCAGAGATAATCGCTCTTTGGTTGGAACAATCACTTGCCTTGCGACGTTGAATCGAGCGTTGCGGATGTGTCCGCCAGTACCCGAACGGAGGCCGCCATGCGCGCTACTGATGGAATCTTTCGGTTGAGCCCGTCCATCGTGCCATTGCGCCTAAACGGAACACCTCGGCAGCAGCTTGCCGCTGGTGGCCGACGCCCTTCCTGGCTTCGTCGGCTGTTCAGGCGACAGGAGCCAACGATCTATCATCGCTGCCTTGCCATTCACATGCACTTCGCCGGGCCGCGCAGCGCCCTCTACGGCTGAGGGCTGCGCCGAAGTTGCTCGATCGCGGCGATTGCGTACGGCCCGTCATCATCCATGCCGGCGGCGCACCGCCGAATCGGGCGTTCCCGCCGGTGATTCTCCCACCAAATGCGCGGGAACTGACATTTTAAAGCCACTTTCGGTTGGGCAACCGCTCCTGTCTAATGGCTGGCGTCAGTCGAGGGTTGCGCATGAGTGAAGCCGTCCATAGCCGCGTTCGAGCTCGACATTGTAGGCTTCTCGCCGAAGGCGCCTTAAGCAGGCGCGTGGCGGACGAGCTGCTCCGCATCGCTGAAGAGTTCGATGCGGAGGCGCTCAGATTTGAGTGGGCTATGCCGACCGCACGGAACGCCGCCGGCATCGGCAGTCGATCCGGCCGCGCCGTTGAGGCGGCACCGCGCTAGGGAACCCAGGCCAATTCGGAAAGGGAGATCACCCCCGCTTCCGCCGAAGATGCGTCGGGGCGGCACGCTGCCGCACCGCTTTTCCTTCAGCCATCATTGCGCGGTCCTCAAGCTCGCACGCCATCTGCTCGAGCATGGCGAGGGTCCGCTGGTCGTTGATCCCCTTCGCAAGAGAACGGTACTTCTCGGCCTGGCGGAGCAGCGAAGCAGCGTCCATGGGTAGCATCCAAGGGAAATTGAACGTCCTCGCATCCTTTGACCCAAAAAGTGAAGAAAATATGCTTAGACCCTAAGGAATAAAGAAATAATCCTTCGCAGCGTGCTCCTTCAGGAGAGCGCGCCGATTTAACCTCACGGTTCTATCGGCGTTTTCGTTTCGCTGCACTCGCCGACGGCGCCGCATCTCGCGCTTTCCGAGCGAGCCGCTCGACTTCGAAAATCGGGGGTTCAATCCCCTCACCCGGCACCATCCCACCCGCCGGCGCAATGTCATTGTCTGACGGCGGCATCACCGGCAACATCATCCTGATCGAGCTGCTGCTGCCCCGGTCGTGAACGCCGACCGGGAGCGGCGGCCCGACGCGCGGCAATCGGCAGACGGGCACCGGCGGATGGCAGAAAGCATCGAGCACAAGGGCTACACCATCACCCTGCTACATCGCGCGCCGGGCTGGCGCATCTATATCCGCCCGCCCGACGCCGCGATGACGCGCGCAGAGCTGACGGAGGCGCTGAGTCGCGAGCAGGCGATCGCCGCAGCGACCCGCCTCGTTGAGGACGCCATCGCCGCTGCCCCGCCGTCGCGCCGCGGCCGCTAGCGCGCCGCCCGGCGCAAAGGTTCCGGGCCTGTGACAAAAAAAGGGGAAGGCATAACGGCGCCCTCAGGCAGTTTGACCTGCAACCATATTCAAGCATGATCGTTCAGGTTGAACGGTTCGTGCAGGTTGTTGAGCCGGCAGGAGGGGCCCATGGCTCACTATCGCTGCTATTTCCTCGACGGAAGCGGCAAGATCGTCAAATCCGAGGACATCGAAGCGGCGTCCGACGATGATGCCGTCGCGATTGCCCGCGAGCGCTTTGTCGAGCAGCGCTACCGCGCCTTCGAGCTGTGGCGGGGACGCGACCGGCTCTGCAAGGAAAACCGCACCATCGCCTGTGCCTGAGCCGATCGCCGCTCAGCGCGCGGTGGATTCCGCCGCCAGCAGCAGGTCGCGGACGCGGCGATAGCTGTCGTCGATCGGCGGCAGTGCCGGCGGCTCGAGGCTGGCCTCGAGCACGGGCCGCGCCTGCGCCCATTGCCGCACATAGGCGGCGAGCGCGGGATCGGCGAGGATGGCCGCGACCACGCGCCCCTCGACGCCGGGCGGCGGCGCGGTGTTCTCGGCCGCCAGCGCCATGTGGACCGCCTCGACATAGACCATCGCGTCGAGGATCAGCACGGGATCGTCGCTGGCGCGGGTCATCGCCTCCTCCCGCGCCCAGCTCAGCGATGGTTGGGCGCGCAATGGCCGCGGATGATCCGGCCGTCGCGGGCGCGACGGTGGCGCGGCACATAATGACGCCCGCGCCCGCAACGCCTGTCGATCTGGACTATGGCGGGTGCCGGCCCCACCTCGCTGCGCGGCGCGGCAAAAGGCGCGGCTTCGACCGGCAGCGGGGCGGCGATGGCGACGACGCCGATGAGCAGCCATAGAGCGGAGCGCATATCTTCCTCCTCGCCGCGGACACTCGCTCCACGGGAACGGCCGCAGGCGGCCGAAGTTCGCGCCGCGGTCGAAGAATCCCTGCTGGCGGCGGCGGCGCAGCGCGTGCCTGGAGAAGAAATCCGGGCTACTCTGCCGCGCGATCGACCACCGCAGGATGCCGCATGCCGAAAGCGCTCGCCGTTTTCCTCGTCGCCATGCTGCTGCAGGGCTGCGCGCAGAAGAGCGCCGGCGAGGCCAGCGACGACACCGTCGAGCTGCTGCCGAGCCATTCGGGCGGGCAGGATTTTCTCGTGCTGTTCCTCAACCGCCAGACCTTGCTCTACAACGGCGACCTCCCCGGCGATCGCGTGCGCATCATCGTCTCACGGCTGAAAAGCGTCGGCTGCCGCGAGCCGCGCCTGCTGCGCGAGCGGCCCGAAGAGCAGGACGGCACCTGGTCCTTCGGCCGCAAGCGCGTCATCTATTACAGCGACTGGAAATGCGGCTGAGGTGCCGATGGAAGAGCTCGATCTCGCCAAGCTGATGCAGGAGTGGCACGATTTCTACATGCTCATCGGCACCGCCGCGGCGACGCTGGTGGGCCTCATGTTCGTCTCCGCCTCGATCAGCGGCGGCTACATGACCGAGGAGCGTCGGCCGGGCATCCGCGCCTTCTTCAGCCCGACCATCTTCAACTTCGCCGCGGCGCTGGTCACCTGCCTTGCCGTCCTCGCGCCGATGCAGAGCTGGGCGTCGCTCGGCGCGCTGCTCCTCGGCTGGGGCCTGGTCGGGCTGCTCTATGCCGGCTGGGTCTGGCGGCAAATGGCCCAGCACGGCTTCCTGCAGCAAATCGAGAGCGAGGACCGGCTGTGGTATGCGCGGGCGCCGCTCGTCTGTCACCTGCTGGTCGCGCTCGCCGCAACACTGCTGCTGCTGCGATTGCCCGCCGGCATCGATCTGCTCGCGACGACGCTGGTGCTGCTGCTGCTTGTCGCCATCCGCAACGCCTGGGATATCACGCTCTGGGTGGTTATGCGGACCACCAAGAAGTAGCGGCCGATGCCGCCCTACTCCATCGCCAGCGCCCAGCTGTCGAGCGGGTAGGCCACGGCGACGCCGGCGCCGGCACCAACGAGGCAGCCGATGCCTGCCGCCGGCGGGATTGCCGCCCAGCCGAGCCCGCCGGTGAGGACGCCTGCCAGCGCTGCCGCGCCCGCGCCCGTCGCCGCCCCCGTGGCGCAGCCCATGGCCGCGCCGGCGATGATATGGCGGTTGCGCGAGACGACGAGGCCGCCAATGAAGATGGCCGGCTCGACCTGGAGGCGCAGGGTGTCGGCGACGTTGGTTGCGACGGTGGCGGCGCCGCGGGCGCCGCGCGCGCCGCGCAGCAATGCCCGCTCTCCGATCACGCTCAGGACCGCGAGCGCCAGCACCAAGACAACGATCGGAGAGTATTTGATCCCTGATGCTTTCGCGAGGATGCGCATGGCATCGTCCTCCGCCACTCTCCAATACCGCTAACGGCGGTGTGCGGCAAGTGTCCGCAACCGCCAGGACGCGCAGCCCGTCCAACCGCAGTCATCCTGGCGCAGCATGGTTAACTCGGGCTTAAGGCGGCGGCAGCGATCGGTTAATCTTTTGCCGGTTTTTGCTACGTCCTTTGCCCCGAACGGATAAGGCCACCATGCCCCTTGCCGTCCTTTGCCGGGCACTCGGGCCGCCCGAGCGCCTGAGCCTCGAAGACCTGCCGCCGGCGCCGCTTGCAGCGGGCGAGGCGCGCGTCCGCCTCCACGCCTGCGGCATCAATTTTCCCGACATTCTCACCATTCAGGGTAAGTACCAGCACCGGCCGGACCTGCCCTTCACCCCCGGCGTCGAGAGCGCCGGCACCATCGCCGAGCTCGCGCCCGATGTCGCCGCCTGGCGCGTCGGCGACCGCGTCATCACCCGCCAGCGCGTCGGCGGCTATGCCGAGGAGATCGTGCTGCCGGCAGCGCAGCTGGTGCGGCTGCCGCCGGGCTTCAGCTTCGCCGAAGGGGCGAGCTTCGTCGTCGCCGGGCTCACCGCCTATCACGCGCTGGTGCAGCGCGCCGCGCTGCGCCCCGGCGAGAGCCTCCTGGTGCATGGCGCGGCGGGCGGCGTCGGCCTCGCCGCGGTCGAGCTCGGTAAGCTGCTGGGGGCGCGGGTGATCGCCACCGCGTCGAGCGCCGAGAAGCTCGCCGCCGCCCGCGCCCGCGGCGCCGATGCGGTCATCGACTACACCGCCGAGGATTTCGTCGAGGCGGTGCGCCATCTCACCGGCGGGGCCGGCGCCGATGTCATCTTCGATCCCGTCGGCGGCGAGGTGCTGGTGCAATCGCTGCGCGCCATCGCCTGGGGCGGCCGGCTCCTGGTCGTGGGCTTCGCCGGCGGCACCATCCCGGCGCTGGCGGCGAACCGCATCCTGCTGAAAAGCTGCGCCGTGATGGGCGTGCGCGCCGGCGAGGCCGCGCGCAAGGCGCCGCCTCTGGCCGCGGCCGCGGTCGCGGCGCTGCTGGCCCATGCCGAGCACGGTCATCTGCGGCCGCATCTCTGCGCGAGCCTGCCGCTCGCGCGCTATGCCGAGGGCATGCGGCTGCTGATGGACCGCAAGGCCATCGGCCGCGTCGTGCTGCTTCCCGGAGTCTAACCCGGCAGCTTGTGGCGCTGGAAATCGTCGCGCAGCTTGGTCTTGAGCAGCTTGCCGGTGGCGGTATGCGGCAGCGCCTCGACGAAGACGACATCGTCGGGGATCCACCACTTCGCCACCTTGTCCTGATAGAAGGACAAGAGCTCCTCGCGCGTCACGCCGGCGCCCGGCTTCTTCTGCACGATGAGCAGCGGCCGCTCGTCCCATTTCGGGTGGTGCACGCCGATCACCGCCGCCTCGGCCACGCCGGGATGCGCGATGGCGACGTTCTCGAGCTCGATCGAGCTGATCCACTCGCCGCCCGATTTGATCACGTCCTTGGAGCGGTCGGTGATCTGGATGTAGCCCTCGGGGTCGATGGTGGCGACATCGCCGGTGGGGAACCAGCCGTCGCGCAAGGGGTCGCCGCCTTCGCCCTTGAAGTAGCTTCGGGCGATCCAGGGCCCGCGCACCAAGAGATCGCCGAACGCCTTGCCGTCCCAGGGCAAATCCTTGCCGGCGCTGTCGACAATCTTGAGGTCGACGCCGAAGATGGCGCGGCCTTGCTTGCTCTTGACCGCGAGCCGGTCTTCGAGGCTCTTGCCCTGATGCGTCGCCTTGAGCTGGCAGACGGTGCCCAGAGGGCTCATCTCGGTCATGCCCCACGCATGCAGCACCTCGACGCCATGCTCGGCCTCGAAGGCCCGGATCATCGCCGGCGCGCAGGCCGAGCCGCCGATCACCGTACGCTTCAAGGTGGTGAAGCGGTGATTGGTCTCGGCCATGAACTGCAAGAGGGCGAGCCATACGGTGGGGACGCCGCCGCTGAAGGTCACCTTCTCGCCCTCGAACAACTCGAAGAGGCTCTTGCCGTCGAGCCCGGCGCCGGGGAAGACCAGCTTGGCGCCGACCAGCGGGCAGGCATAGGCGAGGCCCCAGGCATTGGCGTGGAACATTGGCACCACCGGCAGCACCACGTCTTGCGCCGAGAGCTTCATCGCATCAGGCAGCGCCGCGGCGTAGGAATGCAGCACGGTCGAACGGTGCGAGTAGAGCACGCCCTTGGGGTTGCCCGTCGTGCCCGAGGTGTAGCAGAGCGAGGAGGCGGCGTCCTCATCGAGCGCTGGCCAGTCAAAATCGCCGCTCTCGGCCGCCACCAGTTCCTCGAAACAGAGCGCGTCCGGCACATCCTTCGGCAGATGCGCGCGGTCGGTCATCGCCACCCAGCCGCGCACCGTGGGGCAATGTGGCTTGAGCTTGGCAACCAGCGGCGCGAAGGTCAGGTCGAAGAAGACATACTGATCTTCGGCGTGGTTGACGATATAGACGATCTGCTCGGCGAAAAGGCGCGGGTTGATGGTGTGGCAGACCGCGCCCATGCCGGAGACGGCGTAATAGATCTCGAAATGGCGGAAGCTGTTCCATGCCAGCGTGCCGATGCGGTCGGCTTCCTTGACCCCCAGGCGCTGCAAGGCCTGTGCGAGCTGGCGCGCCCGCTTATGAGCGTCACGATAGGTATAGCGGTGGATCGGCCCCTCGATCATGCGCGAGACGATCTCGGTGCCGCCGTGAAAGCGATCGGCGAAGCTGATCAGCGACGAGATCAGCAGCGGCCGGTCCTGCATCAAGCCGTACATTCCTGCCTCCCAAAGCCTCGGGTCTTCCGACCTTGTTGTCTCCCGGCAAAGAGCCTAGCAAAAGCCGCCGGCAAGGCGAAGCCGTTCAGCTCAGCTCAGCGCGCGGATGAAAGCCATCCAATTGCCGTCGGGCGAGGCGCAGTCGGCAAGGCCGGGCCGGTCCTTGGCCGTGAGCGTCAGCCCGCGGAAGCGCCAGAGCTTGCGCCAGGTCTCGACGCTGGCCAGCGCCTTTTCGCGCACCCGGCGCTCGATGCGGCGATGCATATAGGCGCGGCCGAGGGTGAGGTAGACGGCAATGCCCAGCCCCAGCATCGCGAGGCCGGGGACGAGGCCCCGCCACAGCGCCAGCCCCACGGCGAGCGCGAGGAAGCCATAGATCCAGATATTGCCGTCGGCCTCGGAGGCGACGGGGCTGTCGATATGGGTGAGGTGGCGCGGCTCGATGCGGATCTCGAGCCGGCCTTCGTCGTCGAGCCGGCGCAGCGCCGCCAGCAAGGTCTCGGCGCTCTCGGGCGGCGGCGGGGAGGGATCGTCATCGGCCATGGCGGCGGCGAGGATAGCCGCGCCCCCGCCGGCGGGGCAACCGGCGCAGGGTTAATAAGCCGTTTAGCTGTCGCTGTCAGACTGGCGGGATGGCGGGACGACGGAAGGATAGCATGGCTCGGACGCGATCATTGGCTCTGCTCGCGCTGCAGCACCTGCTGGCGCTGGTCGGGGGTGAGCCGGCTCTCATAGATCGCGATCTGGTTCTGCCGCGCGTTGACGACACCGAGCTCGGCAGCCTGGCGGTAGAGCCAGAACGCCGCGACCGGGTCCGCCGGCATGCCGATGCCGTTGAGCTTGCACCAGGCCAGCACCTCGACGGCGCGCGGGTCTTTGGCGGCGGCGCGCTTCTCCAGGAAGTCGACCTCGTGCGGCCCAACGCTGTTGTCGCGCACCTTGGCGATGACCTGCTCGAGTGTCGGGCCGCTGGGCGGCGGCGGCGCCGGCCGCGGCTGGTCGCGCAGATCCTTCTCGCAGCCGGCATCCGGCGTCGTGAGACAGTGATAGGCGCCGTCGAGATCGTAGAACTGCGCCAGCGCCGAAGAGGGCAGCAGCAGCGTCAGGAGCGCGGAAAGGAACCATCGACCATGCCTCATGCCCGCCATCATAGCGCAATCCGCGCCCTGCTGCTGATGCTGGTCGGCGCGCTGTCGCTCGCCGGCTGCGGCAGCTGGCACGACATGACCGACAACGTCGATTGGTCCGATCTGCGCCTGACCGCGCTGCCGCAACCGGGCGTGGTGCTCGACCGGCCGCCGCCGCCGGTGCGCGTGGTGCGCGACGGCATCAATGGCGAGCTTATCGCCGGCGTGGCGCCGCCGCTGGTGCCGGACGCCGCCGTCGACCAGGCCGTGGCCGAGCCGCTGCGTCCCTGGCTCACCGCCGTCGAGCGGCGCCGCCTCGCCGAGGCGAGCCAGCGCGCCGCCGCCGATTTCACGCTGCAACCCACCGCCTGGGAAGCGCTCGACCCGACCGGCGCCAAGACCGCGACCGGCATCGCGACCGCGGTCGACGACGTCTATCGCGCGGTGCGCGGCCAGCTCTGCCGCGAGCTGCGGCAATCGCTCACCAAGGGCGAGGAGACGCATCAGGAGCAGGTGACGCTCTGCCGCCGCGATTTCGGCAGCGGCCTCTATGTCTGGGTGGTCGGTATCGCCGACCAGTAGCGGCCCCAAGCCGCCGACCGGTCAGTGCCCTTTGCGCAGCGAGGCGAGGTGGTCGAGCACGGCCAGCAGCAGCGCCGAGACGACGAAGGTGAGATGAATGACCACCAGCCAGAGCAGCTTCCCTTCCGGCACCTCGTCGATGTCGAAGAACAGCTCCAGCAGATAGATCGCCGAGATCACCGCGATCGAGCCCAGGATCTTGACCTTGATCGAGCCGGTGTCGAGCTCGGTGAGCCAGGCGAGCCGCTCCTGGTCGGCGCCGAGCGTGATCTTGGCGACGAAGTTCTCGAAGCCGCTGATCATGACCATGACGACGAGGCTCGCCACCAGCACGAGGTCGATCAGCCGCAGCGCGGCCAAGGTCAGGTTCCCGCCGCCGCTCGCCAGCGACTGGGCGAGATGCGCGATCTCGACGAAGAACGCGCCGACGAACAGCAGCAGCACCAGCGCCAGGCCGAGATAGAGCGGCGCCAGCAGCCAGCGGCTGGCGAACAGCACCCGCTCGATGAAGCGCTCCATGACCGTGCTCCCCGCCCCCGCGCCGCGCTCAGCCGGCCTCGCGCAGCATGTTGCGGGCGATGACGATCTGCTGGATCTGGCTGGTGCCCTCGTAGAGGCGGAACAGCCGCACGTCGCGATAGAAGCGCTCGACGGCGAAATCCGCGATGTAGCCGGAGCCGCCATGGACCTGCACCGCGCGGTCGGCGACGCGGCCGACCATCTCGGTGGCGAAATACTTGCAGCAGGCGGCCTCGGTCGAGACGTTCTCGCCGGCGTCGCGCCGCCGTGCCGCGTCCAGCACCATGCTGCGCGCCGCATAGGCCTCGGCGCGGCTGTCGGCGAGCATCGCCTGGACGAGCTGGAACTCGCCGATCGGCTGACCGAACTGCACGCGCTCCTTGGCATAGCGCACCATGTCGCGGATGAGCCGCTCGGCGACGCCCACCGCTACCGCCGCGATGTGGATGCGGCCGCGGTCGAGCACCTTCATCGCCGTCTTGAAGCCTTGGCCCTCCTGGCCGCCGAGCAGCGCATCGGCCGGCACCAGGCAGTCCTCGAAGATGACGTCAGCGGTATGCGCGCCGCGCTGGCCCATCTTGCGGTCGATCTTGCCGAGCTTGAGGCCGGGATTGGGCGCCTCGACCAGGAAGGCGGAGATGCCGCCCGCGCCCTTGATCTCGGGGTCGGTGCGCGCCATGACGGTGAAGAGCGCGGCCTCCGGCGCGTTGGTGATGAAGCGCTTGGTGCCGTTCAGCACCCAGCCGTTCCCCGCGCGGCGCGCGCTGGTCCTGAGGCTCGCCGCGTCCGAGCCGGCATTGGGCTCGGTCAGCGCGAAGGAGGCGATGATCTCGCCCGAGGCAAGCCGCGGCAGGTACTTGCGCTTCTGCTCCTCGGTGCCGTCGATGACGATGCCCTGGCTGCCGATGCCGTTGTTGGTGCCGTGCACCGAGCGGAAGGCCGGCGAGGTCTGGCACAGCTCGAACAGCACCTGCACCTCCTCGCTCATGGTGAGGCCGAGCCCGCCCTGCGCCTCCGGGATGGTCATGCCGAAGAGGCCGAGCTTCCTCATCTCGTCGATGAGGGCCGGCGGCACCGTGTCGGTCTCGGCCACGCCGGCCTCGGCCGGCTGCAGGCGCTCGCGCACGAAGCGCTGGATGGTGTCGAGGAACTGACGCAGGGTCTGCGGATCGAGCGCCACGGGCTACTCCCTCATCCCTAGGGGCTAAAGGCTGGCCAATTCCTAATCGGCGAGCCGGGTCGCAATCAACCCGGCAGCTCTTATAGCAGCTTGCCGCCCCGCCTGCCGCCGCCGCTGCTGCCCGACGCTCAATCCAGCACCACCTCCGCCTCGGCCGCCGCCGCGGCTCTGCCGCGCGGGTTGCGCATCAGCGCGATCAGCGGCACGGCGGCCAGCGTGACCACCATCATCAGGATGAAATCGTCGACATAGGCGACCATCGCCGCCTGGCGCGTCACCTCGAGATTGAGCGCGGCGATGCCCGCCGCGCTGTGCGGGTTCCACAGAAGCGGCAGCGCGGGCCCGTGCAGATAGGGCGTGATATGCGCCGCGATCGAGGCATGCGCCACCTGCGTGTTGGCCGCGAGCATCGCCATGACGATCGAGACGCCGACGCTCGAGCCGGCGTTGCGCGCCAGGTTGAAGATGCCCGCCGCCTCGGTGCGCAGCGACTGCGGCAGCGTCGCGAAGGCGATGGTGGAGAGCGGCGGAAAGATCAGGCCGAGCCCCAGCCCCTGGACGAAGCCGGTCCAGACGATCGACCAGCTGTCCATCTGCAGCGAGAAGCGCTGCGCCATGTCCCAGAGCGAATAGGCGGTGAGCAGGAAGCCTACGAAAATCAGCGCGCGCGGATCGGTGCGCTGGATGAGGCGGCCGGCGATCACCATGGCGATCATCGTGCCGATGCCGCGCGGCGCCATCACTATGCCGGTGGTCATCACGGGATAATCCATCAGCCCCTGCAGCAGCGGCGGCAGCAGCGCCGCCGAGGCCAGCAGCACGATGCCGACGACGAAGCCCACGATCAGGCCGGAGACGAGGTTGCGGTCGCGCAGGATCTGCGGATGGAGGAAGGGATGCGCGGCAGTCGCGGAATGAACGGCGAAGCTATAGAAGCCCAGCGCCGCCAGCGCCGCCTCGATCTGGATCTCGAGCGAGTTGAACCAGTCCTTGAGCTCGCCGCGGTCGAGCATCATCTGCAGCCCGCCCATGCCGAGGCTGAGCATGGCGAAGCCGAAGAAGTCGAACGGCCGGTCGCGGTCGCGCGCGGTCTCCTGGATCGAGATGGCGATGCCGAGCCAGGCGAGCACGCCCACCGGCAGGTTGATGTAGAACACCCAGCGCCAATCCCAATTGTCGGTGAGCCAGCCGCCGAGCGTCGGCCCCAGGATCGGCCCGACCATGATGCCGACGCCCCAGAAGGCCATGGCCGGGCCGCGCTGCTCGCGCGGGAAGACGTCGAGCAGGATCGCCTGCGACAGCGGCACCAGCGCCGCGCCGAAGACGCCCTGCAGCAGGCGGAAGAGCACGATCTGCGTCAGCGACTGCGCCGCGCCGCAGAAGCCCGAGGCGATGGTGAATCCCACCACCGAGAGCAGGAAGATGCGCTTCCTGCCGAAGCGGCCGGAGAGCCAGCCGGTGAGCGGCATGGCGATGGCGGCGGCGATGATGTAGGAGGTGAGCACCCAGGTGATCTCGTCCTGGGTCGCGGCCAGCCCGCCCTGCATGTGCGGCAGCGCCACATTGGCGATGGTCGTGTCGATCACCTGCATCACGGTCGCGAGCATGGTGGCGGCGGCAACGAAAAAACGGTTGCCGAGCAGCGGCGCGCGCCAGGCCGCGACCTCGCTCATCGCCCGCCCAGCAACCCCGTGAGCGAGGTCTCGTGGCGCGTGTCGACCTCGACGTCGACGCTCATGCCGGCGCGCAGCGCGGCGACGTCCTCGCCCGGCACGATATGCAGCCGCACCGGCAGGCGCTGCACGATCTTGACCCAATTGCCGGTGGCGTTCTGCGGCGGCAGGATGGAGAACTCCGAGCCGGTGCCGATGCCGATGCTGGTCACATTGGCGTGCCAGACGCGGCCGGGATAGGTGTCGACCGTCACCGTCGCCGCGTTGCCGGGCTTGACATGGGTGAGCTCGGTCTCCTTGAGATTGGCCTCGATATAAAGCGAGCCGCTTTCCACCAGGCTGCACATGGCCTGGCCGATGGTGACGTATTGTCCCGGGCGCGGATCGAGATTGGCGACGATGCCGTCGGCGGGCGCCAGGATGCGGGTGTGGCGCAGGTCGAGCGCCGCCTGGTCGCGCGCGGCAAGGGCTTGCAGCACGCGCGGGTGCTGGTCGACCGGCAGCTCCGGGTTGCCGCCGAGATTGGCCAGCGCCTGCGCGAGGTCGTGCTGCATCGCCGCCATCTGCTGGTGCGCCACCTCGGCGCTGCGCTGCGCCTCGTCGACCTTGGCTTCGGAGGCGACGCTCTGCGCCGCCAGCCGCTTCTGCCGCTCGTATTCGCGCTGCAGGAAATCGGCCGAGGCCAGCCCCGCCCGCAGCATCGATTCCTTCTGCCGATAGGCGGCGCGCATCGCCTCGACCTCGTAGCGCGACGCGGCGAGGACGCCCTCGGCGCGCGCCAGCGCGATGCGATAGGGCTCGTCATCGAGCGCGAACAGCAGCTCCCCCTGCCTCACCGGCTGGTTCTCGTCGATCAGCCGCTCCTTGACCCGGCCGGCGACGTCGCTGCTGATCAGCACCTTGTCGTAGCGGATATAGGCGTCGTCGGTGGAGACGTAACGCCCGCTGGTAAGATAGAAATAGGCCGCCCCCGCGACCAGCACCAGCGGGCCCAGCGCCAGCAGCAGCGGCCGCAGCCGGCGCCCGAGGCCGATGCGCTCCCTGGCGCCAGCAGCGGTGCGATGACCATTGTCCCTAGGAGCCTGTCTGAGAAATGGCTGGTCAAGTGGGGGCGAGTCTGATTCCTTGCTGGGCCATGAGCAAGGAATTTCGCCCCTGGAAGATTGACGAGGCGCAGCTTCTGCCGCCGA
>JBKQTR010000329.1:0-15697 GCA_052143095.1 Allostellaceae bacterium
GACGGTCATGAGGGGCTCCTGTCTTGGGAGAGGTTGCAAGCCTCTCAATCTCAAGACAGGACGCTCCCCTCTGGCTACAGCACCCTCCGCGACCCTTCAGCGCCCTACCGCGCGAGCGGTTTAGTCCCCTGGCACATTGCCGTCACCGGGCGCCCGCCCGACGGGTCCGGTTACTGAGTAAAGCGACGAACCGAGAAGGCGGAGTGCACCATCGCCGGTCGTCGCAGTCTTGACGATTGCAGCGAGGAAAAGGCTTCGGCATCATAGCGCGACGGCGAACGAGTAGTGCCCATCTTCATCGACCGTGGCACGCCACCCTACGCCAAGGCTACGGGTGGCGCGCCGCCCGTAGCCTTGGCGTAGGGTGTCCACCGAAGCCTTGGCGTAGGTGGACCGGACATCCCAAGCTCCCCTTCAATTCCCGCGCCGCCTCACCGTAAGATGACCACCGAAACCGCGGCAGAGGTGGGCCTTGTGGTACGTAAATTTTCTCGCGCTCGGAAACGGCGACATCTACGTTGGCTCCACCAACGATCTGAAACGGCGGTTCAAGTCGCATGAGCTTGGCCGAGTCACATCGACCCGGCCCTTTCTGCCCGTGAAGCTCAAATGCTATATCGGCGTGGAAACCGAGCAGAACGCGCGGCAGCTCGAGCGATATTTTAAATCAGGCTCGGGCAAGGCCTTTGCGAAGAAGCGCTTTTGGTAAATGGCGTTTGTTTACTCTGACCCTGATTTTCCGGGGCGTAGATTTCGATCCGTACGATTCCTAAGCTTCGAAGAGGTGCGGCGAGCCTTTCGATTGGACGGTCTGCTCGCCAATAGCACGACATGGGCGGTCATCGAGAGGATTCCAGCGATCAAATGGGGCTCATGCAAAGCCCCACGCGGTTGACCTTCAGGCCGGTTCCTGGTGGTGGGTCGATGACGACCCTGATCCGGAGAGCCTCGATCTTCTGCGTCAGTCGGGTCGTCTCGACCAGCTGATCAGGATTTCCTCCGACGCGCCCCACGCGCTTCGACACGCCCAGACCATCCTGGCGCGGGCTCTCCATCCGTACTCCGTGCCGGAGCCGTCATGAACCTCCTTCGGCGCCCTCTGAGGAAGCCCTCGAAGATGCGCGTATCCTGGCGAAGGTCCGCGACCGATGCTATCTCGTCGTCGAGGTCGAACCGGAAATTTGACCGACGAAGGTCGATCGCGACCGCTACCATGACGCAACTTGGGGAATTACCGAGCGGGCAGACGCAAAGCTTCCAGGCGTGACTCTGGAGACAGTGCTTGACAGCCGATTCTAACGATGCGTGCAATCGTAGCGCGTTGTTGGGCCTACAAGGGGAGGTCCAAGTGGGCGCTCATCGTGCAGTGCTGCTTGCCATGCTTGCCATGGTTTGGTCGACGTCGCCCGCGTCGGCGCAGCAGATCAGACCCCTCACTAATGCTGAACTGAACGGGCTCGGTTATCCCACGGTTTCCATCTCATCAGTCGAGGCGCTAATCAAACGCCAAATCTATGACGCAGCGGCGCTGGCAGAAGAGATCGAAAAGGAAGTGGGCGTGGAGGTCGTCACGACCGGGCTGGGCGCAGCGGCTAAGGCGATTAAGGTTCTCGGCGAGCTTGGCGAAGCCGCCGAGACGGGCACGCATTGTAAAAGTGGGGCTGGCATCACCTCCATAGTGCAAAAAAATAACGAGATCGGGACTGCGCATGACAATGTCATCCAGTTGGAGCATGTGCTGTATACCAAGCTAGTACAGCAGTACGGGTCGAAAAAAGGCCAGCAGCTCTATTACAATTTTATTCGCTCGTCTCCGGTGCGGGAGTTCCAACAACTGAACGAGAAAAAACCCGCGAAGGTCACATCCTGTGGCCAACCATCGGCACCTCCTCCTCGTCAAGCCTGCAACTGCCAGCCGCCGACACGTTACCCGCCGACGCCGGAGGGGGGACGAGAGTCCGAGGCGGCGACCAACGCATATGCGCGGTGCATGACTCTCTGCTACGAGCACGGCGGTCTTCCGCCGGTCAGGCAATAAGGGCCGTCCACACACGACCCCGATTTCTCTGCTACGTGCGCCTCGCCGCGAGAACAGAACGGTGAATGCTGACCGAGCATCACGGGCCGGATTGAGCACCTCCACCAGCCGCACGCCGGCCTTCTCCAGTTGCACGCCCACCACGAGGAGCGCCGCCTGCGCGTAGGATGCCGGCAGCGCGCCGGGCCCGTGCGGCCACTCGCCGTAGATCAGCCGACTTGCAATGCCGTCGTTGTCATTCGCCCGGTTCGCTGGCGTGCCGCCGCGCCAGGCATCGGCGACGGTGTAGGGGCCGACATGCTCCTACACCATCTTGAATCCGCGTACTTCGTATGACTACCCGGAAACTCCGGGTGCCTGTGTCGGCGGCTTCGCATCCATGAGCCGCTGAGCGCAGAGATTGGCGGCGCCAGAGACGGGCTTTTCCGTCCCGGCCAGTGTTGCCCAGCCGCCCTTTTCAATGAAATCGCTCCGGGTCCAGGAGTCGCTGGCCTTGAGCGATGCGAGGTTGACGACTGTATCGGGTCCACTCTCAAAGCGGCTGACACAGATCGTGGCGGCCAGATCGGCGCGTGCCGCCGTGGCACCCTGGCTCGCCATTCGTTCGGCTGTGCCGCCCGTGACCCAGCCGCCCCACGTAAAGCCTAAGATCAAGGTGGCAACGATGCACCCCGCGCAAGCCCAGAAAACCACTGTCTTTGACGCCTGGTAGTCTTCCCAGCGTCTGCGAAAGCTCTGTCTTTCCAACATGACCTCGTTCCTCCGATGAGATTGAGACGCCGGAAAAGCTCCGCCGTTTAAGGCTGGGGCGCCGGTGATGGGCCGATTCCCGCATCACTACGCTAGGCCGGGAGGGGTGGGGCAGGTAGGTTCGGAAACTACTTACGTCACTGTTCAATTAGTAGGGTCGGAGCCACTGCTGTCCCACGGCGGCTATCGGCGGATTCACGGGCTGGAAAGGTCTTCAACCTATCCTGCCGGCATGAACCGTGACCTTTGGAAAGTCGCTATGTGGCTGGTGGACCGCTTCGGCCCCCGCGCGCCTTACATCGTCCACGCGGAGATCATGGAGCAGCGCCGGAAGCTCGCGGATGAGGAGATCATCGCGGCGCTCCTCACGTTGGACCGCGTCATGAGTGAGTGGGTCAAGCCGAGGGTCGCCGACGCCATCCACTGACTGCGCACGACGCGCTATCAGGTCAACGAAATGATCCCGAGCAAGGTGAGGCGTTCAGCCAAGGCGTGGCCTGACCCCCAGGTTGACCAGACAACACCTCAACGGGGAACACTGGACCCGGTCTGGGTTTTGCCGCGCTCCCATTCCCTGAATTGCTCGAACAGTAGATTTTTCTCTTCGCCGCTGAGAGGCGGGTTGCCCGCGATCCGACTCCGCTCATCGAGGAATCGCTCGAAAATTTGCCGCAACTGACGTTCGTTGAGGACCACCGAAGCGCTGACATTGCGGCGGAGCCAAGCCTCGGCAGGGCCAAAACGCCGCCAGCCCGGCAGGTCCGCCGTCAAATCCACCTCACGCCACTTGCGCAAATGCGGTGCGTCAAGGAGGTCCGGGAACCGGGTAAAGAAACTATCCGTGAAGCTGGCGACATTGCGATACCGTTCCGAGTCCCGTGCCAGAGGGGCCACCAACATGACGATGGGCACCGACAGCGTGGTCACGGGGTCGATGACAAGCTCCGGATAATCTTGAGGCGTCAGTTGCGCCGGTGCGCAGCCCGCGAAGTGACAGCTCAAGGGAATGTTGAGAAATTTCAGGCCATGACTCGCCTTCAGCGCCGTGAAAAGCGGCGCCGGTTTTCCGCCGACATAGAACATTGCCGCAATCTCGCCCGCCTGCAATTTCTCAAGGGCTACGGCGGAGTCGTAATGCGTCGCCTCGATCTCCACCCCAAGACGCTTGAAAATACCGCCTCCCGTGACGGTGCTGCCGTCTTCGAGACTGCCGACGTTCACTTGTTTTCCGGTGAGGTCGTTAATGGCTCCTATGCTGCTGAGCGCGAGCAGGTGGAACTCCGCCGGGTACAGCTTTGCCAGGTAGGAGAGCGACTCAATTTTGGGCAGCAGTTTGTGCGCGCGCGCATAATCGAGAACGTCCAACTGGACGAAAGCAATATCGATTCCACGCAGGGCAAATAGGTCCGTCAGATTCTGGAGCGATCCCTTGCCGACAACGGGAAGCACCCGGCGCGTGCCGCGGCTGTCAAGGACCGTCGCAAGATCCTCGGCGATCCTGAGACTGACCCCGTCCGTGCTTCCGGCGCTGATTTCGATCAAGCCCTGATTGGTGAGTTCTTCGAGGGATTCGCCGCGTGCCGCGCTGGAAAGCCAGATGACCGCCAGCACGCCAAGTATCGCTCTGATCGTAAGTGCGTACCGCTCCGTCTTCCGCCTCGACTGTTCATCCATGGCGTGGTCCCCCGCTTCGGCGCAAAACCAACGTGCCGAGGCTGCGCTCTCCGATGCGCGCTCCGACGAAGCGATCGGCTATCGACCTAACGGTTGACCTCTGACATCGCCCCTATCGGTGCTGCGCGCAGCGCTAACGCACACGATGCGAAAGCGTGGCGATTGAAGGACTAAATGGCGAGAGGCTCAGTCGTTACGAGAACCCCGGGGCGCATGTCCGGAGGAAAATAAACCCTGTGCGCGAGCAGTGGAGCGCACGGGTGGCGAACTCCCATCAGGAGACCTGTCGTTGCCGCACGAGAACGGCGCGGATGTGCGGCTTGTCCGGGCACTGCCGGGCCGGCGGGTGAACCTTAGCTCAGCAACGCCTGATAGGTGAGCGTCTGTACCAGCCGTCGGTAATGATCGATCTGCCGCACCGGCAATTGCACCATCAGCACGGCGAAAAGCTCCTCCTGCGGATCGACCCAGAAATAGCTGCCGGTGATGCCTGCCCAATAAAAAAGTCCGACCGAGCCGGGGAGGGGATTGAGTCCGGGTGCGACGCGCACGGCGAAGCCCAGGCCGAAGCCCTGGCCCATTTCGGGCGTCGGCGCGAGATCGGTCATCAGCGCCGCGATCTCGCTCTCGCGCGGCAAGCCCGGCGGCAGCGCGTCGGCGGTCATCAGCGCGACCGTCTTGGGCGCCAGCAGGCGCATCCCGTCGAGCTCGCCCCGGTTCAACAGCATCTGGCAGAAGCGCGCATAGTCGGGTGCGGTGGACACGATGCCGCCGCCGCCCGAGAACCAGCGAGGCTTGGTCGGATCCGACATCGCCGGCCGCTGCCCGGTGGTCTTATCCGGTTGCGGCTGGGCGAGGCGCGACGCCTTCTCCTCCGGCAAAAGGAAAGCGGTGTCGGACATGCCGAGCGGCTCCGTCACGCGCGACGCGACAAACCGGTCGAGCGGCTGCGCCGACACCACCTCGATGACGCGTCCCAGCACGTCGACCGACATGCTGTAATCCCACATCGTGCCCGGCTGATGTGCCAGCGGGAGCTTCGCGAGCTTGCCGACCATCTCCGCCAAACTCTGCTCGGGATTGTACAGGCCGGCAGAATTATAAGTCTGTTTTACGAGGGATTTGCCGAACGCTCCGTAAGTCAGCCCGGAAGTGTGGCGGAGGAGATCGTGGACGCGCATCGGCCGCGCCGGAGGCTCCAGCGTGAGAGTGGGTTTGCCCGCGCCATCGAGCGCCTCGACGCCCACCATCGCCTCGGCGAATTCGGGCAGGTAAAAGGCGACCGGGCGCTCGAGCTCGAGCGTGCCGGCCTCGACCAGCGTCATCGCGGCGACAGAGACCACCGGCTTCGTCATCGAGGCGATGCGGAAGATGCTGTCGGGTTGCATCGCCCGCTGTTGCTCGCGCTCCTGGAAACCGAAAGCGCGGAGATAGGCAAGCTTGCCCTGGCGCGCCAGCAGCACCACCGCACCGGGGATCTCTCCTGCGGCGACGTCGCCCTCGATGGCGCGGGCCAGCCGCTCCAGCCGCTCGGTGGAGAAGCCGACATCCTCCGGGCGCGCCGCGGCGGCGAGGGATGCGGCCCGGCCCGGCGGCGCCCCGAGCCCGATACCCCCGACAAGCGCGCTCGCCGCTGCTGCCGCCAGGAAATCACGACGATGAAAGGAGCCCGCTATTTTTTCCTCCCACGCATCGAGCCAAGCAAGAGATAGCGCAAGGCGCGGCGCGGAACGAGTCAGGATTGAGGGGTCGGGATTAACAGCGTCGGAGTCGACGAACGCCGCTCTGTGGGGACGCTAGCGGCGATCGAGTGCGTTGCTCATGCCGCTGCCGGCATCAGTTCCGATATTTCAGCCGCCAGCGCCGCGATCTCCTGGGCGGCGAGAGACCCTCGAGCCGTCTCCGCGATCCCCCATCCGTCGGCGAGCGCGGCGGCGAGACCGACCCGGTTGCCAATCACGATCGACGACAGGCCGACCTCATAGCCCACGAGCCACTCACGCATCGCCGCCGTCAGGCAGGCGCGTGCCGGCACACGATTTAGCACGAGCAATACCGGCACCCGTTCCCGTTGCGCGATTTCCAGCGTAAAACGGCACGCCCATACGTCCATTGGCGATGGCTGCACCGGCACAAGCACGAGGTCCGCTGCGCCGATCGCCGACTGCGTATCATGGTCGGCACTGGCGGGGCTATCGACGAGGACGATGTCGGCGGCGCGCGCGCGCCGCGAGATCTCGCCCGCCGCGCGCCATCCGCCCACGGCGGCAAACTCGAGACCCGTGCTGCCGCGCCCGAGCTGGGATTCGCGGCGCTGATGCCACTGGGCCAAGCTTGCTTGAGGGTCGACGTCAATGAGGGTCACGGAACGACCGCCGATGGCCCAGGTTACCGCGAGATGCGCCGCGAGAGTCGTTTTACCGGCGCCCCCTTTGCGCTGCGCGATGGCGATGATCGTAGCCGTCATGAGCGACACTCCCCCCAAATTGAAAGCCCTTTATCCTTGATCCTTGCCTTGATGAGCGCGCGCATCTTGTCGTGCCGCTCCTCGTTTTGACCGGTCATCAGAGGCACTGGCGAATTCCGCGGATCATCGCCGCTAATGGAGTTCGGCTCCTCCTGTGCGACATCGGCGGACAGGCGCCCGATATCAGTCACCTCGTTCGCACCGCCATACGCCGCGCTCTCTGCTGTCAGTCGCTCCAGGCCGCTGAGGAGCGTCCTTGTCAAGCTCGCGGTTTCGTCGTGCGTCAATTTCACCCGCAGACCCGCGAGGACGATGCAAACTTCCCGCGTGTCCGAGTCGACGAAAACGGTCAGCAGCTCTTGCGCGACCCTCATCACCTCCCTGCCGATGTTAGAGCGTGCAATGACGGTGGAGGCTAACTCCCTTTTTTTCGGGGGGCCAAGTGCGAATCAGCGGCCCCGTGCTGATTGAGCACGGCTATCGCAAGCTCTCTCGCGAGCGCTTGCGCCAAATCTGAAGTTCTGCACGCAGCAGAAATTAGCATCGCTACAAAGCACAAGCTCACACCTATCGATATCAATGAGTTAAGATCTTTTCTGCTTCAGCTTGCGAGGCGACCCTTCGAAGCGGTCCCAGGTCGCGGCGCCGCATTGCCTGCAACCGCGCGGCGTGCCTGCGACATTCAGTCGCATTGGAACTACGCTCGCGAAGCTGCCGATCTGCCGATCGAATCGGGTCTCCCTCAGCCTCTCAGCGGCGCGTTTCGGCGACTCGAATGGGCAGGAAACGCCGATTTGGCCTGGGCAAAGCTCGGCTGCGACTCTTCCGCGGCGTCAAAATCACCAATGAGGGGAGCGGAGGCGACGAGGTCGCAGCGCTGTGTCAGCGCGCCAGAGCCCAAGCGAAGGCCCAGCTGAACGCGTCCCGCGCCGCGGGCGGCGCAGCATCCTCGCGCTGGCCGCTGCCGCCGCTCGCGCGCTCGACCAGCGCGGCATCCAGCTTGTGCTTCGCCAGCAGCTCCTGCGCCTTGGCGTTGGCCGAGGCGGCCTCCTCGGGCGTCCCGGCCTTGGCGGCCAGGTTGAGCAGCTTCTGGATTATGTCGAGCGCCTTGATCTCCGCCGGGGTCAGGGCCTGCGCCTGGGTGGTCATCCGATTCCTTCGTCCGAGCTTGAGGCGCTTAATTACCTCAATTGTGGATTGCGCGGAGTGAGTCAAAGTTCTGTTGTCGTGGCGGCAAGCGCGGTGGCAGCGAGCGCGGCGCCCTCGGCGTCATCGGGCGAGCGGGCGGGTGCGGTCGTAGCGGCTCGCCTGGCGGAAAACGTCACGTCGCGCTTGGCGGACTCGCTGAGCGCCGGTGGTCGCGAGCGGTGTTTCTCCGAGCAGGAATAGTTAATTGAGCCGGAGCCGGCTCAGTCGCGGCGGAAACCGGTCAGCCGTCCCGGGCCGGCTGTTTCCTGTCGCTGACCACCTGCTCCAAGAGCTCGATGATCCTGGGATCGTGCGACAGCCTAAGCAGCGGCTCGTACCGCGCGAGCATTTGCCGAAGCCAGGCAAGGTCATGTTCCATGCTCTTTGAACGGCGCGCAAACGCCGAAGTTCCCGCTCAGGTAGCTCGCGAACGGAGGCAATTCGCCGAGCGCGTTGCTCCAGCGGATGGCGGGCCGGGAGAGTCGACTAACCCTGCTCCTCCTCGGCCCCGGCGCGGTCCGCGAAGCGCTCGTATTCCGTGGCCAGGATCAGCAACAGCTGCTGCGCGACGGGATCGCGCGTCGCCTTGCTCTGGTCGCGCATTTCGGCCGCCTTGTGCCGGTACTTGGCCGCGGCCCTCTCCTGCATCTCCAGGTCATTTGCCGAGAGCTCAAGCCGCCGGGCATGCGCCTCGAGCTTCGCCGCCGAGGCACGGGTCCTGGCGAATGCGGCTTTCTTGAAGGTTTCGGTGGCTTTTTTCCTGAGGCTGGCGGGATCGTGCATGAACGCCAAACAAGGGTCAGGCTTCTCCGGTTCCGAACAGAGCGCATCAGGAAACCTGGCATCTGGGCGTGCAACCAGAAGGCGTGATAGCTTCTAAACAATGCTCTCCCGCAAAACGCGAAGCGGCACCGCGCGGCAGGCGTTGTCGGCGGTGCTCGTCGAGTCCATACGCAGCCCGCCGCCGGCTCCAGCACTCACGGCCGTCCGTCGTCGACTTCCGGCGGCCGCACTGTCCGCCGGTCGACAGCCGGTGCTATGATCACGACCAACCGCGGAGGTCGCCATGGGTGCGAGAACAGTGATGGTCCTGGCCGTGCTGGTGAGCGGGTTGAGCCTGGCCGGCTGCGCTCCATCGCTCGAAGCCAACAAGGAACGCGGCGGCGTGATCCGTTCCACCCAGCTGCTGCTGGGCACGGGCATAAGCGACGTGCCGACAATGGCAGACAAATATTGCGGCCAATTCGGGCGCTCGGCGCACATCTCCGGCGAACAGTTGGGGTGGTTCTGGCAGGACACCCTGACCTTCGATTGCATCGACTGACGGATGAGCCGCCGCGTCGCACGACTTAAGGTCAAAGTCGACAAATCGCGGCGGAGCAGGCGAGCCAGCATCGCTGCGTGCCCGCCCCCAGCGCTTCCGGGCTTCGAGTTGCCCTAGACCCGATCATTTCGCCGCGGCGGAAGCGATCGGCTCGAGGCCGCTGTTGACGATCGCGGCGGCCGCCTCGGGCGAGGCGAGGAAGGCAATCAACGCCTTCGCCGCCTCCGGCTGCTTCGAGGCGGAGACGATCCCGGCGGAGAAGATCGTGACCTTCTGCAGCTCCGGCGGCAGCGGCCCGACGATGTCGATGCCCGAGATCGGCCGCAGCTCGCTGATCTGCTGGAAGCCCAACGCCGCCTCGCCGCGCGCGACCACGAGGCCGACCGGCTCGGCCGGGATCATGCGGCTCTTGTCCTTGACCTCGCCGACGATCCCGAGGCGCTGGAACATCTCGGTCGAGACGTAGACGCCGCTGGCGCTGTCGGAGTAAGCGATCGACGGCGCCTGGAGGAGGGCGCGCTTCAGCGCATCGGCGGTGGTGATATCGGGCTTGGGCGCGCCGGCGCGCACCGCGACACCGATGAGCGAGCGCGCGAGCTCCACCGGACTGCCCGCCAGCACCTTCCCCTGCTTTGCCAGATCGCCCAGCGAATAGCCGACCATGATCACGACGTCGATGGGCTCGCCACGCTGGAGCCGCTGCGGGATCGCTTGCGGCGTGTTGCCCATGGAGGGGCCCCATTCCGTCACCACCTTGTGCCCGGTCGCGCGCTCGAATGCCGGCACGAGCTCGCGATAGGCGGCGGCAAAGCCGCCGGAGCTCACCACCGCGATCTCCGCCGCCGCAGCTTCGCCCGCTGCGCCGATGACGAGCAGCAGGCCGGCAAGCCCTAGGGCGAGCGCCCGGGCAAGGATCGATCTCGATGTGCTGGACAATGGCCTCTCCCCTGGTGAGCAGCGTCGTTCGAGCGCGCCGCCCCGGCATCTTAGCCGCGCGGCGTCGCGCGCGCACCTCTGCCTGCCGCTTTCTCCGGGCGATCTTGAATGGTTTTAAATCAAAGCGTTATGAGGGAACGCTTCGGGGCCATCACACTGTGCGAAGGGAGGGAGCGGGGGCCCCGGTCGCTCACCCACGCGGCGGCGAGCGCCCGGCAACAGAACTTTTTGGCGATCCGCACCGTTAACCAATCAGCTGCCTCTCGCCCGGATGGAGGATGGCGATGCCGGTGGTGTGGCTGGCCTTTTGCCTCGGCGTTGTGAGCTGGGTCCCGGTCGTCGCCGCGGCGGTGGTGACCGGTCGCTTGCTGGCGCAGGCGCGCGACGCGCAGACCCGCCCGATCGACGCCGGTGAGCTTTCCCCGCTGCGGCCGATCGAAATAACGTTAACCGCCGCGCTGCCTTCGACGCCGGACGCCTTCGACGCCTGGGCCTTTGCTTGGGCTGACGCGCTGAGCTAGCCGGACCTCCGGTAAGGCGACGAGAGGCGCGGCGTCACGACGAGGCGTCGGGCTCCTGCGCCGCGCAACCGCCTCAGGTTGCGGGCGCGTCGGTGGGCGTCGCTTGGCCCGGCGCGCTCTCGACGCGGCGCAGCCAAGCTTCGCGCCAATAGGGATAGACGCTTTTCGGACAACCCAGTCGGCGGATGCCGCAGCGCAGGCCGCTGCACACCGCGTCCTCGAGGATGATGCAGTCCTTGCGCAGCTTCAGCATCTTCCCGGTCTTCTCGTCCAGAATGCGGTCGACGCGCCGCAGGACACGCAAGGTGCGGCCGCAGTAAGGCGCCATCTCGCCATCGAAGGAAAGGCCGCGATTGCGTACCCCGTCATCGAGCGTAGCCATGATCTCCGCCTTCGAGCGGACTTGGACGAGTTCGCCCGGCTGCAGATTGAGCATTGCGACGGGTGACTTGCCCTTGGCCGTGCCGCCGCGGGAGCGCCGGGCGCCGCGCAGCCGCTGCAGTTTGTCGTACAGGGAGAGTGCCGCCCCGTGCAGCAACGTCCACAAGGTCAGGTTTCCGGCGCTGAGATCGCGCAGGTAGTGCCGCGGATCAAAGACGTTGAGCGGCGTGCTGGCCCGCAGCAGCTCCGTCGCCTGGCAGCGATACCGCGGCTCGCCGCTCAGGGGATCATCGATGCGCGCTTGGCGCGCCAAGCTCGCGACATGGTCGCTGAGCGCTTCGGTCTCGCCCGCGGCACGGTTGTGTGCCGGCGCCGCGGCGGCCGCCATGTGCGGCCCGTCAACGCGTCTCAGCCACGCTTCTTTCCAGAAGAGCAGGCAACCCGCCTGACATCCGCCATGGAAGCCGCCATCGCAGCGCAGCCCCGCAAGGTGAACCGTGTTCTCCAGGCGCCGCCCGGTGAAGGTATAGATCGTGTCGCAGCTCTTATGCGCCGTCTTGAACACCTGGAAGCGCTGGCCGCAGAAGCGCGCCATCTCCGCCATGAACGGCATCGCGTCGAGGCAACCGTGAGCATCGAGCGTCGCCAGCACCTCATCGAGGGGCCGCACTTCGATCCAGTCGCCGACGTGGAGGTCGAGGCTGCGCGTTGCGGAGGGCGGCGCGGGCTTGCGCCCGAACCGACGACGCAACGGAGAGAAATACGTCAGTGTCATGGGTTCGTCGCCTGATGGTCGCGCCGCACGCAAGGTTTTTTCTTCCGCCCGGCCCGCTTGTAACCGCCAGTGGCGGAACATCGCTCTCCGGAGTGAGGAAAGAGCGTCTAACAACGCATGAAAGTAGCTTTCGTTCCAGAAACTATAACTTTTTGGTTGTCAGGCCGGCCGGCACCCAACCTTATCGACAGGTCAGGAACAGGCGAGGTCGGGGTGCAAGAGCCGCTCCGCCCGGGCGACGTAATGCTCCGCGCCGAGATGGATACGGTGCAGGGTGACGGCGAGCAGGGCAATGCCCGCGAGCAGCAGCGGGAGGGGAGAGGTTGCCCGCGCCGCGTCGCCGAGACCGGTGGGCCATTCTGTCATCGGCGCGAGGATAGCGTCGCGGTCCCACCGGGGGCACCGCGGCAGGTCGTTGCGCGGTCCCGGGCTATGTCTTTGCGGTCCAGGCCTATGTCTTTAGTGCCAGCCGCGCGGCGCCCTCAATCGTCGATCGCCTGATAGGAAGCGGTCCAGAAATCACGATAGACGCCGGAGAAAGCCGGGAACTGCGCGCGCTGGGTCATCAGGATCGCGACCATGTCCTCCTCGGGGTCCGACGCCCAGGAGGTGCCGTAGCCGCCATCCCAGCCGAACCGTCCGGGAACCGCCGCCAGTTCGTCGCGCCCGGTGACCACGCAGACGCCGAACCCCCAGCCGCGGTTGTCCCATGGGCCGGTAAAAAAAGCCGACAGCTCCTTCTGCCGCGGCGTCAAATGGTCGCTCGTCATGAGCTCGACCGACGGCCGGGATAGAATGCGCTCGGCGCCATGCTTTCCCTTGTTCAGCATCATCCGGCCGAAGGCGAGGTAATCGTCGATGGTCGACACCAGCCCGGCGCCGCCATCGGCGAAGGCGGGCGGCTGGCGCCAGCGGCTGTCGGCGACGCCGTCATGGAGATCGAGCGCGCCGGTTTCTCCGTTGACCCAATAGCTGGTCGCCAACCGGTCGAGCGCCGCCGGCGGCACGCTGAAGCCGGTGTCCTTCATCCCGAGCGGCGCGAAGAGGCGCTCGCGCAGGAAATTCTCGAACGTCTGGCCCGACGCGCGGGCGATCAGCCCGCCCAGCACATCCACCGCTCGCCCGGCTGATGCATCAACGGCAGCGTCGCCAGCCGGCGCAGCCATTCGTCCGGCCCCAGCGGCGTCGATTGATCGGGCGCGCCGAAGCCCACGATGCCGAGCTCGCTCACCGCCTTCTGGATGGGATAGACCTCCGGCGGCCCCCAGATCATGCCGAGGCCGAGGCGGAAGGTCAGGAGGTCGCGCAGCGTGATCGGCCGGTGCGCCGGCACGGTATCGTCGAGCGGCCCGTCGATGCGCTTAAGCACGCGGCGGCCGGCGAGCTCGGGCAGCAGCCGGTCCACGGGATCGTCGAGCCGGAGCTTGCACTCCTCCACCAGGATCATCGCCGCCGCGGCGGTGATCGGCTTGGTCATCGAGGTGATGCGGAAGATGGTGTCGCGCCGCATCGGATCGCTGCCGCCCACCGCCTTTTTGCCGATGACGTCGACATGCGCCTCGCCGCGCCGGCTCAGCAGCGTGACGAGGCCCGGTACCTCGCCGCGCTCGACATACCCCGCCATGATGTCGTGCAGGCGGCCGAGCCGCGCTTTGGACAATCCGCCGGCGCTCATCGTCATCCGCCCTTACGACTCACAGCAGGACGCCGCCGCCTCGGCGTCCTCATACTCGTCGTGGCGCCGCACCCAATCCATGAGATTGCGATGCGGGCCGGTCTCGTTGCGGCCTTTCGGCGTGAGGTCGAGGACCATGTAGGTGCCGAGCAATTCCTCGGCGCCGCGCCCGTAGCTGGAATAGGTGTGGAAGATGTCGCCGGCCGCGTCCTTGCAGAACACGCTGAGGCCGGGCAGCTCGTCGATCGAGGGGGCGGTCATGCGATAGTTGTAATAGACCTCGGCCTTTGCCATCTCGTCCGGGGTGAAGGATACGTGGTAGTCGAAGTTGAAGTCGCTGCCGTCGGAGGACACCCAGGTGAAGCGCCAGCCCATGCGCTTGCGGTAGGCTTCGATCTCGGCGAGCGGCGCGCGCGAGACGGCGACCACGGTGACGTCGTGATGCTCGAGATGCACCAGGGCGCCGCCGATATGGTCGGCCCCGAAGGAGCAGCCGACGCAGCCTTCCTTCCAGCCGGGACCAAGCATGAAATGCTTGACGACCAGCTGGCTGCGCCCGCCGAAGAGGTCGGCGAGCGTCTTCCTGCCGTCCGGCGCGTCGAAGACATAGGTCTTCTCCACGTTGACCCAGGGCAGCTCGCGCCGCTCGGCGCTGAGCTTGTCGCGCAGCTGCGTCAATTCCTTCTCCTTCGCCAGCAGCGCCTTGCGCGCCGCGGTCCATTCATCGCGAGACACGATCCGGTTGTGCTGCATCGCTCGATCTCCGGCAGGGAAAGGGACAGGAAAAAACTGCTGCGGCGCTTTCGCCTTGACAATAACGTTGATATCAACATTATGATCCCATGTCAAACCGTAACCACCTGCCCATCGCCGTCACCCGCGAGATCCGCGACGCCTGCTTCTGCCTCCATGTGCAGCGGGCGGCGCGGTCGCTGGCGCGGCGCTATGACGAGGCGCTGCGGCCGGTGCAGCTCACCAACGGGCAGTTCTCGCTGCTGATGTCGCTCAATCGCGCCGAGGCGGCGACCATGGGCAACGTCTCGGCGTTGCTCGCCATGGATCGCACGACGCTCACCGCCAATCTCAAGCCGCTGAAGCGGCGCGGGCTGGTGAACGTGGCGGTTGATCCCGCGGACAAGCGCAGCCGCGTCCTGACCCTGACCGCGGCCGGCCATCGCCTGCTGGCCGCGGCGCTGCCGCTGTGGCGGGGCGCGCAAGCTGCCACCGAGCGGCTGATCGGCAAATCAACCCCCGATCGCCTGCGGGGCGATCTGCTTGCGCTGTCCTGACGGGACCGCGACCGCCCGACCTATGTTTCACCCTGTGACGGAGGAGAGCCCATGCAAGTCCAACCCTATCTGTTCTTCGACGGACGCTGCGAGGAGGCCATCGGCTTCTACCGCAAGACGCTGGGCGCCGAGGTGGGGATGCTGATGCGTTTCAAGGACGGCCCCGAGCGCGGCATGGTCCCGCCGGGCGCCGCGGAGAAGGTGATGCATGCGAGCCTGCGCATCGGCGAGACGACCCTCATGGCGTCCGACGGAAAGTGCCTGGGACAGCCGATGTTCCAGGGCTTTGCGCTGTCGCTCGATGTACCGAGCGATGCCGAGGCGGAGCGGCTGTTTGCCGCGTTGAGCGATGGCGGGCAAGTGCAGATGCCGTTGACCAAGACCTTCTTTGCCTCGAGCTTCGGCATGGTCGCCGACCGCTTCGGCGTCTCCTGGATGGTCATTGCGGGGCGGTGAGGTGGGGGCCCCGCGCGCGCTCCGGCATTCCGCCGAGCGCCCGCCGACAATATTGGGCCGCCGGCGTAAAAGCGACCAGGCCGAAGCCCGATATCCCGGGTCTAGGAGTCTGTCCAGATAGCTCTGGCAATGAGCTGTTTTGTGGAGGATAGCCCTGTCATGTGGCGGTTGCGAGTTTGGTGAGGTTGTGTGCGGTGCAGATCAGCGCCCATTCGGCCTTCAC
>JBKQTR010000330.1:0-4483 GCA_052143095.1 Allostellaceae bacterium
CGTCGGCGTCAGCTCGGCGCGCAGGCGGTCGATCTCGGCCCTCTGCTCTGGTGTCAGCGGCATGGCGGCGCGCGCTCCTGAAGTGCGGGAGCGCCACTTTACCTTTGGCTAACCATCGCTCCAAGCGCGACTCGGCGCCGGTTGCGCGGAGCGCGAAAAGCCCTATATTTGATGGGTCGGGCAACCGACTATGGCGATAAACGGTGCATGGAATAAGCGCAGCGGACCCGGGGGCAGTACCCGGCGCCTCCACCAAATCCAGAACGCCGCGAAAGGGCGGCGCAGCTTGGGGGCGAATTAGGATCGACGCGCGTAGTAAAGATGTGAGCCGTCGCCCGGCATGGTACCGCCGATATCGGGCCAATCCTGACGTGCCAACGACAACATGGCACATGAGGCACTCGCGGCCTAATCCCCCAACGGGGATGACAGCCTAGAGCTACTCGCGGTCCGGGGGGCACCGGGCAACAGAAGCCCCCCACTTCGCTGACGCCAATCGGGCAGGTGCCGCGCGATCGTGAAAGACCTCCTACGATACGATAAAATGGTCGAAGCCGCGTTGCGCGGCGTGGTCCGCGAGGCGCTCGCCCGCACCGCCGCCCAAGGCCTTCCCGGCGCCCACCACTTCTACATCACCTTCCGCACCCACTTTCCCGGTTTGGCGCTGCCGGACCATCTCGGCCAGCAATATCCCGAAGAGATGACCGTGGTGCTGGAGCACCAGTTCTGGGATCTCCAAGTGTCGGAGGAGTGCTTCTCCGTGACCCTAAGCTTCCAGAACAAGCCCGAGCGGCTCGTCATCCCGTTCGATGCGATCACCGCCTTCGCCGATCCCGCGGTCAAGTTCGGCCTGCAGTTCCAGGGAGTGCCGGGCGAGGCGGAGGCGGCGCCGGCGGAGCCCGCGCCCGCCAAGCCGGAAGAGGCGGCGGAAAAGGCCGGCGAGGTGGTGGCGCTCGACGCTTTCCGCAAGAAGTAGCCGCCGCTTCCCGCCGCCCGCGGGCGATCCCCTCCCGCTGCCGTCGCCGGCAGCTCTCAGCGCCGCGGCGCCGCGACTTGACGGCGAGGCCGAAAAGGTCATCCTCGGTGGCGCCAGCGACATCAGCGCAGAGCGAAGAAAATGGGCGATTTCGTCTTCCATGACATGCTTCCGACGATCGAGGATACGACCCCTTACCGCAAGCTGACCGGCGACTACGTCAGCACCGCCGCGCTCGACGGCGAGACCATCGTCAAGGTCGATCCGCAGGCGCTGACGCTGCTCGCGGCGCAAGCCATGGTCGATTGCCAGCACCTGCTGCGGCCCGGCCATCTGCAGCAGCTGCGTCGGATCCTTGACGACCCCGAGGCCTCCGACAACGACAGATTCGTCGCCTTCGATCTGCTCAAGAACGCCAACATCGCCGCCGGCAAGGTGCTGCCGATGTGCCAGGACACCGGCACCGCGATCGTCATGGGCAAGAAGGGCCAGCGCGTCTGGACCGGCGGCGGCGACGCCGCCGCGATCGCCGCCGGCATTCGCAAGACCTATGCCGAGACCAATCTGCGCTACAGCCAGGTGGCGCCGCTGTCGATGTATGAGGAGGTCAATACCGGCGACAATCTCCCGGCGCAGATCGAGCTCTACGCCGAGGAAGGCGACGAGTACAAGCTGCTCTTCATCGCCAAGGGCGGCGGCTCCGCCAACAAGAGCTTCCTCTTTCAGCAGACCAAGGCGGTGCTCAACCCGAAAGCGCTGATCAAGTTCCTCGACGAGAAGATCCGCACGCTCGGCACCGCCGCTTGCCCGCCCTATCACCTCGCCATCGTCATCGGCGGCACCTCGGCGGAATACACGCTGAAGACGGTGAAGCTTGCCAGCGCGCGCTACCTCGACAACCTGCCGAGCGAAGGCAACAAGCACGGCCAGGCCTTCCGCGACCGCGGCTTCGAGGCGGAAGTGCTGGAGCTGACGCGCGCCATGGGCATCGGCGCGCAGTTCGGCGGCAAGTACTTCTGCCACGACGTCCGCGTCATCCGCCTGCCGCGGCACGGCGCCAGCCTGCCGATCGGCATCGGCGTCTCCTGCGCCGCCGACCGCCAGATCCTCGGCAAGATCAGCGCCAAGGGCGTCTTCCTCGAGCAGCTCGAGACCAACCCGGCACGCTACCTCCCCGATGTCGACGGCGCGACGCTCGGCGGCGAGGTCGTGCGCATCGATCTCGCCCGGCCGATGGCCGAGATCCGCCGCACGCTCTCGGGCTATCCGATCAAGACGCGGCTGTCGCTGAGCGGCACGCTGGTGGTCGCGCGCGACATCGCCCATGCCAAGCTCAGGGAGCGGCTGGAGCGCGGCGAGGGCCTGCCCGGCTACGTTAGGGACCATCCGATCTACTATGCCGGTCCCGCCAAGACACCGCCGGGCTATGCCTCGGGCTCCTTCGGCCCGACCACGGCCGGCCGGATGGACAGCTATGTCGATCAGTTCATGGCGGCGGGCGGCAGCTTCGTCACCCTCGCCAAGGGCAATCGCGGCGCCGAGGTGCGCGAGGCCTGCAAGAAGCATGGCGGGTTCTATCTCGGCTCGATCGGCGGGCCGGCGGCCCGGCTGGCGCAGGACTGCATCAAGAAGGTGGAGCTCTTGGAATACCCCGAGCTCGGCATGGAAGCAATCTGGCGCATCGAGGTGGTCGATTTTCCCGCCTTCATCGTCGTCGATGACAAGGGCAACGACTTCTTCGCCAAGCTTACCTAGCGTTTGGGCCCGCGCCGCCGGCTGCCGGCGGCATCCAGGGATGCGATCGCGCGACCCACCCTATGATGGTTCGAAGAGATAACGCGTGGCGCAAGAGATCGACCTTCAGGCTCTAGGCCGAGGCGAGAAATCGGCTTGGGACGCGTTTGTCCGGCGCTATGCCGGGCTGATCGTCTCGGCCGTGCGGGGCGTCGCGCATGATGGCGGCGATGTCGAGGACTTGGTTCAAGAAGTATTCGTCCGGCTGTGCAAGGACGGCTTCCGCCTGCTCAAGACCTATGATCCCAGCCGAGCCGGGCTGTCCACCTGGCTTACCATCGTCGCCCGCAGCACGGCGCGCGACGCGCTGCGCCGCCGGCAGCTCGCGCTGACGCCGCTCGACCTCGTGCCCGAAGGCCTGCTGGCCACCGATGCGACGCCGCCCGAGCGGCTGAAGCTCCCCGACGGGCTGCTCTCGCCGCGGCAGAAGCTGGTGCTGAGCATGCTTTATGACCGGGATATGGAGGTGGCGGAGGTTGCCGTGGCGCTGGGGGTGGACCCGCAGACGGTGCGCAGCACCCACCACAAGGCGATGCTCAAGCTGCGCGCCCACTTTTCGACCGAGGAGCAATAGGGGATTTTGCCGAGGAACAAGAGGTGAAAAAAGTATGGCAATATGGGGATGCAGGGCCGGCAGGCCGCCTAAAAGGGGATAAGGAGAGCAGCAATGGCCGGACGCATGGACAGCGCTGACGAAGCCGGCCTGTGGCGCCGTTGGCGCTTGGCCGCCGGCGATGGCTTGGCGGCGGGCACGGAGCCTGACGCGCTGACGCTGGCCGCCTATGCCGAAGGCCGGCTCGCCCCGGCGGCAACCGAGGCGGTGGAAGACTGGCTGGCCGCTAATCCTCAGATCGCTCAGGACATTCTCGCGGCCCGGCGGGTCCAGGAAGCCTCCCTGGCGGCGTCCCCCGAGGCGGTCGTGGCGCGAGCGATGGCGCTTGTTGGTGCGGACGACGCGCTTGTGCTGGCGTTCCGGCGGCCGGCGGCCCGGTCGCGGCGCTGGGGCGGTGCCGCCAGCTGGGGAGCGATGGCGGCCAGCATCCTGGTGGCGAGCCTTGCCGGCTTTGCCATGGGCAATGATACCTATCTGACGCTGGCGGGGGGCTCGCCCCCCAGCCTGAGCCAAGAGCTGCTCGATCCGCCGACCGGCCTGTTCAACGGCTTGGACGAGGATTCGAATATATGACCAGCCTGGCCGGGGAGGGCCAGCGCGCGGGCGCGCGCGGGCGGCTGCTTTGGTTGGCGCTGGTGATTTCGCTCGCGCTCAACGCGTTCGTCGTCGGCACGCTCGTCTGGTGGGTCCACGCCAACCGCATGCCGACACCGGCCGAGCGCGTCCAGCAGATCGTCCGCGAGCTCAAGCTCAACGACGATCAGCGTGACGCTTTCCAGCAATTCGTCATCGAGGTGCGCCGCAGCACGCGTCAGCTGCGCGACAGCAACGAGCCGCTGGTGCAGAAGGTCTGGGATGAGATGGGCAAGGCGCAGCCGGATCGCGATCTGATCGGCCGGCTCGTCGACCAGGCGACCGAGAACCGGCGCGCCTATCAGAAGACCATGACCGAGGCGTTGACCCGGTTTCTCGCCAATCTCTCCGCGGAGCAGCGCGGCGAGTTCGTCAACCTGACCCAGCGGCGCCAGGACCCGGCCGCGGCGCATCTGCGCCGGCTCGTGGTTCCTTAAGGCGAACTCGCGCAGGACAACCCGGCCGAC
>JBKQTR010000331.1:0-3592 GCA_052143095.1 Allostellaceae bacterium
AACGCGCGCAAGCTCGCCGACCATCTCAACCAGAAGGGCTATCCCGCCGTCGTCCTGCGCCGGCGGGATCATGGCCGCGATTGGTTCGTCGTGCGCACCGGCGGTTACGCCACGGCCGATGAGGCTGCCGCCGCGGCGCGCCACATGCGCGAGGCCGAGCAGGTGCCGGCGATGGTGGTGCGTCCGCGCCCGCCGAACCAAGCCTAAACCGCGCTGGCGGCGGCGTCCGGGCGCCAGAGAAAGCTCTTGCAGGATGGCGGCCGCGGGCTCACATTGAGCCCACGGCTGGGGTGCCGGCGTGTGCCGGCTGAGATCATACCCACGGAACCTGTCTGGGTAATACCAGCGAAGGGAGCCCGCCATCCGCGCCAAATCGCTCGTTTCCGCTGTCCGTCCGAGCGTCGCGATCATCGGCGGCGGCGCCATCGGCCTTGCCATCGGCTGGCGCCTCGCCGGCGCCGGCTGCGCGGTCGACGTCTTCGAGCGCGGCGAGGCGGGGCACGGCGCGAGCTGGGCCGCGGCGGGCATGCTGGCCGCCGGCATCGAGGCGGAGCCCGGCGAGGCCGCGCTCTACGCGCTCAACCGGCGCAGCCAGGAGCTTTGGCCGAGCTTCGCCGCCGAGCTTGAAGCGGTCTCGGGCGTGCCGGTCGGCTATCGCGACGACGGCACGTTGGCGGTGGCACTCACCCGCGATGACGTGGCGCAGCTCCGCTTCCACTACGACTACCAACGCTCGCTCGGCATCGCCTTGGAATGGCTGAGCGGCGGCGAAGCGCGCCGCCGCGAGCCGCATCTCCATCCGGGCCTCGCTGCCGCCGTGTTCAGCCCGCGCGATCACCAGGTCGACAACCGCCGGCTGGTGGCGGCGCTGCGCCGCGCGTTGCTCGCGGTCGGCGGCAAGCTGCACGAGCATTCGCCGGTCAGCGCGGTCGAGATCGCCGGCGGCCGCGTGGCGGCACTCCGTCTCGGCGACGCAAGGCAGCCGGCCGATATCGTCGTGCTCGCCGCCGGCGCCTGGTCGACCGAGATCGCGGGCTTGCCGCAAGCGGCGCGGCCGCCGGTGCGTCCGGTGAAGGGACAGATGCTGGCGCTGCGCATGGATGCGGCCGCGCCGCTGCTCGACCACGTCGTCTGGACGCCCAAGGTCTATCTCGTGCCGCGGCGCGACGGGCGGCTCATCATCGGCGCCACGGTCGAAGAGCGCGGCTTCGATCCCTCGCTCACCGCCGGCGGCATTTTCGCCCTGCTCGAGGGCGCCTGGCGCGCCATGCCGGGTGTCGAAGAGCTGGCGATCGACGAAATGTGGGTCGGCTTCCGCCCGGGCTCGCGCGACGACGCGCCGGTGCTCGGGCCGAGCCCGGTCGACGGGCTGGTGCTCGCCACCGGCCACCATCGCAACGGCATTCTGCTGACGCCGGTGACGGCCGAGGCGGTCAGCCGTTTCATCGTCGAGGGCGAGGTCGACGACGCCATCCGTCCCTTCGCCATCGACCGCTTCGCCGCCCGGGCGACGGAGGAGGCATGACGGCACGGATCCGCATCAATGGCCGCGACGAGCCACTCATCGCGGCGACGGTGGCGGAGCTGCTGCAGGCGCGCGGCATCGAGGGCAGCCGCGGCGTCGCCGTGGCGGTGAACGGCGTGGTCGTCCCCGCCGGCACCTGGCGCGCGTTGTCGCTCGCCGCCGGTGACCAGGTCGAGATCGTGCGGCCGTTCGGCGGCGGGTGAGACGGGCATGAGCGAGAACGCCGCCGCCGACAGCTTGACGATCGCCGATCGGCGCTTCTCCTCGCGCCTGCTGCTTGGCACCGCGGGATACCCCAATCAGCAGGTGATGCTGGAGTCGCTCGCCGCGGCCGAGCCGGCGCTGGCCACCGTGTCGATCCGGCGCATCAGCCTCGAGGCTTATGCCGAGAGCGTCGTCGACCTCCTCGGCGGACGCTACCCGCTGCTGCCCAATACCGCCGGCTGCGCCACCGTGCGCGACGCCGTGCTGACGGCGCAGCTCGCCCGCGAGGCGCTGCGCACGAGTTGGGTCAAGCTCGAGCTGATCGGCGACCGCGAGACGCTTTATCCCGATGTCGAGCAGTTGCTGCGCGCCACCGAAGAGCTGGTGCGGGACGGCTTCACCGTGCTGCCCTATTGCAACGACGATCCCGTCACCTGCCGCAAGCTTGCCGATCTCGGCGCCGCGGCGGTGATGCCGCTGGGCTCGCCGATCGGCACCGGGCTCGGCATCATCAATCCCTACGCCATCGAGCGCATCTGCGTGACGAGCCCGGTGCCGGTGATCCTCGATGCCGGCATCGGCACCGCATCGGACGCGGCGCAGGCGATGGAGCTCGGCTGCGACGGCGTGCTGCTCAACACCGCGGTGGCGAAGGCGCATGACCCGCGCCGCATGGCGGTGGCGATGCGGCTGGCGGTCGAGGCCGGCCGCGAGGCGCGGCTCGCCGGCCGCATTCCCAAGCGCAGCCAGGCGGAGCCCTCGAGCCCGCAGCTCGGCCTCGTCGGCGGGTGAGGCTGCCGCAGCCGCCGATCTTGGTCATCACCGACCGCCGGCAGGCGCGCCGGCCGCTCGAGGCGGTGGCCGAGGCGGTCTTCGCCGGCGGCGGCCGCTGGCTCAGCCTGCGCGAGAAAGATCTCGATCCCGCGGCGCGCGCGGCGCTGCTGGCGCGCTTGGTCGCGCTCGGCCGGCGCTACGGCGCGGTGGTCACGGTGCATGAGGACGTTGCCGCCGCCATCGCCGCGGGCGCGGCCGGTGTCCACCTGGCGGCCGGCATCTCGCCGGGCGCGGCGCGCCTGGCGCTCGGCACCGGAGCGCTCATCGGCTGCTCGGCGCATGCGGAAGCCGAGCTGGCGCCGCTGGCGGCGGCGGGTGCCGATTACGCGACGCTGAGCCCGATCTTCGCCAGCGCGAGCAAGCCCGGCTATGGACCGGTGCTCGGCTGCGAGCGCCTCGCGGGCGCGGCGGCCGCGACGCGGCTCGGCATCATCGCGCTGGGCGGGGTCGGCGCGGGCAATGCCGCGGCCTGCATCGCGGCGGGCGCCGCCGGGGTCGCGGTGATGGGCGGCGTCATGGCGGCGGCGGCACCGGCAGCGGTCATGGCAGGGTTGATCAAAACGCTGCAAGAGGCTCTTGCCGCTCGCGGCGACCGGGCGCCATAGTGGCCGCCATCGCGACCGAACCGCGCAGCAGACGGAGGCGAAGCCGTGATCCATTTGCATTATTGGCCGACCCCGAACGGCCACAAGGTCACTCTGTTCCTGGAAGAGACGGCGCTCCCCTACGAGCTGCATGCCGTCAACATCGGCAAGGGCGAGCAATTCAACCCCGACTTCCTGAATATCTCGCCCAACAACCGCATGCCGGCGATGGTCGACGTCGATCCGCCCGGCGGCGGCGCCCCGGTCAGTGTCTTCGAATCCGGCGCGATCCTGGTCTATCTCGCGGAGAAGACCGGTAAATTCCTGCCCAAGGATTTGCGCGGCCGCTTCGACGTGCTGCAATGGCTGTTCTGGCAGATGGGCGGGCTCGGGCCGATGGCCGGGCAGAACCACCACTTCTCGCAATACGCGCCGGAAAAGCTGC
>JBKQTR010000332.1:0-10728 GCA_052143095.1 Allostellaceae bacterium
GGCGGCGACGATCTGGCCGCCCTGGCGGGCATAGGGTGGCGGCGGCAGCTTGAGCGTCACCGTGAGCGGCAGGCTCACGCCGGCCTCCTTGAGCAGCGCCTTCGCGCGGGCGGGATCGTAGGGCGAGAGACCCGTGAGATCGACATAGAAGGGATCGCTCGGCGTGTAGTGGCTGCCGATCGGCACGCCCATGCCGTTGGACGCGCCGGAGACCACCGCTTTGCGGTCGATGGCGGCGGCGATCGCGCGGCGCACCCGCACATCGTCGAAGGGCTTGCGCTTGTTGTTGATGGCGAGCAGCGTCTTGCCTTCGGTCGAGCCGATGGTGACGGTGAAGCGCGCATCGCCTTCAAACTGCTTGAGGCTGTCCAGCGCGCCGAAGCGCGGGAACGCGTCGATGTCGCCGGCGAGCAGTCCCGCCACCTGGGCGGCGGGATCGTTGATGATGCGGAAGCTCACCCGCTCGAGCGTGATCGCCGCCGCGTCACGATAGCGCGGCCATTTGGTGAGCGTGATCGTCGCGCCCTTCACCCAGCTGTCGAATTTGAACGGGCCGGTGCCGACCGGATGGGTCGCGTCGGTCGCGGCGCTTTTGGGCTCGAGGATGACGCCGGTGTTCTCGCCGAGATTGAACAGGAAGTTGGCATTGACCTGCTTCAGCGTCAGCACGACGGTCAGCGGGTCCGGCGCGTCGATCGCCGCAATGTTGGCGTAGACCGCCTTCTGCTTGTTGGTGCTGCCCTCTGCGGCGTCGCGCCCGAAGGAGAATTTCACGTCGGTCGCGGTGAAGGGCTCGCCGTTCTGGAAGCTGACGCCGGCGCGCAGCTTGAACGTATAGGTCTTCTGGTCCGGCGACACCGACCAGCTCTCCGCCAGCAGCGGCGCCACCGATCCGTCCGCGGTGATCTTGGTGAGGCCCTCATAGATGTTGTAGTGCGTCACCTCGCCGATCGCCGCGGCGGCGCCTGCCGTGGGATCGAGGCCCGGCGGCTCCAGGGTCATGCCGAGGACGAGCGCGTCCTTCCGTTCCTCGCCCTGGCCCGAAGCCGGCAAGAGCGCCAGCGCCACGGCAGCGATTGCGTAACGCAGTCTCGGCATGTCGTTGTCTCCCGCAGGGTTCGCTTATCCTAGAGCGTGCTCCGAGCAGATGAAAATCATCAATTGCTGTGGTCCTCGCGCAAGCGCATAGGCGTTAAAATAGTTCTTGCGCGCGGGAATCGCTTGTGATTCTACAATGCGATGACTCACGAAGCACTTCTGAACGACGACTGGGCGAGCACCGTGGAGCGGCTTGGCGGAGCTGAGCTGCTCGAGACGAGTGCGCGCGAGACGCAGGCGTTCCGCCGTCCGCGGGAGATCAGGACCGCGGTCGACTTGCTGCGTGTGGTGTTGGCGTACTGCCTTGGCGAGAGCGGGCTGCGCGTGACCGCGGGGTGGGCCGCGGCGATCGGGCTTGTCGATATTTCCGCGGTGGCTTTGCTCTATCGGCTGCGGCAGTGCGGGGATTGGCTCTCTCTGCTGATTGGCCTGCTGCTGGCGGCGGCGATGCCCAAGACGACCCGGGGGCGGCTGATCCGGATCATCGATGGAACCGCGGTGGCGCAGGCCGGGCGGGAGGCGCGGCGAACCAACAAGCTCTGGCGCATTCACAGCGCGTTCGACCTTCCCCACGAACGCTTCGGCCACTTCGAGTTGACCGATCAGCGCGGCGGTGAGCGGCTCGACCGGATCCCCGTCGTCAAAGGCGAGATCCGCATCGCCGATCGCGCCTACATGCAGCCCGATCGCATCGCCAAGGTGCTGGCCGCCGGCGGCGACATCATCGTGCGCGCCGGCTGGAAGAGTGCGCGCTGGCTCGATGCCGCGCGCAAGCCAGTCGATCTGATCGCCACGTTCCGCAAGGCAGCGCCGCAGGGGGTGATCGACCAGCCGATCTGGATTGCCCGCAAGGGCGGCCCGCCGCTCGCCTTGCGGCTCGTCGCCATCAAGAAACCGGCGCAGGCCGCTGCCGCGGCGCGGCGCAAGGCCCGACGGGACGCGCAGCGGGAACGCTATCGATTGTCCAAGGCAACCCTTGCCGCCGCCGATTGGGTCATCCTCGTCACCTCGCTCCCGTCTGACGCCTTCCCGACCGCCGACGTGTTGGCGCTCTATCGCCTGCGCTGGCGCATCGAACTCGCCTTCAAGCGCCTCAAGAGCCTGGTTGGCCTCAGAGGACCGCCAGGCTTCGACGAGCGCTCCGCCAGACCCTATGTCCTGGCCCATCTCCTGATGATCCTCCTGCTCGAGCCGCTCATCGACGAACTCGAGGACTCTCCCCGCTGGGCCGACGCCGCCTGACCCGGCCCGGCGCTTGGCGGCTCCTTCGCCAACTCGTCGCGACCCTGCTCCAGGCGATCATCCCGCAGCCCACCCTCGCCCATCTCCGGCGCGCAAGGGATGCCCTCCGACGGCATCTCCACGAGCCGCCGCGAAAACGGCACTATCAAAGGATGAGCCGACTACTTTAACGCCTATGCGCGCAAGCGGGGACCCCGTGCAAGCGACGCGCATTTGCCCCCTGGGCCCCGGCTTTCGCCGGGGCGGCGGATCACCTTTTCGGATTCCGCTCCGGCGGCGCTGCCATTCAGTGCCGCGTGCCGCGCGGATCAAAGAGGTCGCGCAGCCCGTCGCCCAGCAGGTTGAGGCCGAGCACCGCCAGCATGATGGCGAAACCGGGAAAGAGCGCGAGCCAGGGCGCCTGGAAGAGCTGCGCCTGCGCATCGTTCAGCATGCGTCCCCAGGAAGGTTGCGGCGGCTGGGTCCCGAGCCCGAGATAGGAGAGCGCCGCCTCCCACAAGATGGCGTTGGCGAACTGGATGGTCGCCTGGACGATGAGCACCGAGAGGATGTTGGGCAGCACATGGACGAAGGTGATGCCGAGCCGGCCGCGGCCGGCGGCGCGCGCCGCCATCACGAAGTCGCGCTGCCAGATCGCCTTGGCCGAGCCGCGGGCGACGCGCGCGAAGATCGGCACGTTGAAGATGCCGATGGCGATGATCGAGTTGACGATGCCGGCGCCGAGCACGGCGCTGAGCATGATCGCCGACAGGATCGCCGGAAAGGCGAAGGTGAAATCGGCGAGCCGCATCACCGCCTCCTCGACCCAGCCGCGCCGCGCCGCCGCCAGCAGGCCCAGCGCCGTGCCGAGGAAGAGGCCGACCGACACGGCGATGACGCCGACCAGGATCGAGGTCTGGGCCCCCACCATCAGCATGGAGAAGACGTCGCGCCCGAGCGAATCCGTGCCGAACCAGTGCTGCGCCGACGGCAGCTGCAGCTTGTGCGGCACGTCGATGAGATAAGGCGAGAGCGGCGTCCAGACCAGCGACAGCGCCGCGGTCAGCAGCAGCGCCAGCGTCAGCGCGCCGCCGACGGCGATGCCGGGAGTGCCGGAAGCGCGCGCGGGAAATCCCGCCGAGATCGTCACAGCTCGCGCAGCGTCAGGCGGGGATCGATCACGGCGTAGAGCAGATCGACGACGAAGTTCACCGCCACCACCATCGCCGCCAGCAGCATCACCACGTCGCGCACCACGACGAGGTCGCGGTTGGCGATGGCGGTGAGGATGAGATGGCCGAGGCCGGGCAGCGCGAACACGGTCTCGACGACGATGGTGAGCACCAGCAGGTTGGAAAATTGCAGCCCCAGGATGGTGACGATCGGGATCATGGCGTTGCGCAGCACGTGGCGCCGCAGCGCCGCGCCTGGACTGAGCCCCTTGGCGAGCGCGGTGCGCACGAAATCCTCGCGCATGACGTCGAGCACCGCCGAGCGCGTGACCCGCGCCAGGATCGCCCCCTGCACGATGGCGAGCGCCACCGCCGGCAGGATCAGCGCGCGCAAGCCCGGCCAGAGCCCGGCGCTCCAGCCGGGAAAGCCGCCGGCCGGAAGCCAGCCCAGCCCGACCGCGAACAGCAGGATCAACAGGATGGCGAGCCAGAAGGTCGGCAGCGCGATGCCGAGCTGGCTCAAGGTCATGACGGCGATGTCGCCGAGCCGGTTGTGGCGCGAGGCGGCGTAAAGGCCGAGCGCCAGGCCGAGCGCGGTGTTGAGCGCCATCGCCAGCACCGCCAGCGGCACGGTGAGCGCCAGCGATGGCGCGACCAGCTCGCCCACCGGCGTGTCATAAGCATAGCTGGTGCCGAGATCGCCCGTCGCCAGGCCCTCGATCCAGCCGAGATAGCGCGCCAGCGGCGGCCGGTCGACGCCGAGCTTCGCCGCCAGCGCGCGCACCGCCTCCGCCGGCGCCTCGGGGCCCAGCATGACCTGCGCCGCGTTTCCCGGCAGCACGTCCAGCACCACGAAGATGACCACCGACGCGGCGGCCAGCGTCGCCGCGAAGCCGGCAAAGCGTTTGAGCAGGAAGCCGCCCATGCCTCTCGATCCGTTGCCGCCGCAGCTTGTCCGCCGCGCCCGCGCCCGTCAACGGCGCCGCTCTCGCAAGGAGGCCGGTCCGCGCGGTATCATCTGGGCATCGCAGCGGGGATCGAGGGCAGGCTTATGGGTGAGAACAAGCTCAAAGAGCGGTGGCAGCAAGGGAAGGCGGCGGTGAACGGCTGGCTGGCGATCCCCTCGGCCTTCTCCGCCGAGGTGATGGCGCAATGCGGCTGGAACAGCGTCACCGTCGACCTGCAGCACGGCGTCCAGGACTATCTCTCGATGATCGCCTGCTTCCAGGCGATGCAGGCGCAGGCCGTGACCCGCCTCGTCCGCGTGCCCTGGAACGAGCCCGGGATCATCGGCAAGGTGCTCGACGGCGGCGCCTATGGCGTCATCTGCCCGATGATCAACACCAAGGCCGAGGCCGAGGCCTTCGTCTCCGCCTGCAAATACCCGCCGCTGGGCACGCGCTCGAACGGCCCGATCCGCGCCGCGATGTACGGCGCCGGCGCCGCCTATCAGAAGACGGCGAATGACGAGATCCTGGTGCTGCCGATGATCGAGACCAGGCAGGCGCTCGACAACCTCGAGGCGATCCTCGACGTCCCCGGCATCGACGCCATCTATATCGGCCCGTCGGATCTCGGCTTCTCGCTGGGGCTGGTGCCGAAGCTCGACCGCGAGGAGCCGGAGGTGCTGAAAATCTACGAACGGCTGCTGCGCGAGACCGGCAAGCGCGGCATCCAGGCCGGCATCCATTGCGGTGCGGCGGACTATGCCGTGCGCATGCTCAAGCTCGGCTTCCGCCTGGTCACCGTCGGCAATGACAGCGGCCTCATGGCCAAGGCCGCCCGCCAGGCCGTCGCCGATGTCTGGAAGGCTGCCGAGGAGTTGCGCTAGCCCAACTTGCGCAGTTTGGGGGTGGATTGGCAGATTCGTCGTCGATGGTGGCGAATCGGATCAAGGACTTAGGCATCGGCGAAGGGCGATTTTGGCGTGTAGTGCCGACCTTGGGCATTTTCTTTTGCGCTGTCGTCGTGTCTGATGCGGTGCGATGTATTTGCGCTACACGATTCGCAAGAAGGACGGGAAGGTCCATCGCTATTGGCGTTTGGTGCGCAGTGTGCGCGTCGGGCGCCGGGTCATTCAGCAGACGGTGGCGCATCTCGGTGAGCTCGATGAGCATGGTCGGCTTGAGGCGCGGGCGCTGGCCCGCCATCTGATCGGCTCGCCCGAGCAAGCGCGGTTGTTTGACGACGGCAGCCAAGATTTGCCGGTACCTGTGCGCTTGAAGGGGATCCGGATCGAACGGTCGCGGCAATTCGGCGACGTGTACCTGGCGCTGGCATTGTGGCGTGGGACGGGCCTGGCCGAGCTGTGCGCGGCGCTGCTGCCGGTGGGCAAGGAGCGCGTCGCCTGGGAGAAGATGGCGGCCGTGCTCGTGGCGGCGCGACTGTGCGAGCCATCGAGCGAGCTGCACATTGCCGAGGATTGGTATCGGCGCACGGCGCTGGCCGATCTGCTGCAGCTCGAGGACGCGCAGGTCAACAAAGACCGGCTCTATCGCGCGCTCGACGAGCTGCTCATGCACAAGGCGGCGCTTGAGGCGCATTTGTCCCAGCGCTGCGGGGAGCTGTTTGCGGTAGAGAACGAGGTGCTGCTTTACGATGTCACCAGCACATACTTTGAAGGCCAAGCCGAAGCGAACCCTTTGGCGCAGCGCGGGTACTCGCGCGATCATCGGCCCGACTGCAAGCAGGTGTGCATCGCGCTGGTCGTGACCTTCGACGGCTTTCCCCTCGGCTACGAGGTGTTCGCCGGCAACACCCACGACTCGCGGACCTTGCAGACGATCGTCGCCACCATGGAGGCCCGGCACGGGATGCTGGGGCGGGTGTGGATCGCCGATCGCGGCATGGCGAGTGCCGACAATTTGGCGTGGCTGCGCCAAACGGGCCGGCGCTACATCATCGGCGCGCCGAAGTCCGAGCTGAAGAAGTTCGCCGCGCCGCTCGCCGCGGCGGCCGGCTGGCGTGAGATCCGCGAGGGCATCGAGGTCAAGCTCGCGTCCTGGCCCGAGACCGGGGAGACGGTGATCCTGTGTCGTTCGGCCGAGCGGCGCAGCAAAGAGCGCGCGATGCACGAGAAGTTCAGCCGGCGGATCGAGGGTGCTCTGGAGCGCCTGGCGGCCCGCATCGCCCGCTCGCGCCGGCGCCTCGATCGGGCGCAAGTGAACCGGCAGATCGGCCGCATCCTGCAACAAAACCAACGCGCCGCCGCGCGCTTCGAGGTGCGCCTGGAGGGGGACGGTTGTCCAGCGGGGTTTCGCCTGGACGTCGCATACAACACGTCCTTCGACGATTGGGCCGCCTTATCCGAAGGCGCCTATCTGCTGCGCTCGAACATCACCGACTGGAGCGATGAGCAGCTCTGGAAGGCCTACATCCAGCTCACGCAGGCCGAAGCCGCCTTTCGTATCCAGAAGGATCACCTGCGCGTCCGACCGATCTGGCACCAGCACGCCGATCGCGTCCAGGCCCACATCCTCGTGTGCTTCCTCGCCTTCGTTCTGTGGAAGACACTGGAGATGTGGCAGCAGCGCGCCGGCCTCGGCAACTCCCCACGCACCGTGCTCGAAGAACTTGCGCGCATCCAATCCCACGACGTCGTCTTGCCGACCCCCACGCATGGCGACATTCGCCTGCGCTGCATCACTCAGCCCGATGCCGCCCAAGCCACGCTTCTCGATCGACTCGGCATCCTACTGCCTAAGCGCATGCGCCTGGCCGAACACGATCTCCCCGCTATCGCCAGCGCCTGATCCCGCGCCTCTCGTCACCAAAAATGTAGTGCCGACTTTTCGGCTAAGATATTGATTCCATTGATTCGCGATACCGATTCTGCGCAAGTTGGGCTAGCGAGCCGGCGCGGCGCGATCGACGCGCCCCTCATGGCAACGCCGAAAGGATCCTGGGCGTGTTGCGAGAGGTGGGACGCCCGGCGGCAAGCCTGAGACGCTGCCAAGGCGTCCGCGCCCGGGGCTGCGGGCCGGGCGTTACACCGGCAGCTATCTCGGCGGGCGCGCCCTTGGGCGCAAGGGAACGGGCTCTGGCCGACGCCGCGCCGGGCTTCACTCCGCAGAAGGCCGCAGCGGCGAAATGATAGCCTGCGCGCCGTCGCCGGATCAATCGGCCGAGGCGATCAGAACGAGCTTGCCTTTGCATTGGACCAGGGAGCGCGCCGCGGCCACCTTCTCCGTCGACATCGTTCTTCCGCCGACGCAGCACAGAGGGGTTGATCCCATGATGAGCCTGGAACACATGGTCCACATCACCAGCCGGCGCCGCTTTCTTCGCGGCGCAGGCATCCTCGGCGCGCTGGCCGCGACGGCACCGGCATGGGCCGCTGACACCGTCGAGCTCGAACTGCCGGGAGGCCCCGGTGAGCGGTTCCTGACGACGGCATTTCCGCAGAAGGGCCGGATGATCCTGCAACGCACCCGACCGCCGCTGCTCGAGACGCCGTTCGAGGTCTTCGACCGCGGCGTCTTCACGCCGAACGACGAGTTCTTCGTACGCTGGCATTGGGCGGCGATTCCGGAACAGGTGGACGTCGCTGCGTTCCGGCTGACGGTCCGCGGACAGGTCGACCAGGCGCTCTCGCTATCGCTGGCGGAGGTGCTGACGATGCCGAGGGTCGAGCTGGCGGCGGTCAATCAGTGTTCCGGGAATTCGCGTGGGCTGTTCAGCCCGAGGGTTGCCGGCGGCCAATGGGCCAACGGCGCCATGGGAAACGCAAAATGGACCGGTGTCCCACTGCGCGACGTGCTGGACCGCGCCGGCGTCAAGGCCGGCGCGGTTGCGGTCCGTTTCGACGGTCTGGATGAGCCGATTGTCGACGGCGCGCCGGATTTCATGAAGTCGCTCGACATCGACCATGCGCGTGACGGCGAGGTGATGCTGGCCTACCAGATGAACGGCGAGCAGTTGCCGCTGCTCAACGGCTTCCCGCTGCGCCTGATCGTTCCCGGCTGGTACTCGACCTACTGGGTCAAGATGCTGAACGATATCGAGGTGCTGGGCGCGCCGGACGAGAATTACTGGATGAAAACCGCTTACCGCATCCCCGATACGCCGCAGGCGAACGTCAGGCCCGGCGAGACGGGCTTCAAGACGGTGCCGATCAACCGCATGGTGCCGCGCTCCTTTTTCACCAACGTCACCGACGCGACGACGGTCCGGCCCGGAGCTTGGGTCGCGGTTCGGGGAATCGCCTTCGGCGGCGATTGCGGCGTGTCGCAAGTGGAGCTCTCCGCCGATGGCGGCCGGAGCTGGCAGCAGACCGAACTCGGCCGCGACGAAGGCAGCTACAGCTTCCGTCAATGGCATGCGCAGATCACCGCGCCGCCATCGGGCACGCTGGATCTCATGGTCCGCTGCACCAATACGAAGGCGGTCGTCCAGCCGGCCGAGCCCAATTGGAACGGCGGCGGTTTCATGCGGAACGTGATCGAGAGCGTCCACCTCTCGGTCGCCTGATCGGACACGCAAGCTGCGACACGCAAGACTGGAGACCATCGATGGCCCTATCACCCACCATCATCGCTTGCGGCGCGGTTGCCGTCCTTGGCGCCGCGCTTTTCGCGAGCGGATCGCCCGCCGACCGCGCCCGCCCTGTGGCGCTTGCGGCATCGCCGGTCGCGGCGCAGCTGGCGACGACTCCGCCCCTGCCGGCGGCGCCATCTGCGCCAGCGCCGTCGGTTGCCGCGGGCAATGGCATCACGCTGCGATCGGTCAGTGTCGAGCTGCCGAGCAGCGAGCGCAGCTTTCCCGGCGGTCCGGCGGCCGAAGCGATCACCAACAACTGCACGGGCTGCCACTCGGCGGGCATGGTGTTGACCCAGCCGATGCAGACGCCTTCGGCCTGGCAGGACATCGTCGACAAGATGCACCTGACCTACAAGGCGCCGATCGCGGCCGAGGACGTGCCCGCGATCCTCGACTACCTGACGCGCAGGGAGGTCACGCGGTGACGATGCTCGAGCGGCTTTCCTCGGGCAGGTCGGCGCGGTCGTCTCAGGTCGGATACACCTTGACGCTGCTGGCCACGGAGTCGGCGACGTGCTCTTTGGTGATCACGCCGGCGACATTCTCCGGTCGCGGCACGCCGCGGCCGCGCATGACGAGCGCCATCACCGCTTGCTTGCGCCACAGGCGCTGGATCACGTCGAACAGGATATCGTCCTCGCGCACCACGGTGAAGTTGCGGCTGGCGATGTCGCGCAGAGCGATGCTGGTCTGCGCCCCTTCCGACGCCTGCCGCAGCGCCGTGTTGACGCGCAGCACGCCCAGGATGCGATGGCCCTCGACAACCACGACATGGCGCATGCGACCGTCGTTATCGGGCTGGGCGAGGAAGGCATCGAAACTCATCCCGGCCGGGGCCAGGACCACGTCGGTAGCCATCACTTCTTTGGCGCGGCGGACCAGGAACATGTTGGCATGCAACGCCTTGGGTATGACATGCCCGCGGCGGGAGAGCTTCAGCGTATAGATGTTCTCGCGCGACAGCAGGCGGCGCACGCCGACGCTGAGGGCGACCGCCACGATCATCGGCAAGACGATCTCGTAGTCGCGCGTCATCTCGAAAATCATCGTCACGGCGGTCATCACCGCGCCGGTGCCGCCGCCCACCATCGCGCCCATGCCGACCATGGCGAAGGCGGGGATATTGATCGCGAGCGGCAGGTGGAGCGCCGCGAGGGCGGCGGCGAAGGCGCCGCCGATCGTCGCACCCATGAACAGCGAGGGCGAGAAGATCCCGCCCGAGGAGCCGGAGCCGAGGCTGAGTGAGGTCGCGAGCAGCTTGCAGACGAAAAGCAGCAGGAGCAGCCCGGTCGCGGATAGCTGGCCGAGCAGGATCGCCTGGACCGTTGCGTAGCCGACGCCTTCGACGTAATAGTGGCCGAAGCGCTGCTGCAAGGCGTAGATCAGCATGCCCACCAGCAGCATGCCTAGCACATGGCGCGTATAACCCCCCTTGATCTTGGCGAAGAGGTCTTCGGCGAGAGCCAAGCCGCGGACGAATCCGGCGGCGGCGACGCCGGTGACCGCGCCCAGCAGCGCATAGAGGCAGAGAATGATCGCCGTTGTCGCGTCGGGGCTGATCGGGGCCAGCGCAGGGACGGCGAATGCCGGCTGAGCACCGAAGAAGAACCGCCCGACGAAGGTTGCCGTGCCGGTGGCGAGCGCCACCGGCAGGAAGGTGCGGACGCTGACCTCGGGCATCATCAGCTCGATGGCGAAC
>JBKQTR010000333.1:0-10501 GCA_052143095.1 Allostellaceae bacterium
GAGGAGATGGAGCGCTATTACACGATCCCGATGGAAATCGCGCTTTATTCGACACCCGGGATCGACAATATCCGCTCTACCTCGTTCTATGGCCTGACCTTCGTCCGGGTCACGTTCAAGTACGGCATCGACTACTTTTTTGCTTACACCCAGGCCGCCCTTGCGCTCCAGCAGGGCGTCACGTTGCCGCAAAATCAGATTCCGCAGATCCAGCAATCGAGCCTCGTCGGCGAGGTCTATCGCTACCAGGTGGTCGGGCCGCCGCATTTCGGTTTGACCAATCTCCGCACCGTCCAGGACTGGATCGTTCTGCGCCGGCTGTCGACGATTCCAGGCGTCGTGCAAGTCAACAGTTGGGGCGGGACGACCAAGGAATTTGAGGTCGAGGCCGATCTCAACAAGCTGCAAACCTATGGCATCACGGTTCCGCAGCTGCTGACGACGCTGGGCAATGCCAACATCAATGTCGGCGGCCGCGAGGTAAATATCGGCCAGCAATCGATAAACATCCGTGGAGTCGGTCTCATCAATAGTGGCGGAGGTGATGATCTGACCAAGGGCTATCACGTCGATGACATCGAGAATGTCGTCCTCACCCAGACAGACGGCGTGCCGGTACGGGTGAAGGACATCGCCAGGGTGTATGTCGGCTACGTGCCCCGGCTTGGTATCGCCGGCCGCGATCATCAGGACGACGTCGTCGCGTCGATCGTGGTCATGGGGCGCACCTTCCATACCGACGAGATGGTCACGAAAATCAAGGCCGAAGTCGACAAGATGAACGTCGATGGAACCCTTCCACCGGGGGTCAAGATCATCCCCTATTACGACCGGTCGGCGTTGGTTTCGGTGACGACCCACACGGTTCTGCACAATCTCATTTTCGGTTGCGTCCTCGTCTTCTTTATCCAATGGATCTTCCTCGGCAATCTCCGCAGCGCCATTATCGTCGGGGTCAACATTCCCTTCGCGCTGCTCTTCGCCGTCATCTTGCTGGTGCTGCAAGACCAGGATGCAAATCTGCTGTCCATCGGTGCCGTGGATTTCGGCATCATCGTCGATTCCGCCGTCATATTGGTCGAGAACGTTTTCCGGAACTACCAAGCGAAGCCGGCGGAGCGGAAGCTATTATTGGAGCATCTTTCCGAAGGGAATCTTGGGGTCGATCCGACCAGCCCGCACCGTGTGTCGACGAACAAGACGTGGACGGATCGGTTGCGCCTCATCCTGATAAGCGCCTTGCAAGTCGATCGGGCGATATTGTTCTCCGCCGCGATCACCGTGGCTGCGTTCGTGCCGCTGTTCACCATGCAGGGCGTCGAGGGCCAGATCTTCAGTCCGATGGCGAAGACCTACGGCTACGCCTTGGTCGGCGCCTTGATCGCCACCTTCACGGTCACCCCGGTAATCGCGTCGTTCCTTCTGCCCGAGCACGTAAAAGAGGTCGAGACCTTGGTGGTGCGCGCGCTGCGCGCCGCCTATACGCCGGCGCTTCATTGGGCACTCGACCGGCGGTGGATCATGGTAGGGATCGGGGCCGCGTTCCTGGCCGGAACGGGGTTGCTGGCGACGCGGCTTGGCAGCGAGTTCCTGCCCGCGCTCGAGGAAGGCAATTACTGGATCCGCGCCTCGATGCCGCCGACGATGTCCTTGGACGCTGGGACAGCGGCGACCCGGAGGATCCGCGAAATCCTGCTGCGTCATCCGGAAGTCCTCACGGTGGTTTCGCAACATGGCAGGCCGGATAATGGCAGCGACGCCTCGCCCTTTTCCAACGTCGAATTGTTCGCGCCGCTGAAGCCCTATGACGAGTGGCCGTCGGGATTGACCAAGGACAAATTGACCGCGGAACTGCAGAGCGAGTTCTCGACCGAATTGCCGGGTGTCGTCTTCAATTTCTCGCAATACATTCAGGACAATGTCGAGGAGGCGATTTCGGGCGTCAAAGGCGCCAATTCCGTCAAGGTCGTCGGCCCCAACCTCAACGTTCTCGAGAAGCTCGCCGCTCAAGTAACCGACCAGATGAAACAGGTCCGGGGCATTGAAGATTTGGGCACCTTTCATGTCATGGGCCAACCGAATCTCAACATCACGGTGGATCGGGAGAAGACGGCGCGATACGGCCTCAATACCGGCGACGTGAATACGGTTATTCAAGCGACAATGGGTGGTGCGGTCGCGTCGACGGTGCTCGAAGGCGATCGACAGTTCAATCTCACGGTTCGCGTGGCGCCCAAATACCGCGACAACTTCGACGCTATTGGCAATATCAAAGTCGGCTATCAAACGCCCGCTGGAAACACGGCGTATATTCCCTTGCGCGAGCTCGCGACGATCACCCTCGATACCGGGGCGTCCTACATCTACCACGAGACCACAAGGCGGTTTATTCCCATCAAATTCAGCGTTCGTGGCCGCGACCTCGGGGGTACCGTCGCGGAAGCGCAGGAGCGGATTGCCAAGAATGTGAACTTGCCGACGGGTTACCGCATCATATGGGCTGGAGAATTCGAGGATCTGGAGCTCGCCCAGAAGCGTCTCGCGGTCATCGTGCCGATCAGCCTCGTCCTGATCATGGTGCTGCTCTATGGCCTGTTCAATTCGCTGCGCGACAGCCTGCTGGCGCTCGCCGGCATACCCTTTGCGGTCGGCGGCGGGATCATTGCCCTCTACGTCTCCGGCCTCCCCTTCAGCGTCTCGGCGGCGATCGGTTTCATCTCGTTGTTCGGTGTGTCGGTCATGGATGGAATCCTGATGATCACCTATTACAACCAAGTCAGGAAGACCGAGACCGGGATGAGCGCCGCCGAGGCGATGTTCCACGCCGCCGAGCAGCGCATGCGGCCGCTGTTGATGACGGCGCTTGCCGCGTGCATCGGCCTCCTCCCCGCCGCGCTGTCGACGGGTATCGGCAGCCAGGTGCAACGGCCTCTGGCGACCGTGGTCGTGGGCGGCATGCTCATCGGACCGGTCTTGTTGCTCTTGGCCGTGCCGGCTCTCCGGATGGTGTTCTTGGGAAAAGATCATGGCGCTTCAGCCGAAACTCCGGGCGGCTAGACCGAAACCGCTGAAATGTGAGCTGGGTTTGGGCACGGTCTGAAGATGGACGCGGGAATTCTCGAGCGCCGGTAGGCTCAATGGAGGCATGGAATGAAAGTCGGTCTCTTTCTCTGCACGTTGGTTGTGCTTGGTGGATTCGCCGCACATCCGAGCTATGCGCAGCAGCAGACGCAGCAGAGCCCGGCAAAGACCGTCGCAAAGACCGTCGCAAAGCCTGTTTCAGCGAGCCCCGGAGGTTCGCCCGGCTCACGTCAGGGCTCGGTCGGCGGACCCGTCAGCAAGGGGGCGAAAATCAACGGAACGGGCATGAAGCTGAAGCATTGAGCCGGTAACGATGCGGTCGACGGAGGCTTTGCTGTACCGCGGCCGGTTCCCCCGATCAGGAGATCATCGATGAAACGGAATTCGTATCTCTCCGGCAATGTCGCGGCCAGTTCGGATCGGGATCCGGTACGGCGGGCGCCGATCCTGCGGTATGTGGTCCTCATTGTCGCCGCCGGCGTTTCGGCCGGCTGCGCCGATGACGTCGTGATGAAGAACCCGCACACCGGGATGACCGAGACCTGCCAGGAGAGCCTGCACGGCCTCAACCCCTGGTCGCAGACGATGGCATGTGTCGCGAGCCACGAAGCCCAGGGCTGGACGCGGGTCGATCAAGAGTGAGGCGTTCCCGAGCGGATTGCGCCTTGATCTTGCTGTCTAACAGCGCTTGTCTTGCCGATCTTGATAAGACGTGGGTCCTATGATCGTCTCGGAGCTGGCGCCTCAGCTCTTGCTCGAGCCTGAAGCCGGCGAGCAGCCATGCCAGGGAAAGGGCATGACAATACATGAACGGTCCCGGGAGTCGGCCGGGCGTATTCGACCTGTTGGCGCGCTCGCCTTCGGTTTACGGCTCGATGAGCCGGCCGGATATGGCCTTGATAACCGCTTCGATGCGCGTCGTGGTGCCGAGCTTGGTCCGCGCGTTGTCGATGTGAAAATCGACTGTTCGTTTCTTGAGGCCGAGAATCTGGGCGATTTCCGCCGAGGTCTTGCCGCGCGCCGCCCAGGTCAGCGACTGGATCTCACGCTCGTTGAGTGCCACGCTCTTCGGCCAGATTTCGCTGCGCGCGACACGCGCCAGGCGGGCCGTGACGATGGCGGTCAGCACATCGAAATCGATCGGCTTGGTAACGTAGTCGTCGGCCCCGAGATGCCGCCCCTTGAGTTCGGTGTCGCGGTCGGTGAGGGCGGTGAGGAAGATAAACGGCATCTGTCCGAAGCGGGGAGCGATCGCCGTCAGACGCTCCAGGACATCGAAGCCGGACATGCCGGGCATGCTGACGTCGCAGAGCACCAGATCGGGCGCCCATCGCAGGATCGCGCTGAAGCCCTCCTGACCATTGTGCGCGACGCTGACCTCGAAGCCGCGATCGACAAGCTCTTCGGCGAGCAATGCCGCGGTCTCCGGATCGTCTTCGATGCAAAGGATTCTCTTTCGCGCTTCCGCCATGGCAAACTGGGGCTAGAGTGGTCTGGAGCGGCGCTGGCGGCGAAGGCCGACGGGAATGCCAGCGCAGTGTCGCTGAATATGGGGCAAAGTCGCGACGGAGGGAAACTGTTATGAATCCCAGTGCCTCTTCGAATTGGGGTACGATCCACCACCTATATCGTCGCATTCGTCGACCCTGCCGTGGGAGACGGCCGTAATGAGCCGGACACGTTCGATCAGATATCGCTTCTCGACCGTGTTCTTGCTTGTCCTGTTGGTGGTGATCGTACTCGGCTCTTTCAGCATCTGGCGCCTCACGGATTACTATACGTTTTCCGCCGAAATCCGCGACCGTTTTTTCCGCAGCACCCAGTACATCGGTGATCTCAACAACTTCACCTCCGACTTCCGCGCCGCAGAGGGTACCGCTCTTCTCTCTTCGAACTCGGTCGCGACAGCGGCGAACGACAAGGAGCGGGAGGAGCTCGATCAGCGGATTGTCCTGGCTCAGCATAGTTTCGAGCACGTCGACCACGACAAGGACGAGGCCGACCTGTATGCGAAGTTCCAGGCACAATGGCGCATTTACAGAGATATCGCCGATCAAGTGCTCGCCCTGGCTCCCAGCGGTCGGAAACCTGAAGCGATTGCGATGTATATGACGAGCTCGCGATCGGCCTATGACGCGGCGAGCGATACCCTGGGCGCGTTGACCGACCTTAACGTCGCAAAGGCCCAGCGAGCCGGCCTGCGTGCTGAGGTGGCCTACCGCGGCGCGCGCCTGTTCACGGCGGTCGCGGTGGGGTTCGCAGGGTTGCTGGTCATTGGCGGCCTTCTCTACATGCGACGCTTGATCGCGGACCCGCTGCTCGATCTCGCTCGGTGCATGCGCGGGCTCGCGGGAAATGAGACGGATGTCGACATCCCCGGTGTCGTACGCCGCGACGAGATCGGGGAGATGGCGCGGGCGGTCGTGGTCTTTCGTGATAACCTCATCGATTTGGCAATCAGTCAAAGGGCCTTGGCGGATCAGGCCTCGCTGCTGGCGGAGAAGCTGGCGGCCGAGCAGCGTCTGACGCAGTTGCAGCGCAACTTCGTCGCGATGGCCTCGCACGAGTTCCGCACGCCGTTGACCATCATCGACGGGCAAGCCCAGCGTCTTATCAATGCGAAAGACCGCCTTGGCCCGGACGATGTCGCCGAACGTGCCGGGAAGATCCGCAGCGCGATTCTGCGGATCACGAGCGTCATCGACAATTTGATCGATTCTTCGCGGCTGATCGAGGGTGACGCCGAGCTATACTTCCATCCGACGGAGATCGATCTGCGCGCCTTGCTGAGCGAGGTTTGCCGCTTGCATCGGGAAGTCGTGCCGAGGGCGCAAATCATTGAGAGTTTCGGTACTCAGCCCTTGCCGATCGTTGGTGACCCGAAGCTGCTCTTCCAGGCGTTCAGCAATCTGCTGTCCAATGCCATCAAATATTCGCCTAATGGCGGTCCGATAAAGATCAGCGTCATGACCGAGCCTGGCCGGATAGCGGTCGCGATAGAGGATCGCGGCGTCGGCATCCCGGAGAAAGACATCGAACGGCTGTTCGAGCGGTATTTCCGCGGCAGCAACGTGTCGGGAATCGTCGGGACCGGCGTGGGGCTCTATCTGGTCAAGACGGTCGTCGATCTCCATCGCGGCGACGTTGCCGTAGAAAGCCGGGAAGGCAAGGGATCAAGGTTTACGGTGCGGTTGCCGGTCAACCCGCCGCCACGAGCTGAAATCGTCTCGACGGCGATGCCGCATTCCGCAGCGCTCGGGCCGCGCAAAGGCAACGTCGAAATAATTTGAACGGCCCCCGAAGAAGTCTGTTCATACCGCAGCTTGAAGCGGCCGCGCGTACTGGCTCGAGGAGCGCTTCACTCAGCCCGTGGCCAGCGGCACCACCCAGCGCAAGCGGATCGTCGGCGGCGTCGACCGCGGCGTCGCCACGGCGACCGCGAGCCCGTGGCTCGGCGTCGGCCGATGCTGCTCGAAATGCCAGCGCTCGGAGCGGTCGGGGCAGCTTTCGGAAAAGCGGATGCGCGGCGCGGCGCCGTCGAGCTCGAACCAGAACCCGTCAAGCGGCAGCGAAAGCCCCATCCCGCGCGCCTTGATATAGGCCTCTTTCAGCGTCCAGTAGGAGAAGAAGCGCTGGCAGCGCTGCGCGGCAGGCGTTGCCGCGACATCGGCGATCTCTTCGGCGGCGAAGACGGTGGGCGCGAGCGCGAGCGGATCGACCTCGCGCGCGGTGTTCTCGACATCAACGCCGATGTCGCCCCGCCGGGTCACGGCGCAGGCGACCAGCCCGTCGGTATGCGACAGGTTGAAGCGAAGATCGCGCTGCGCCGCCGGTGCCGCCACGAACGGACAGCCATACTCGTTCATCTCGAAGACCCAGGCCGCTTCCGGCGCATCGGCATAGCGCGACAGCGTGGTGCGCAGCAGCGCTCTGCCGATGAGGTACTGGTCGCGCGCGCCCTCGACCTGGAAGCGCTGCCAGCGGGCATGCTCCGGCGCGCTGAGGAGCTGCGCGTAGCGCGGCCGCAGCGCCTCGCCCACCGCCGCCATCGCGGTGAGCCAGATTTCCACCTCGCCGCTCTCGAGGGGCAAGGCCGCGTTTCCCGGCATGGCGGCTATTCGGCGGCGCCTCGCTTGGGCGCGCTCTCGGCGGCGGACGGCGTCTTGAAGCGCTCGCGCAGGCCATCCCATTCCTCGGCGCCGACGCGGCGGAACTTCTCCCTGAGGCTCACCTTCATCTCGGGATGGCGGCGCTTGGCCTTGACCTCGGCCAGCGCCGCATCGAAGGCGTCGATCGCGGTCTGGAACAGAATCCCTGGCAGGATCGCCAGCTTGAAGCCGATCCGCTCGGCAAAGGCGAGATCCAGCACCGGTGTCTTGCCGCCGGAGACGACGTTGAGCAGGCAGGGGCCATTGACCAGCCGCGGTACCGCCTCGACCTCTGCTTGCGTCTGCGGCGCCTCGAGAAAGGCCATGTCGGCACCGGCGGCGAGCGCCGCGTTCATCCGCCGCACCGCCTCCTCGAAGCCGATCACCGCGCGCGCATCCGTGCGCGCGATCAGCAGGAAGTCGGGATCGGTCCTCGCCGCGGCGGCGGCGCGGATCTTGGCGAGGTAGTCGTCGAGCGGGATCACCACCTTGTCGTCGAGATGGCCGCATTTCTTGGGAAAGCCCTGATCCTCGATGTGGAGGCCGGCGACGCCGCGCCGCTCGTAGTCGCGCACCGTGCGCGTGACGTTGAGCTCGTTGCCATAGCCGGTATCGGCGTCGGCGATCACCGGCACGCGCACGGCGGCGGCCAGCCGCCCGGCATTCTCCGCCATCTCGCTCATGGTGACGAGGCCGTAATCGGGATAGCCCAGCGTCGCCGCGGTGCCGGCGCCGGTCATGTAGAGTGCGGCGAACCCCGCCTGCTCGATGACCCGCGCGCCGATGCACTCATAGGCGCCGGGCGCGACGAGCAGCCCGTCTTGCCGCAGCAGCGCGCGCAGTCGCGCGGTGGCGGCGGTGATGGGAGAAGCCATGGATCGTCTCCTGCCCGGGCGAGGCCGTTCGCCGGGGACCTATGAGCTCAGCGTGAACATCGGCACCGGCGGGCCGCCGTCGCTGGGCTTGAACACCAGCGACACCGTGCGGCCGATGCGGATCTGGTCGAGGTCGCAATCGACGATGTTGGTCATCATGGTCACGCCTTCCGTAAGCGTGACATAGGCGATCGCGTAGGGCACCGGGGCGCGCCGCATCACGCTGTAGGAATAGACGGTGCCGCGGCCCGAGGCCGCCTGCCACTCCGTCCGGTCGCTGAAGCAGAAGGGGCAGATCGCCCGCGGATAGTAATGCCGCTCGCCGCAGGCGAGGCATTTCTTGATCAGCAGCCGGCCTTCGGCCGCGGCGTCCCAGAACGGCTTGGTCTCGGGATTGACCGGCGGCGCGGCGATGACCCTTTGTCCCTGCGCCATCGCTTCTACTCCCTCTCCAGGATCACGGTGGCGCTGGCATGGCGCGTGCCCAGCGAGCCGCCGGTGCCATGCGCCAGCGCCAGGTTGCAGTTCCGCACCTGGACGCTGGGATGCGCCTCGCCGCGCAGCTGGCGCACCGCCTCGATCACCTTGGTCATGCCGCCGCGGTTGCCGGGATGGTTGTTGCAGAGGCCGCCGCCATCGGTGTTGAACGGCAGCTTGCCGCTGCCGGAGATCAGATTGCCGTCGGCGACGAAGCGCCCGCCCTTGCCCTTCTCGCAGAAACCGAGATCCTCGAGCGTCATCAGCACGGTGATGGTGAAGCTGTCGTAGATCGAGGCGTATTTGATGTCGGCGGGCGCGATACCGGCCTCGGCGAATGCGCGGGGCCCCGACCAGACCGCTCCCGAATAGGTGAGATCGATCCTGCCGCCCATCTGGTTCTTCGGCGCCTCGCCGGCGCCCAGCAGCTTGACCTTCGGCCGCTTCAGGCTCTTTGCCACCTCCGGCGCCACGACGATCAACGCGCCGCCGCCATCGGTGATGACGCAGCAATCGAGCCGGTGCAGCGGGTCGGCGATCATCGGCGAGGTGACCACCTCCTCGACGGTGACGACTTCGCGCAGCAGCGCGTGGGGATTGTACTGCGCGTGGTGCGAGGCTGCGACCTTGACCCAGGCGAGCTGCTCGCTGGTGGTGCCGTATTGATGCATGTGACGCATCGCGCACATCGCGTACATGTTGGCGACCACCGGGGCGAAGGGCGCCTCGAAGCCGACATCGGGCGCGGCGGCGCTGTAGCTGCGCGGCACGGTGCCGGTGGCCATGCCTTCGGCGCGCGGCCTGCCGGCGAGCGTGATCAGCGCCACCGAGCATTTGCCGGCGGCGATCGCCTCAGCCGCATGGGCGACGTGAATGGTGTAGGAGGAGCCGCCGGTCTCGGTCGAATCCATGTGGCGGACCCTGAGGCCCATATAGTCGATCATCGACAGCGGCCCGAGGCCGGGCGCGTCGCCGGCGCAGAAATAGCCGTCGACATCCGCCTTATCGAGCCCGGCATCATCGAGCGCGCCCTTGGCGACCTCGGCGTGGAGCTGCGCCAGCGACTTGTTCGGGGCGTGGCGCGTCGGGTGCTCGTAGGCGCCGGCGATATAGGCTTGGCCCTTGATGGTCATGATGAGCCGCCTCAGCTCGCCAGCGCCGCGTCGACGAAGCGCTTGGCGTCGAATTCCTCGGCGATGCGGTTGTCCTCCTCGAGCATGGTGGCGCTGTCGCGGTCGGCGAATTTCATGGCGCCGAGATCCTCGAAGGCATTGCGCACGCGCGATCCCCACAGCCCGATATCCCGCACCGTCGGCACGATGCGGCTGAACAGGCGCGAGCGGAATTTATGGGTGGCGAGCGCCGCCTCGTGAATGGCGCGGCATTGCTTGAGGTCGAGGCCGACCGACGCCCAGACGTCGGACGGATCCATGCGGTCGCGCATGAGATAGCAGGCCTCGACCAGGAACTCCTCGCGCTGGTCGCGCTCGGCCTCGCTCAGCGTCGGGTAGTAGTCGCGCAAGGCGAGGCGCCCGAAGGCGACGTGGCGCGCCTCGTCCTGCATGACATAGGCGTTGACTTGGGCGGCAAGCGCATTCTGCGACTTGTCGCGGATGCTTTGGAACGCCGCCAGCGCGAGCCCCTCGATGATCACCTGCATGCCGAGATAGGTGAAGTCCCACTCCTTGCGCTCGATGACGTCCTGGAGCAGCGCCTGCAGCGGCTTGTTCACCGGGAACACCATGTTGAACTTCTCGTGCAGCAGCCGCGCATAAGCCTCGACATGCCTGGCCTCGTCGATCACTTGCGTCGCCGCGTAGAATTTCGCGTCGATTTTCTCCACCTGCAGCACGATCTTGGCCGCGCAGATTAGCGCGCCCTGTTCGCCATGGAGGAATTGCGAGATCTGCCAGGCCTGCG
>JBKQTR010000334.1:0-11824 GCA_052143095.1 Allostellaceae bacterium
TCAGAGCGGACGCGCTGAAGCTCAAGCAGGTGCTGCTCAACCTCATCACCAACGCGATCAAGTTCAGCCATCCCGGCGGCCGCGTGCTGATCCGCGGCGGCATGGAAGAGGATGGAGTGCGCATCCAGGTGATCGATCACGGCATCGGCATGGACGCGGCCGAGATCGAGACCGCCGTCACCCGCTTCGGCCAGGTCGCCAGCACCTGGAACCGCAAGCACCCTGGCACCGGCCTCGGACTGCCGCTCGCCATCGGCCTGGTTGAGCTGCATGGCGGCCGCCTCCTGATCGACAGCGAGAAGGGGATCGGCACCACGGTGACCATTTGCCTGCCGCCCAACCGCATCCTGCCGCCGGGTACCGCCCGTAACGCGTGAATAACCGATACTTTCTGCTATCTAGTGTTCCCCTATATTTCGTTGTTTGCGCGTTGGCGACATCTAGCTATAGATTTTTTCGTTAACCATGGGCACAATCTCCTGGGACCATCGCGACTCCTGAAGGGGGTCCGCCGGCCATCGGCCCGACGCCGAGTCCGCGCCGTGAGGGGAGGACCCAAGAGGCCGCATGAGAGGACCGCACCGGGCGAGCATCGCCGCCGGCACCGGGCTGGGCAACCGCAAGGCACGCATCGTGGCAGTAGCGCTGGCGGTTTACGCCGTCGCGGTTCCGTTGACGCTGTCCTGCCTGCTGGAGACCTCCGCGAGCCCGGCCTCGCCACTGCTGTCGACGCTGTGGCTGGCCATGGCGATCCTCGGCCCCGGCGGCGCCGTCGTCGCCGCCATGCTGCGCGGCCCCGGCCGCATCACCCGCGAGCTCACCGAGCAGACGGACAAAGAGCCGCAGCAGATCGTCATCCGGCTGTTCTTCCCCGGCTTCGTGCTGACCTACCTCGCCGGCCTCGCCGTCTTCGGCATCGGCGGCGACCGGCTCGTGCCGCTGCTCGCGGTCGTCATCGCCGGCGTGCTGTGCGAGTGGCTGCTGTTCATCGACCTGATCAGCCGCCCCGGCCCTTCGCCCTACCGCCGCGTCGCGGCGATGCTCAGCGATGTCGGCTTCATCTCGACGTTCCTCCATATCGGCGGCGCGCTCGCGGCGCCGTGGTTCTCGATCTACCTCTGGGTGGTGTTCGGCTTCGGCTTCCGCTTCGGCCAGCGCGCGCTGGTCACCACCGCGCTGATGAGCATGGCGGCCTTCGGCGCGGTGTGGGCCAGCACGCCCTTTTGGCGGGAGCAGCCGATGGTCGCCGGCGGCGTCGTGCTGGCGCTGGTGCTGCTGCCGACCTATGCCGCGAGCCTGCTGCGCTCGCTCACCCTGGCCAAGGCGCAGGCCGAGGAGGCGAACGCCGCCAAGGGCCGGTTCCTCGCCATCATGAGCCACGAGCTCAGGACGCCGCTCAACAGCATGATCGGCATGGGCTCGTTGTTCAGCCGCACCGGCCTCGATGCCGAGCAGCGCGACATGCTCGCCACCATGCAGCTCTCCGCGCGCACGCTGCTGGGCCTGATCAACGATATCCTCGATTTCTCCAAGATCGAGGCCGGCAAGCTCCAGCCCGAGATCGAGAGCTTTGCGCTGCACGAAGTGCTGGGCGGGACGGTGGCGATGCTGCGGCTCCAGGCCGAGGCCAAGGGGCTGAGCCTGACGCTGCGCATCGACCCGCGCCTGCCGCATGCCTATCGCGGGCTGCCGCTGCAACTGCGCCAGATCCTGATCAACCTCATCGCCAACGCCATCAAATTCACGCCGCAGGGGCGCATCGAGGTGTCGGCGCAGCTGGTAGCGCGCGAGAGCGACACGATACGCGTGCGCCTCGCGGTGCGCGACGAGGGCATCGGCGTCCCGCCTGAGGCGCGCGACAAGATCTTCGACGTCTTCACCCAGGCCGACAGCACGGTGACGCGGCGCTATGGCGGCACCGGGCTCGGGCTTGCCATCGCCAAGCAGCTGACGCAGCTGATGGGCGGCACCATCTCGGTCGCGAGCGAGCCCGGCAGGGGCAGCAGCTTCATCGTCGAGGTGCCGCTCGCCTACGACGCGGCAGCGGCGGCCCGCCCGCCCGACCTCGCGGGCCGTGTGGCGATCATCCTCACCGCCGATGCCGATCTCGCGACATCGCTGCAGGCCAAGCTCGGCGCCTGGCGCGGCGAGGCGCGCTGGCTCAGCGAGGGCGAGGCGGTCATGCGGTGTCTTGACGAGGCCCCCGCCGGCGGCGCGCGCGCGATCCTGCTGGTGGACGGCCGCGTCGATGCGCTGGCCGGGCTGAGCCTGGCGCATCGCCTCGCCGACAGCGCGCCGCGCCCGCCGCTGACCTTGTTCCTGGCGGCGCCGGGCGGCGCCGAGTCGGTCGCCGGTCTCGGCGCCTCGCAGCTCGCGGCCATCCTCGAGGCGCCGCTCAGCGACAGCGCGCTCGCCAGCGCGCTGCTGGCGGCGATCGCCTGCGATGTGCCGCCGGCCGAAATCGCGCCGCCGCGCGAGGGGCCGGCGAGCGCGCCCGCCGGGCCGTTGCTGCCGGCGCCGGCGCACAAGCTCAAGGTCCTCATCGCCGAGGACAACAGCTCCAACCGCAAGATCCTGCGGCGCATCCTCGAGATGGCCGGCCATCAGACCGCCGTGGTCAATGACGGCGAAGCGGCGCTGGCGGTGCTCGACCGCGACCGCTTCGATTTGGCGCTGATGGACATCAACATGCCGGAGATGAGCGGCTACGAGGTGACCAAGCTCTACCGCATGGAGCACCTGGGCGAAGGCCGGTTGCCGATCATCGCGCTCACCGCCGACGCCACCAGCGAGACCGAGCGGCAGTGCCGCGAGGCCGGCATGGATGCGGTGCTGACCAAGCCGGTCGAGCCGACGCATCTGCTGGCGGCGATCGACGAGACCTATGCGCGCGTGGCGAGCCCCGGCCACGCCGTGCTGGTCTCGCCGGTGGTGACGCCGATCTCCGCCCATCCGCGCTATTTCGCCGATGCGGGTGCGGTGGTGGACGAGGCGACGATCGAGGCGCTGCGCATGCTCGGTGGCGGCAGCGATTTCCTCGGCGACGTCATCGAAACCTTCTGCAGCGACGGCAGACGGCTGCTCGAGCATCTGCGCCAGGCGGTGGCCGACGGCGACCTTCGCGCCTTCAAGGAGCTCTCGCATTCGCTGCGCAGCGGCGCCGCCAATGTCGGCGCGGCACGGCTCTGCCAGACGCTCACCACCTTGCGCGACATCACCGGCAAGGAGCTGCGCCAGAATGGCAGCGGCTACATCGAGAAGCTGCAGACCGAATTCGCCAAGCTCGAGACGACCTTGGGCCGAATGATCCGGGAGACCCGGATCGGGTAGGATCAGGGTCCGGTGGAACCGTCGCCCCGGCAAAAAGCTCGCAAAAAGCGGGAGCCCAACAGGAGCAACCGCACGTCGCTCGCGCACGGATCCCGAAAAACGGCGCAATCCCCGTTACTCACTCCGACGTCCCCGCGCAAGCGGGGACCCAGGGGAAGCGCTCCGCCCACTGCATTTGAGGCCCCTGGGTGCCCGCTTTCGCGGGCAAGGCGACCGTTATTTCGCGGGGAAACCGAGAATGACGATTGCCGGCGCGCGCCGGAAGCGGCGACAGCAATTGCGCAGCAATCGCGAAAGCCGCTCGGGGTGCGGGCTCTCGCGGTTGCGAGAGCACCCGCTGCCGCCCGCCGGCGACGACGCCTTGCGTCGCGCCGCCCTATTCCGCCGGCAGGTGGCGGGCGCGGCGCCGGTCCTGGGCGCCGGCCAGCCGCAGCATCTTGCGCAGATCGGCGTCGGTGAGCTTCAGCGCGGCATCGACCCAGAGGTCGGCGATGCGCGTCATCTCCTCGAAGGCGATGGGCTGGACGATCTGGCGCGCCTGACGCACCGCGGCATGGGCGCGGTGGCGCCGGCCGCCGCGGCCGACATAGGCATAGATCGCATCGATACCATCACCGTCGCCGGCCAGGATGTCGACGACGCCCAAAGCGTGCAGCTGTTCGGCGCTGTAGATCTCGCCGCTGAGGATCATCCGTTCGGCCAGACCCGGCGCGATGCGCCGCGACAGGAAGGAATAGGCACCCATGCCAGGAAAGAGGTTGAACAGGATCTCCGGCAGGCCGAAGCGCGCGCCGCGCTCGGCGACGATGACATTGCTCGACAGCACCGCCTCGAAGCCGCCGCCCAGCGCCTCGCCCTGCACCAAAGCGACGGTGATGATCGGCAGGTGGTAGAGCGTGGCGTTGGTGTAGCCGACCTCGCAGCAGGCCCGCGCATAGCGCGTCAGCCCGTCGCGGTCGCCGGCGCGGATCAGCTCGGCGAAGAGCGCGAGATCGCCGCCAAGGTTCCACACCCCCGGCGCCCGCGATGCCAGCACGAGATAGCGCACCGGCGGCTCCTCGGCCGCCGCCTCGGCGGCAAGCGTGCGGACCAGGGTCTGGATGCGCCGCGACTGCTCGAGCACGGCGGAGGTGAAGCACGGCCGGCCGCTGAAATCGAAATAACACCAGAGGATCTTCTCCTCGGTGTCGAACTGCAGGTCGAATTCCGAGAGCCGGAGCGCCGCGATCGCCGCGCCGGTCTTGCTCGGCGGCCTCGGCGCCGGGCTGCGCTGCGCCAGCTCTACCAACGATGGGTGCGGCGGCGGTGCGGAGAAACCCAAACGTGCCAGCGCGCCGTCGAACAGATGCGATCTCGACTTCATTGCCCCACCCCCGGCACGCTTTTCCCAGACAACCCACCCGCGACCTTTGGCATCGCTCTCGGGCACAAATTTCTTACCTAAAGGTAAACGTGAAGCAAAATTCTCGAGTGATCAAGAGGTGTCTTCAACACACCCGGTCGCTTAACCATAGGCTTCGCGCTTTTTCGCTATAGCTAACGGAGAGATTTTGACAGCAGCGGCGCACCCATCCCTGGCGAAATCTTTGGACCTGCAAGATTTGTGGCCGTTTCAGTTACGAGCCGCTACCTCTAGGGGTGATACCCTCTGTCATGGAACAGAGCGATGTGTGGATAACCTCGCCGCGCAAGCGTGCCTGCGGGCGCCAGATCGGTTGCCTTGGGAAACTGCCGGCCCTAAACCTCGTTCCCGCCCGGGGGCAGCAATAAGAAGGCGAGCGGCATGGCGCATGGCATCGGGATTATCGGCCTAGGCATCATGGGCGAGCGCACGCTGCGCAGTTTAGGGCGGCATCCAGACTTCCGGGTGGTCGCGGCCTGGGATCCGGCGGCGGGCGCGGCGGCGACGCTGGCGGCGCTTGCGGCGGATGCGCGCTTTGCCGATGACGCGGCCGATCTCGCCGGCGACGGCGCCGTCGATTGCGTCTATGTCGCCGCACCGCCCGCGACCCACCTCGCCTATGCCGACCTCGCCTTCGATCACGGCAAGGCGGTCTTCTGCGAGAAGCCGCTGGCGGTCGACCTCGCCGCCGCCCGCGCGAGCCTCGCGCGCGTCGAGCGCGAGCGGCGCGTGGCGGCGATCAATTTTCCCTTCGCCTCGGCGCCGGCGGTGCGCGCCATCGCCGCGGCGCTCAGATCCGGCGAGCTCGGCGCGCTCGAGCGCATCGACATCGAGGTCGCCTTTGCCCGCTGGCCGCGCCCGTGGCAGGAGACGGCGCGCTGGCTGGCGCGGCGCGGCGAAGGCGGCTTCGTGCGCGAGGTGTTGTCGCATTTCCTGTTCCTGGCGCAGCGCCTCATCGGCCCCTTGCGCCTCGACTCCTGCCGGATCGACTACCCCGCCGACGGCGGCGCCGCGGAGACCGCCGTCACGGCACGGCTCAAAGCGGGCGGCGTCGAGGTGGTGCTCACCGGGGCGGTCGGCGGCGAGATCCCCGACCTCAACCGTTGCCGCCTCACCGGCCGCCAGGGGGCGATCGAGCTTCATGACTGGTACCGCCTGAAGCGCCGCATCAATGGCGGCTGGCTCGACATCGATTTCGGCGAAGGCTCGGTGCGCGAGATGTCGTCCATGGCGCAGCTCGACGCGCTGGCGGCGATGCTCAGCGGCAAGGCGCACGGGCTGGCGAGCTTTCGCGAGGGCCTCGGCGTGCAGGAATGCGTCGAGGCGATGCTGCGCGGCGGCTAGGAGGCGCATGGCGACGCGCGTCACGCGCGCACCGACGCCGGACTTCGCGGCGCAGGCACCTTATGACATCCTGCCACCAGGAGGACCCTTGATGAGCCCGCTCGACCAGCTGCGCCAGGCGCTCGATCCCCGCTCGATCGCGCTCATCGGCGCCTCGGAGAATCCCAACAAGGTCGGCGGCAGGCCGCTGCTCTATCTCCAGCGCTTCGGCTATCGCGGCCGGATCTATCCGATCAACCCCAACCGCGCCGAGGTGCAGGGGGTGAAGGCCTATCCCGACCTCGAGAGCCTGCCGGAGGCGCCCGACCTCGCCATCGTGATGGTGGCGGGCGACGGCGCGGTGACCGCGGTCGCGGCCTGCGCGCGGCGCGGCGTCAGGCTCACGATCTGCATGGCCTCGAGCTTCGGCGAGACCGGGCCCGAGGGCAAGGCGGCGGAGCAGGCGATGGTGGCGACGGCGCGCGCCGCCGGCATGCGGCTGGTCGGGCCCAACTCGCAGGGCCTGGTTAATTTCGGCACCGGCACGGTGGCGAGCTTCTCCACCATGTTCCTCGAGGCCGAGCCTGCCGACGGCCCGGTCGCCGTGATCAGCCAGAGCGGCGCCACCAGCGCCGTGGTTTACGGGCTGCTGCGGGCGCGCGGCATCGGCGTGCGCCACTGCCACGCCACCGGCAACGACGCCGATGTCAGCGTCGCCGAGCTGGCGCGCGCGGTAATCGAGGATGACGGCGTCAAGCTGCTGTTGCTCTATCTCGAGGCGATCCCCAACCCGGCGGTGCTGGCGGACGTCGCCGCGCGGGCGCGCCAGCGCGGCGTGCCGATCGTCGCGCTCAAGACCGGGCGTACCGCGCAAGGCCAGCGCGCCGCCAAATCGCATACCGGCGCGCTGGCCAATGAGGACCGCACCGTCGACGCTTTCCTCGCCCAGCACGGCATCTGGCGCGCGCGCGACATGCTGGGCCTGGTCAGCGCCGCGGAGATGTACCTCAAAGGCTGGCGGCCCGAAGGCCGCCGCCTCGTCGCCATCAGCAATTCCGGCGCGAGTTGCGTCATGGCCGCCGACCTCGCCGCCGAGCTCAGCATGCCGCTCGCCGTCTTCGCCGAGACGACGCGGCGCGAGCTCCAGGCGGTGCTGCCGGGCTTCGCCACGACGAGCAACCCGATCGACATCACCGCGGCGCTGCTGTCGAACGGCCGCTTGTTCAGCGCCATCCTGCCGATCGTCGCAAGCGACCCCGCCGCCGATCTCTTTCTCATCGCCATCCCCGTCGCCGGCCAGGGCTACGACGTCGAGGCTTTTGCCCGCGACACCGCCGCCTTTGCCGCGGCGACCGGCAAGCCGGTGGCGGTGGCGGCGCCGCAGGCGCTGGTGGCCGACCGCTTCCGCGCCGCCGGCATCCCCACCTTCGCCGGCGAGACCGAGGCGGTGCTGGCGCTCGATCAGCTGGCGCGGCATTGGGCGCTGCTGCGCCGCCCGGCGCCGCCGGCGCTGCCGCGGCTTGCCGTCGACGTGCCTTCGGGGCGCGGGCGGTTCCTCAACGAGGCGGAGAGCCTGGCGCTGCTGGCGGCGCATGGCTTGCCGGTGGTGCCGCATCGCCTCTGCCGAAGCGAGAGCGAGGCGCGCATCGCCTTCCGCGATCTCGGCAGTCCCGTGGCGGTCAAGGCCTGCTCCGTCGACGTGCCGCACAAATCGGAGCTGGGCCTGGTGGCGCTCAACCTCGTCTCGGAGGTGGCGGTGGTGGAGGCCTTCGCCGCGCAGAGCGCCAAGCTCGAGGAGATCGACGCCGAGCCCGACGGCATCATCGTCGCCGCCATGGCGCAGGGCCAGCGCGAGCTCGCGCTCGGCGCCAGGCTCGACCCCGTCTTCGGCGCGGTGGTCATGGTCGGCGACGGCGGCAAATACATCGAAGCCCTGCCCGACATCCAGCTGCTGCTGGCGCCGTTCTCGCATGACGAGGCGCGCGCGGCGATCTCGCGGCTGCGCATCGCGCCGATCCTCAACGGCGTGCGCGGCGAGCCCGCTGCCGATATCGAGGCTTTGGCGCGAGCGATGCTGCGGCTTGGCGCGATCATCGCCGGCGCCCAGGGCCGCATCGCGTCGATCGACGTGAACCCGGCGCTGATCGGCGCCGCCGGCCAGGGACTGACCATCGTCGACGCGCTGATCGAGCGGGCGGCGGTGGCTGGTTAGCGCAGGTTCCCGGGAGCTGGAACCATCAGCGCCCCCTCAACGATCGCCTTGCCCGCGAAAGCGGGCACCCAGGGGCCAACTGCAATGAGCGGAGCGATTTCCCCGGGTCCCCGCTTTCACGGGGAAAACGAGGATCGCCTATGGCATGATCGCAAAAACGCCGGGAGGGAAAAATGGACGCGATCACGCTGACGCCGCTGGCCTTCATCGCGGTATCGCTGGCGCTCGGCATCGGCGCCGCCGCGGCGCAGATCGCGCCGCAGCGCACGCTTGAGGAGCTCAAAGCGGAGGCGCAGGCGCGCACCGACCGCAACGCCTATCCGCTGATCGGGCTCAAGCCTGAGGAGGTGCGCGAGGCGCTGGGCCGGCTCACCAGCCTCGACGGCGACGCCTGGGCGGCATCGTGGAGCATCATCGCCGAGCGCTACCTGAGCAAGGCGGAGGGCGAGTTGGCGCGCGCGCCGACGGAGGCCGACAAGGATTTCATCATGGCCTGGCGCTATTTCTCGTTCGCGCGCTGGCCGGTGCCGAACTCGCCGGGCAAGCAGCAGGCTTACGAGCAGGCGCTCGCCGCGTTCATCGCCCATGGCAGGCTGCAGGACCCGCCGCTCGAGGTGCTGCGCGTGCCGTTCGAGGGCAAGGAGATCGTCGCCTACCTGCAGCTACCCAAACGCGCCGCGCCGGTGCCGCTGGTGCTGGCGATCAGCGGGCTCGACAGCCGCAAGGAGGACATGGCCGAGCGCTTCCAGCCGATGCTGGCCTATGGCGTGGCGTCGGTCGCGGTCGACGCACCCGGCACCGGCGAGGCGCCGATCAAAGTCGCGCCCGGTTCCGAGCGCATGCTGACGCGCCTGCTCGACGCGGCGCTGGCGCGGCCGGAGATCGACAAGAGCCGCGTCGCCGTCTATGGCGGCAGCTTCGGCGGCTATTGGTCGACCCTGCTCGCCGCGAGCGAGTGCCAAAGGCTGCGCGCGGTGGTGGCGCAATCGCCGCCGATCGACGAGACGTTCTCGCCGGCGATGCTGGAGCGCGCCCTCACCAACCAGGAATATCTTTTCGACTATATCCCCGCCGGCATGTCGATCTATCCCGGCGTCGAGACGCTGGACCAGCTGCGCGCTGCGCGCGCCCAGGCCTCGCTCAAGACGCAAGGCTTCCTCGATCGGCCGATGGCGCCGATGCTGGTGATCGCCGGCGTCAAGGACACGCAAGTGCCGATCGCCGACATCGACCTGCTGCTGCACAGCGGCGACGCGCCCAAAGACGCCTGGATCAATCCGCAGGGCGGCCATATGGGGCGCGAGGCCAAAGGCTGGACCGATCCCACGATCTTCCAGCGCGTGACCATGCCGTGGCTGCTGCGCGCGCTCGCGGCGAGGGCGGAGTAGGCGGCGCGAACGCGCGCCACCGCCGAGCGCCCTAGGACGCAGAATCAATCAGTAACGGCCGCTTTCCACCCCAAAGCGGGCACTCGAAGGACCTGGGTGGGCCTCTTCCTTGTGAGCCCCGCGTTGGCATGGCTCTCTGAGCCGGCAGGGCCGCCGCGCCACACGAGCCGACGGTTCAGACGCGGGCGGACGGCCCGCCCGCGGATGTCGACGCGCGAGACAGCTCTTGCTTTCGAAGGTCGCGCTTGCGAATCTCGAACGACGCTTCGAGGCGTCATTTACGAAGCGGTGGAACACGGGTTTTGGGTTCCTGAATTGGACGATCGGGCGCGGAAACGGCGCTGAGGAGAGCAGAAGGAGGAAAGACATGAGGCTTGCCCTGCCCTCGGAAGGCGGCTGCCAGTGCGGCGAGATCCGCTACCGCATCACGGGCGAGCCCGTGTGGCTGACGGTCTGCCATTGCAACGAATGCAAGCGGCAGTCCGGAGGGGCTTTCGGCATGAGCCTCAGGATGCACGAGGCCGACGTCAAGCTCATCAGCGGCGAACCGAAGCGCTGGACCCGCCCCCCCTCCGACAGCGCCGGTCCGGTCATCTGCCATTTTTGCGGGACCTGCGGAACACGCCTTTGGCACGAGCCCGCCGGGTCTGGCTTCTTGCGCATCAAGCCCGGCACGCTGGACGATCCATCGCAGCTGGCGCCGCGTTTCGAGGCCTGGACGAAGCGCAAGGCGCCCTGGCTCACGATCGACGGACTGGAGGCCAGCTTCAATGGCCAGCCGCCGTCGGGCGCGCCGAAGACCGGGACTTAGGCACTCCCAGATGGGTCCGATTTCCACCCGAAGCTGCGATAGCCGCGCGATGCCGGCCTGAACCGCCGCAGTCGACCCAAAGCGGAAAGTCGATCTAGCGCCGCTTGGTGCCAAGTGCGGACTCATGCACTGCAATAAAAGGGCATCGTCATCCGATTATTTCGGTCGCGAGCGCGTGCAGCTTCGGCGGCACGGCGAGGCCGAGCGCGTGGGCGGTCTTGAGGTCGATGACGAATTCAAAACTGACTGCCTGCGTGACCGGCAGGTCCACCGGCTTCTCACCTTCGAGCACACGGTTCCAGGCTCCGTCGATTTGGCGTTTCAGTACTCGGTGAGTGCCTTCGAATGTGCCGCCGCCGGTCGCGCCATCCGCGAGCCGACCGATGGCTAGCCCCGAACGTGACTGGTCTAGTCACGGCGGGGGCGGCGCAGCGTGAAGGTTTCGAACGGGGCGAGCCGACCGTCCGGCCCCACCACGTCGTAATAGGTGACCTCGATCGTGGTGATGCCGCCGGGATGGGACCCCGGATCGACCGTGAATACCGCGAAGCCGTAGGAATGCGCCGCGTTTCGCACCGCAGACCAAGGCGCTTGCTCCTTCACGTAGACGGGCGGACGCTTGCCTGTCGCCGGGTCGGGTTCGCCGACGGCGGTGATCACCCGACACCGCGGCGGGTTGAAGAACAACTGGTTCGACGGGAGGGACGTTCCGCCGCCGCCGATGACCATGTGCACCGTTCCCTTGGTGGTGTCGATCACGTCGGTGGCGGTCGCTACGCCGACCGGCGTCAGGGTGGCGTTCGCTTCCCGGCCCCGGATGGGGTGCGAGCGCTCGTAATGGTGCTCGTGCCCGCACACTACGAGATCGACGCCGTACTTGTCGAACAACGGTACCCATTCCTCCCGGATCCCGAGGTCCGCGCCATTGAACTTGTCAACCGTCGAGATGGCGACCTGGTGCATGCACACCACGATCCAGTCGATGTCACGATCGCGACGGGCGGCGGCCAATTCCTTTTCCAACCAGGCCTTCTGAGCGCCGGACGAATAGCCCCGGACGTAGGAGTTGCCGCCGTCCTGGTAGGTGACGTCGTCGTTGGCGATGCTGATCACGCGCACCGCGCCGGCGGTGAAGGCGTACCAAAGCCCACGCGTCACATCCGTCTGGCCGGCCGCTTCCGGCACCGAGAAGTAGGTCTGATAGGCCTGATACCCGATCGGTCCGTTGCCCAGCTCGTTCTCGTGGTTGCCGGGCGAGGGCATCCACGGGCGCTTGCGTGCGCTGCGCGTGTTGTTCGCCCAGAAATCCCACCAGGTGCGCACCCGGTCCTCGGCCAGATTGGCGTAGCAGAGATCGC
>JBKQTR010000335.1:0-21386 GCA_052143095.1 Allostellaceae bacterium
ATCATCAGCAGGATCGCCAGCGCGTTCACCCAATGCATGATGCGGCGGCTGAGCGGATGCAGCACCGGCGCGCGCGCGGCGGGTGCGTCGGCGCCGGGAGACACGGGGTGCAGGGCGTCGGCGGTCACGGCAGCACCTCCAATCCGGCGTCACGCGCGCGCTCGCCCGCCGGCTTCTGGCGCAGCCACGCGGCGAAATCGGCGGCTTTCGGGCTCAGCTGGTTCTGGGTTTCCGCCAGCCAATAGACCACCGGCGGGTAGGCGGCGTCCGGAAGCGGCGCGGCGATGGCGAAACCAGGGTTCGCCGCGACATCGCTGGCATAGAGGATGGCGAGGCGCACTTGGCCGCTGGCGAGGAGAAAGGACGCATCTGCCGTGCTGACGACGCCGACCGCGCGGCTCTCCACCGCCGGCCACAGGCCAAGCGCCGCAAGCGCCTGGCGGCTGGAGGCGCCAGCCGAACCGACCGGCGGGTCCACGATGGCGATGGGGCCGGCCTCGATGCGGGCGGCGGGGTCGCCCGCCGGCGAGGGCGCCGCCGCGGCCAGCGCCACCACCACCAGGCGATTGCGCCACAGCGTCACGCGCGTCTCGGGCTTGATGACCTGGCGCCGCGCCGCCTCGGCGGCGGCAGCCTCGCCTTCGCCAACAACGAGATCGGCGCGAGCACGATGGCCGATCTGCTGGAGCACCGCCGCGGTCGGCGAGGCGAAGAGGTGGACGGGAACGCCGCTCTCGCGCCGCCACGCCGCGGCGACCTCGGCGAGGACGGGACGCAGGGTCGGCTCGCAATAGACGACGACGTCGGGAGCGACGACGAACTCGGCGCGCGCCGCTACGGTTAGCAAGAGAGCGGCCACGGGAACACCCAAAGCCGTCACTGCCCATCCCCTGCGCATCAGCTCCTCCGCGCGCTGTCGGGTTGGTGCCTCGACGACCTGCTCCGGATTTCGCCCGCGGAAGGCAAAGCGTTACAAACCAAGCGGCTGCTCACGCGAGGCCGCACCCATGGCTTCCAGGCCGGCGGCGATGTCGGCGTGCTGCGGCCCTGAGCCGGCGATCCCCAAAATTCGGCTCGGATTAGGCCGATCAGAAGAATGATGTCCGCCGTAAATACGGCGGACAACACTAGAATTCTCCATCCCAAGTGCCACATGGGCGCCTCCCTTGGGCAGGCTCGGTCAATCGTTCCGCAGTCACTGTGCGTTGTGTCGCAGAAAATGGACAATGCCGTTCGGTTATCAATTTCATGCGCAATCGGAACAAGCTGGCGAGCGAGCGCGAAGGGGCTTTGCCGCGAAATGCCGGCCCGCCCCATCTCAACCAATTTCGTATGGGCGGGTGGCGCGCTCGCCGCCCCGGATGGCGTGAAGGCCACGTCATCAGATGCCAGGAGTCCATGGTCACTTCTCTAAAGCCCGGGATCGCTCAAAGAGGGGTGATCGTCGGGGCGGCGGCCGAGCGGCCAGTGGTACTTGCGATCGCTCTCCTTGCCCGTCACAAGCGCGGCCGGTCAGGTCGCCTTGCCGGCGGTGACGACCGGGAAGTCGATGTCGGTCTTGGCGACTTCGTTGATGTAGTTCGTCCAGGTGTTGAGCGCGACGTGGAGCACGATCTCGATCACCTGCGCATCGTCATATCCGGCGGACTTGACGGTTCGGACGTCGTTTTCGCTGACATGGCCGCGCTCGCGCACGACCTTGACCGCAAAGCGCAGGGCGGCGTCCGCCTTGGGGTCGTTCGAGGCGCCATTGCGGTTGGCGGTGATTTCGGCGTCATCGAGCTTGGCTAGATTTTTGCCCAGATAGGTGTGAGCCGAGAGGCAGTAGGAGCAGCCGTTGATCTCGGCAACCGCAAGCGCAATGCGCTCGCGCGTCTGCGCCGGCAGGGCGCCTTTGTTCAACGTGCCGGACAGCCCGAGATAGCTTTCAAGCGCGGCGGGGCTGTTCGAGATGAGCCGGAACATATTCGGCACGAGGCCCAGCTGCCTTTTAACGCCTTCGAGCAGTGGCTGCGAAGCGGCAGGAGCGGCGTTGATCGTGGCCGGGGTCGGTATGCGCGACATGGGTATCCTTTCGGGGTTCTGGCCGGGCGGTCGACTCACATCGTGCGGCGCGGCCGATGGAAAGGGAAATGCCGGTCCTACATCGATTCCATGCACGCCGTTCAACAATATGCAGAGCGAGCCGATGACGTCAGCAAGCTTCTTCGGCGCCGGGAGCTGGTCTACCGCCTCACTATTCGCAGCCTCTGCGAGGTGGCGTGACAGGGGCGCTAGCCGGCGTGGCTCGGCTTCACGGTCGCGCCGGCCTGCTTTTCTTCGGTCAGGCGGGCCGAAATGGCCTTGTCCCCGAACCATCTCTTGCGCATAGCTTCTCGCACCAGCGCGCCGACGCCGGGCGAGAAGGGGCGGCCTCTGACCGTGACAAGATTGACGACCCGCCAGAACTCCGGCTCGACGACCGGCAAGGCGACGACGTCGGGATGCGTGACGGCGTTCGCCGGCATGAAGGCGAATCCCAGCCCAGCCGCGACCATCGCCATGGTCCAATCGTCGCGTTCGCTCCAATAGGTCGGCGCGCAGGTCACGCCCTTCTCTTGCAGAATGTGGTCGGCGTAGCCAGCAAACTCGCAGTTCGTCCGGTGTATGTAGGATTCGCCGTTGAGCTCCTTGACGGGAAAGGCGCATTCGTTAGCGAGCCGGTGGTCGCGATTGACGGCGATGACCATCTGCTCGCGGAACAGCGGCATGATATGCATCTGCTCGTCGGGCTCCTCGCCTGGCAGCGCATAGATGATGACTTCGAGATCGCCGGCGAGCAGGCGATCGCGCAGCACCCGCGCGCTCGCATCGCAGAGCCGCAATTCGAGCCCCTCGTACCGGGTCTTGAGCGCAGCGATGAGCTCGACGATCTCGTTTGGTGAGATCGTGCTCATAATGCCCAGCTTGAGCGGCACCCGCTTGAGCTGGCTCGCATCTTGCGAAAGCTGCTTCGCCTTGACCGCGGCGCAATGGACCATCTCGAGGTGGGGGCGCACCATCTGGCCGAGATCGGTGAGATGCGTGTGATGGCGCTCGCGATGAATGAGTGGGCCACCAAGCTCCACCTCCAATTGCTGGATGGCGCGCGAGAGGGCCGACTGCGTGACGTTACATTTTTCGGCCGCGCGCGAGAAATGCAGCTCCTCCGCGACAGCGAGAAAGTAACGGACTTGATGCATTTCCATGGCTCGACTCCGTGGCAGCCATCAGCGCGGCTCGAGCGGATAAAGGCATGGGCCTGAAAAAGCAACGCAAGGACCGAACCACTCCGGTCGCCAGAATAACTTAGCCTGAAATCGCGCCCTATCAAATCAGATGGCCGTTAATGGCGGCCGAGCAGTCCTGAACGCCCAATGATGCATGGGGTCGGCGTGGATCGCGAATGTTGAAGTGGGCTGCGCAACTTGCGGTCGGGCCATCGTGGTCGCCCTGATCACCTACGTGATCATGCCGAGATACGTGCGGCTGATCTCAAAATGGCTTTATCGCTGAAATGCTCGGAGAGGCTCCAGCCGGGCATCGGCGCATCCGGGATCGCGCGATGGGCTAGGGCGTGACGGCGCATGCACCGAAAAACTCCTCGACCGGGCCTGCCTTGGCCGACGGTGCGTCGGCAATGGCGAAGGTCTCGTAATAGGTGATTTGCGGATCGACGCCGTAACGCGCGCGGATGCCGTCGAGCCAGGGACCGTTGTAGAAGCGCTGAGCTGCCTCGAGGCTTTCCCAATGGTAGGTCCCGCCCGCGACGCCGCCGGCGACGCTGTAGATAAAATGCTTGCGCAGAAAGCCGGGTACATCAAGAAAATCGGGGGCGATCGAGATGAAATGCGCGCGGCACTCTTCATATCCGATCGAGGGCGGAAGCTGATAGAGAACAATCGCGGTGATCATGGCGTTTGGCTCCGTGCGCCATGCAGTCGTTGTCGGAATCTCGGCGACAGTTTAGCAGTCTGTCACCGCAATACATAGGACGAAGGCTCGATCACGGTGGCGTCAAAATTGGACGCCGCTTCACATGATGGGGTCAGCGGCTGTGTCTGGTCGCGGGGACGACGCCGGCGACGGCGAGGTCAGGCGGCGGGCGTCGTCACGCAGTAGGCGGCGTTCTGGTAGATGAGCGGCGCGATCGGCTCGCGTACCTCCACATCGGTCACTTCGCCGATGAAGACCGTGTGCGTGCCGTAAGGAATGGCCGTCGCCTTGCGGCAGAAGACGACCGCTTGCGCGTCCGTCAGATAGGCCAAGCCCGCTTCCGTCCTGGCCCACGCCCCGAGACCGAACCGCGCGTCGGGCGACAGCGCCCCGCCGAAGGCCGCCGACAATTCCGCGTGGTCCCGGTGAAGGACGTTCACGCAAAAACTCTCGGCCCGCAGCATGACGTCGTGCATGAGGGCCTTCCGGTTGACGCAGACCAAGAGCGACGGCGGCTCCATGCTCAGCGAGGTCACCGCCGTCGCGGTCATGCCGTGCTGCCGCTCGCCATCACGGGCGGTGACGATCGTGACCGTCGCCGCGACGCGGCGCATGGCGGCGCGAAAACCCGTGCCGAGGTCGCGAGATCGGGCGGCGACATCCATAGCCGACTCTCCTCACTCCGTGATGACGTTCCGCAAGGTGCCGATCCGGCTCACCTTGACCTCGATGATATCGCCGGGATGCATGAATTTGGCCGGCCTGCGCCCGACGCCGACGCCGGCCGGCGTGCCGGTGGTGACGATGTCGCCGGGACGAAAGGTATACCAGCGGGAAAAGAACGCGACGCTTTGCGCAAAGTCGAAAATGACGTCGCCGGTATGGCCGCGCTGCACGACGTCGCCGTTCAATCGCGTCTCCAGCGTCAAATCATTCGGGTCGCCCACCTCGTCGACGGTGGCGAGCACGGGGCCGATCGCGGTGAAGCCGGCGAACTGCTTGCCCATGATATTGAGCTCCCAGCTCAGCCTCGCCTCCCACGGCGCGGTCGCCCCGAACACGTCACCAACCCAGTCCCGGGCCGAAATGTCGTTGACGATGGTGAAGCCGGCGATGCACGCCATCGCCTCCGCCGGCGTGACGTTGTGGCACGAGCGCCCGATGACGCAGGCGATCTCGCCCTCCCAGTCCACCATCGCCCGCGCTTGCGGCGGGACACGGATGGCGGTGCCCGGCCCCGTGACGCTCGACGCGACCTTGACGAAGCCGGTGGGTCTCGCCGGCTCGGGTGTCCCCGACATCTCCTTGAGGTGCGAGCGGTAGTTGAGGCCGCCGCCAATGATCAGCCGCGGTTCCGGAATGGGCGCGAGGAGCTTGACGGCGGAGTAGTCGATCAGGGCGCCGGCGGCGCGCAGCGCGGCCAGCCGCTCGGCGCCGGCAGCCTCCACCTTCTCGACGAGGCCACGCACGATGCCGATTCCCTCTGCGCCGGCTTCCAGGATGTCGCGCAGACGCCGCGGAATCCACATTTCGCAGGTTCCGGGTTCGGCCGCGCGGCGAAAATCCAGGACCTCGCCGCTCGAGAGCAGGGCGCCGGCGGTTCCGTCGTCTCCGGTATCGATGGTGAGAAGCTTCATCGTCTCGATTTACCTCAGAGGCGGGACTCAATGCGCCGCAGCGGCGAAGATGTCGTCGTAGAGGCGGGTTGGACGGTGGCAAATCTCCCACCAGTTGCCGTCGAGATCGCGCAGGCAGAACGAACGCCGCGTGCCAACCGCCTCGACGGGCAGGATTTCCCTGATGCCGTAGGCATCGGCAAGACGCGCGGCAGCCGCGTGCGCCGCGTCCACCTCCTCGGGACTGGCCATGTCGAGACACCAGCGGCTATCGATCGGCAGCGATTGCTGTTTTTCACCGGTGCAGACCGATGCGACCATCCAGCTGCCGCCGCAGCGGAACCAGATTGCCATGTTGCCGCGGCGCACGGTGTCGAGCCCGAGGAATTCGCAGTAAAAGCGCCGGCTTGCGGCGAGATCGCGACATTCGAGCGTGCCGTGCGACAGCGCCAGCGTCCAGTCGCCGGATGTCGCGGCCTGGGCCGCAGCCATCGTCGTTGACATCATCCCTCTCCTATTTCCGCTGGGCGAAGTGCTGGTCGCCATGGGCGAACACGGTGTCGTTGTCCTCGCCCGGCGGCCGGCATTCGATTTCCCACCAATTGCCGTCTTCATCCTCCAGGTAGAACGAGTAGGTGCCATGCTGAACCCGCGGCTTGCGGATCGTCCTCATGCCGAGCCGGTCCTTGTTGGCAAGCGCGAAGGCATGCACTCGATCGACCTCTTCGTGGGACGCGACGTCGATGCCCCAATGCTTGAACAGGCTGGTCTGCCACTCGCCTTTGGTCGCCCGGACGTCCATGACCCAATAGGGCTTGCCGTTCCGCTGGCGCAGGCCGCGGGGATCACGGTCGCGGACCATCATCGCGTCCGGCGCATAGCTCACGCATTCCAGACCCAGAAATTCTTCGTAAAGCCGGCGGGCCCGCGCCAGATCCTTCACCACGACGGTGCCGCGCGACAGGATCACGGGCTTGAGCACGGGCTCTCTGCCGCTGGTATTTCCGTCCGCCATGCTTTTCTCCTCTCTTTCTTTCCGGAGTTCAGCGGTCGATCACGAGGCGCTTTTCGCCCGGCGCGGCGCGCGAGACGCAAACGTGGATGAACCGGTTCGCCGCCTTCTCCTCGTCGGTCAGCACTTCATCGCGATGATCCGCGCGACCTCCAAGAAGCGGAAGCTGACAGTTGCCGCACCAGCCTTCCTTGCAGACATGCGGCGCCGTCACGCCGGCGGCGAGCATGGCGTCGAGAATGGTCTCCTCGGCCGAAACCGTGATCACCGTGCCGCTGCGCCGCAACTCCACCTCGAAGGCAAAATCCTCGGCCGTGTCCGCCGCCGCCGATGGCGCGGTTGCCCCGGATGAGGCGAAGATCTCGTAATGCACCGCCGCGATCGGCCAATGCGCCGCCGCCTTGCGCGCGGCGTCGATCATGCCGCGGGGGCCGCAGACATAGAGATGAGCGCCGGCGGGACGGTCGGCGAGCAACGCCCTGAAATCGAGGCTCAGCGCGGGATCACCGCCGTCATGATGCAGCGTCACTGCCGCCCCGAACGCCTCGACGAGGTCGCGGCCAAAGGCCGCTGTCCCGGGACTGCGCGTACAGTAGATGAGGCGGAACCGCGCGCCGATCGCCTGCAGCCGATAGGCCATCGCCCGCAACGGCGTGATGCCGATGCCGCCGGCCAGCAACAGATGCTCGGACGCGGTTTCATCGAGCGCGAAGCCATTGCGGGGAGGGCTTGCCTCGAGCACCTGGCCAGGCGTCACGGCATCATGCATCCACGCGGAGCCGAGGCCTTCGCGCTCGCGTAGCACCGCGATCGTGTAGCGGTGCCGGTCGCGCGGGTCGTTCGCGATCGAATAGCAGCGCGCGACGCCGATGCCGGTGCGGATCTCGAGATGGGAGCCGGCCTCAAACGGCGGCAGGTCGCCGACGACCGGCTCCAGCTCGAACATCTTGATCCGCTCGACCAGCGGCGTCACCGACGCCACGCGTAGTCTGAGGTCGCCTTCCATGCCCGTTCCTCTCGCAGGCCCCCTCCGCTCCACGACGCGATCAGAAGGTGCCGCGAGGCTTCAGTCCCAGCCGATGCTGGCCGTACATCGCGCCGGTCATCGGCCAGGCGAGACTCATATGCCGCGCGACGAAATGCGTGTCCCGCCAGGCCCGTTGAATGGGCGAGGCGAGATCGCCGGCATTGGCGCCGAGCGCCTCGAACAGCGCGGTCGCGGCGCGCGCGGATTGACCGGCGGCATAGGCCTGGTTGCGGCGATAGGTGATCCGCTCGTCGATCGTCGGCAGGGACGAGCGCTGCAATGTCGCTTCCATCGCCTCGGTGTCGCGCAGCAGCAGCAGCGAAGCGGCGTCGATCGCGGCGGAGGCATCGGCGATCGCAAGTTGAACCTGCGGCAACTCGGCCATGGGACGCGGCGGACCGCCGGGCTGGCTCGCCATTTTCGCGCGGGCGATCTCGACGAAATCCTCCAAGGCACCGGCGGCGATGCCGACCGGGACCGAGCACAGAGTGTAGGGCGCTGCCCCGGTGAAACTCAGCTTGTAGAGCGGGTTGGTATTGACCAACGAGCCCGGGGCCTCGCCGGAATTGATCACGGCGACCGGCAGCACGCGATGCGCCGGGACGAAGACCGGCTGATCGATGGCGATCGTCTTGCTGCCGGTTCCCCCCATGCCCATCGCAAACCACGTGTCGTCGATGCGGGCGTCGGCGCGCGGCACGAGGCACCAGGCCGGCGTCGGCGGGCGACCCTCGGCGGCCGCCGGAATGATCGTGCCGACGATGTACCAGGCCGAGTGGTCGCAATTGCTGGCAAATCCCCAACGGCCGGAGATCTTGTACCCGCCGGACACCGTTTCGCAGGTGCCGTTGGGGGCATAGGCGCCGCAGACCAGCACCTGAGGATTGTCCCAAACCTCCTGTTGGGCTTCGAGCGGATAGAGGCCCACGACCCAATTGTGGATGATGGCGATGGAGACGCACCAGGCGGTACTGCCGCAGCCTCTGGCGAGCTCGAGATTGAGGCGGACAAAGTCCGAGAAACCATATTCCAATCCGCCGAACCGCTTCGGCTGCAGCAGCGCGAAGATCCCGGTCTCGCGGACGGCGTCGATGATGTCAGGAGAGACCATGCGTTCCTGCTCGGTCTTCCAGGCACGTTTCTTCAGCAGCGGCACGAGCCCGCACGCGCCGCCGAGCAGCTCCTCCACAGACGGCAAGCGGTCGTGCTTCGACGCGGGATGCAGCTTCATGGTCTGGGACGTCATTGCTCGTCTCCTGCCTGCTCTCTTCGGATCGTCTCTCCGTTCGTCAGCGCGGCCGCGCGCACCGCGCGATCGTCACGCGGGGATGCCATACCGCCGGCTCGCGATCGCCATGGGCCGGCTCCCGGCCAAGGGAGCCCTCACGACGGCGCGGCGAAAAGCGGATTGATGTCGATGTAGATGTGGAGCTTGTCCAGCTTGCCGCCGGCGTCGCGATGCAAGAGGCTCGCAACGGGCATGCTCACCTTGCTGCCGTCGAGCCGCGTGTAGGTCACGGTCGCCGTCGAGCAAAGGGAGTCGCCATCGACGATGACGCTGTCGGGCGTGTGCTGCATGGCGGCGATCGACTTATAGAACTGGCGAAAGGTTTCGGTGACGGCTTCCCGCCCCTCGATCAAGGGGCTGTTGCCGATGCGTACCGTGATCTTTTCGCCGAACCACGGCGCCAGCGCATCGATGTCCTTTTTGTCTGCGTCTTTGAAGAATGCGACCGACCAATCCATGTCATCCTCCCTCTCAGAATGATTGAACCGCAGGAACCGGGGATCGCGGGCTAGAGCTCGCGGTCCCGCGCCATCTGGCGCACCCGCTCGAGCGTCGCCGCGACCGCGCCGATATAGGCGTGCTTCATGCCGTCGCCCTTCACCTTCTCCTCCGCCGAACCCGGCTCGGTGCCCGGCATGGTCAGCGAGAAAGTAAAGGTCAGCAGCAAGCCGCGCTCGGAATCGCTGATGGTGTTGTCGATGAAGCCGGCCTCGCCGACGCGCTCGAAATGCACCAGGACCAGCGGATGCAGCGTGATCCGCTCGCGATGGGCGCTGCCGGCGAAGATCACGTCGCGCAGGATCTGATTGCCGGTGCGCTCCAGCACCTCGCATTTGGTCATGCCCTTGACGAAGGGCAGCGCGTTCTCGGCCTTCATTTCCAGACCGCGCCACACCTGCTCGCGCGTCAGGACCGGCACGGCGCCGGCGGGGTTCACGTCGACGGAATGGGACAGGGTATACATGGTTGCTCCTCCCTCGCCGCCCGCAATCGGGTTCTTTTTGAGTTTCTGTTCGCTCTCTTCGCTGCGGGGCGAAGCGCCCGCCGTCGAAGGTGGACGTCCAAAAGTGGATGTACTTTAGGCACAGGACTGGCACCGTGTCAAGGTCGGACTTATACGTCCTATATCGGCGACGTCCGGCTGGACCCGGGTCGACTTCGCTGCAGTTCAGCGGTATCCGGCATGGCATAACGAGTTTCGCGGCGGCATCCAGGGTGACGGCATCGATTCGAGGCATGGCCGGCACCGCGCGATAGTGTATCCTCGGGGCTCGTCGAGGCGATCAAAAGTATGTACACTTACGCGATACCGACCTGACAGGAGGTTGCATGGCGCTGGATCCCGCATTGTTTCGTTCCTTCAGGAAGCCCGAAGGCCGGCGCATCGTGGTCGAGGTCCACGACCTGCTGCGCGGCTTGATCCGCAAGGGCAGCCTCGCTCCGGGGCTCGTGCTGTCTCAGGTCGAGCTCGCGCGGCTCCTCGGCGTGAGCCGGACGCCGGTGCGCGAGGCGCTGCGCATGCTGCAGGAAGGCGGGATGGTCAGCGCGGAGCCGAACATGCGCTGCCGGGTGTTGGGGTTCGATCCATCCGATATCGAGGCGCTCTACATGAAGCGCATCCTGATGGAAGCGCTCGCCGTCGGGATTACCACGGTCCGGATGACGCCGGAGCAGTCGACCCGACTGGGCGAGGTCGTCACCGCGCTGGCCGGAGATGAGTCGCGCGCCTCCTTCGAAACCTGGTCGACGCTGCACCGCGAGTTCCATCGGTTGATCGTGAGCGGCGCCGGCAGCGGATTCGCCGCCGAACTCCTTGCCCTCGAGCTTCGCAGCGAGCGCTATCAATCGGCCTATCGCGGGACGCATCTTCCGAGATGGTGGGCCCGGGGCGAGATCGAACATCGCGCCATCTACGACGCCGTCGTGGCGGGAGATGCGACCAAAGCCGCCGAACTCGCGGCACGCCATCTCGCCCGCACCGCTCTGGAGCTGCTCGCCGCGCTCGCGCCCGAGCACGATACCTCCGCCTTGCGCACCAGCTTGATATTCGCCTCGAGCGCCGCGACCGCGCTGGCAAACCCGCCGAAATCGGAACGCCTCCTGCGGCGCGCCGGCGCCCGTTAGGCGCGGCCATCGGGCGCGCGTCTCCTGTGAAAGAAAGAGCGGCGAGGCTTGGCGACGGGCGAGACCGGCGTCGATAAACGCTTGCGTGGCGCGACATTAGGATGTATACGTCTCTTTTCGCTGACGCGCCAAGGCCCGTGATCCGAGATGCTTCGGGGATTTCCGGCATGCCGGGATCGCGCCGCACCCCGCTTCTTCGCGACGGTGGCAACCATGGTTGACCTGCACGACCTCCGATATGTCCGACTAGGGACGGACGACCTCGATGAGTCCGTACGCTTCGCTACCTCGATGCTGGGGCTGGAACTGGTCGATCGCGAGCGAGGCGCCGCCTATCTTCGCGGCGACGATCGGGACCACAACATTTGCTTTGTGGCGGGACGCGCGGCCGGACATGCAGTGGGCTTCGACGTAGCCTCGACCGCAATTCTCGATGCCGCGGCAGCGGAATTGGAGCACGCAGGCATCGCCGTCCACACCGGCACGGCCGAGGAATGCGAGCAGCGCCGCGTCGCGGCTCTGATCAAATTCGTCGATCCCACGGGCAATCGCATCGAGGCCGTGGCGCGCCCGGCAACCAGCGGCACACGCTATTTTCCGTCCCGCGACGCCGGCATCACCTCCTTCAGCCATATCGGTCTGCGGACCTCGGATGCGCCGCGCGATGAGGCGTTCTGGACGGGACGGTTGGGTGCCAAGGTCAGCGACTGGATCGGCGATGCCGCGCTGCTGCGCATTGACGAGGTGCACCACAAGATCGCGCTCTTCCCGTCACGCTTTCCTGGCGTGCAGCATGTGAACTTCCAGGTCGAGTCGATCGACGACATCATGCGGTCCTTCTACTTTCTTCAGAACCGAAACGTCCGGATCGTCTTCGGCCCGGGCCGGCACCCGAGCTCGGGCGCAAAATTCCTGTATTTCCAGGGCCCGGACGGCATCATCTACGAATATTCCTCGGGCGTTCGGCTGATTACGGCCGAGGATGAGCGGACCTACGTCCCGCGCCAGTTCCCGATGCGGCCGAGTTCCTTCTGCATGTGGGGGTCGCTGCCGGACATCCCGGAGTTCAACACCGAGCCGGCGCCGGGTCATCTCGCGTGACGCGTCACGGCGAGTGATCGGACATGGACGACCCACAGCGCGACCTGAACCGCTTCAAGTTGATCGATGCCCCGGGACATCTGCTCCGGCGCAATCATCAGCGTTCCTATGAGATTTTCGCCCGGCTGGTCGGTGACGACGTCACGCGTCAGCAGATCGCGCTGCTCATCGCGCTGCAACAGAACCCTGGCGCATCGCAGAATCAGCTCGTCGCCGCAACCGGCTTTGACAAAAGCACGCTGAAGGAGATGCTGGGCCGCATGGTGACGAGCGGCTGGGTCGCGCGAGCGCGCGATCCGGAGGACGGCAGGGCCTGGACGATGCGCATCACTACGGCCGGCCGGGCCCTGCTGGAGGAGCGGTTTCCAAGCGTCGCCCAGGCGCAGACCGAGATATTGGCGCCGCTGCCTGCCGAATTGCGACCGGTCTTCATCCGCTGCCTCCGGATATTGCTCGGCCTCGAACCGGCTGCCGAGCAGAAGCGAACGCATCTGCCGCGTCACGCAGCGCCGGATCTCGATGGAGCGTGACCCGTCGCCAGCGATAACGAGCGCGCCCGCGCAGCCATGACAGCGATCGCCCGGGGGCGGTTGCAGGGGAGAGAATGCGATGATCATCCGCGTCGCCAGCGCCTTGCTTATCCTCGGAACCGTGCCCGCTCTCGCCGACCAGGCCGCGCTCGCCCCGCCAGCGGGCGCGCCGCTGCTGGTCGAGGCGCAGGCCGACGGCGTGCAGATCTATGCCTGCGAGGCCAAGGACAAAGGACCGGAATGGGTGTTCAAGGCGCCCGAAGCCACTCTCTTCGACGCCAAGGGACGGCAGATCGGGACCCACTTCGCGGGTCCCGGCTGGAAGCTCGCCGACGGCTCCCAGGTCACCGGCGCGGTCGTCGCGAAGGCGGACGCACCGGTCCCCGGTGCCGTTCCCTGGCTCCTCCTCGAGGCCAGGACCCATGCGGGCTCGGGCAGCCTCGCCGCGGTGTCGACGATCCGCCGGGCCGACACCAAGGGGGGTGCGGCACCGACGACCGGCTGCGACGCGAGCCATCTGGGCGAGCAGGCCCGGATGCGCTACTCCGCGACCTATCAGTTCTTCGGGGCCGCGAAGTAGAAAGTCGCCGATTCGCCCGAAGCCATAAATCGGAGCTTGACGCCAGCGGCTATGCGGCGAGCGCCGGCCGCCTTGCGCTCCAAGGCCGCGCCGCTTCGAGCTCGCCCGCAAGCTGCAACAACACGGCCTCCTCGCCATAGCGCGCGCCGAACAGCATGCCGATCGGCAGACCCGCCGGCGAGGCCCACAGCGGCAGCGAGATCGCCGGCTGGCCGGAAAGGTTGTAGACCGGATTGTAATGGCCAAAACCGGCGATGCGCGGATCCGCCAGCGTCGCCTTGGGATCATCGAAATCGATCAGCCCGACCGGGAGCGGGGCCGCGCCGAGGCTCGGCGTCAGCCAGATGTCGCGATGCTCGAAGAAGGCGGCGAAGGCACGGCCGGCCTGCTGTAACGCGCCGACCGCCATCAGATACTGGCTGCCGGTGACGGCGCGGCCGAGCTGGTAGAAGTTCCAGGTCATTGCCTCGACATCCTCCGCGCGCGGCACCCGGCCGATGAGCCGCGCCACGGTGTCGATCGTCGCGGCGAGACCGGCGGCATAGACGGCGAGAAAGGCCGGCACGAGTGGCGCCACATTGAAATCGAGATCGGCCTCCTCGACCGTATGGCCGAGCTCGGCGCACAGTGTCGCCGTCGCCGCGGTGGCGGTCGCGATCTCGGCATCGAGCGCGCCGCCATAGGGCGAGCGGGTGCTGAAGGCGATGTGCAGCCGGCGCGGCTTCTCGGCAAGCCCGGCGAGAAACGGCCGCGACGGCGGCGGCGCGGCATAGGGATCGCCCGCGACGTAGCCCGCGACGGCATCGAGCGCGGCGGCGGTGTCGCGCACGCTGCGGCTCACCACATGCTCGACGACGAGACCGTTCATGACGTCGCCGATGAGCGGCCCGAGCGAATTGCGCCCGCGCGTCGGCTTCAAGCCGACCAGGCCGCAGCATGCCGCCGGGATGCGGATCGAGCCGCCGCCGTCATTGGCATGCGCCACCGGCACCACGCCCGCCGCCACCGCCGCGGCCGAGCCGCCCGAGGATCCGCCCGGGGTGCGGAGAAGGTCCCACGGGTTGCGTGCGGGCCCGTAGAGCTTGGGCTCGGTGAGCGGCGGCAGACCGAACTCCGGCGCGTTGGTCTTGGCGAAGGGGATGAAGCCGGCGCGCTTCAGCCGCGCCACGAGATAGGAATCCACCGCCGCCGGAACCGCCGGGATGAAGCGCGAGCCGAAGCGCGTGGGCACGCCGGCGCAATCGCCGAGGATGTCCTTGAGCAGCAGCGGCACGCCGGCAAAAGGCTCCGCCGCGGGCTTGAAGGACGCCGCCGCCGCGCGCGCCTGATCGTAGAAGCGATAGACGATGGCGTTGATCTGCGGATTGACCGCCTCGGCGCGCGCGATCGCCGTCTCGAGCAGATCGCGCGCGCTCACCTCGCCGCGCCGCACCAGCTCGCCAAGGCCGAGCCCGTCGCGCGCCGCATAAGCCTCGAACTCCATCGCCGCCTCCCGCATCGTCCGTGGCGAGAGACTAGCCGATCGAGGAAAAAAGCGAGCGATCGAACAGCGGCGATGGGCTCAGCGGACAGGCTGACGCTCATGGGCGGCGGCATCGGCTCGGCACCCGTCCTCGAGGCCGGCTACCAAAGGGCTGCGGAAACGCTACAGTCGGCGCCAAGCGGGATTGCGTCGCCCCTCTCTCCCCTGGGAGAGAGGGTGGGGTGAGGGCGCGCCACGGAGGGGCATATGGATCTGCGACTGACGGGAAAAACGGCGCTGGTCACCGGCGCCAGCATGGGGATCGGCCGCGGCATCGCGCGGGCGCTGGCGGCGGAAGGCGTGCGGCTGGCGGTGATGGCGCGGCGGCGCGAGCTGCTCGAGAGCGTCGCGGCGGAGATCGAGACCGCCGGCGGCGCCCGGCCGGCGCTCATCGTCCAGGACATCATGGCGGCGGACGCGCCGCAGCGCATCGCCGCCGCGGTGCTCGAGGCGCTGGGCACGGTCGAGATCCTGGTCAATTGCGCCGGCGGCAGCCGGCCGCTGCCGCTCGATGCGCCGGAGGCGCGCTGGGAGGAGGCGATCACCCTCAACTTCACCCGCCAACGCCAGCTCACCCATGCGCTGCTGGCGCAGATGATGGCGCGCGGCTGGGGCCGCATCATCAACATCACCGGCAAATCCGAGCCGGAGAAGGTCAACGCCGCCTTTGCCGCCAAGGCGGCGATGCATTCCTGGGCCAAGGGCCTGTCGCGCGATGTCGGCCGCAGCGGCATCACCGTCAACTCGATCGCGCCCGGCCGCATCATCAGCGAGCAGATCCTGCGCAACTATCCGCCCGAGGAACGCAAGCACCATTCCGACACCGAAATCCCGGTGGGCGAATACGGCCAGCCCGAGGATCTCGCCGTGCTGGCGGTGTTCCTCGCCTCGCCGCTGGCGCGCTATATCACCGGCACGGTTATCCCCGTCGACGGCGGGTTGCGGCGCTATCAGTTCTGAGCGGGAGGCGTTGCCAGCGCGCGGCCGCGGCTAAATCCGTATTCCCGGGATGATGCAGGAATTTTGCGCGCGACGTCTTCACGCGTTTGTGCTCGGAAGATGTCCTTGAACGGCCGCCGCCTCCTACCAGTTTCTAACGGGAGATGCTCGAGGAGTGCCGCCATGCGTAGATCCCTGAGCTTGGCAGCGGTGTTGGCGTGCGCGGCAGCGGTGACGCAGCCCCATCCAAGCATGGCACAAGCATCGCCGGATCAGGCACCCCTGCAACTGCGATCACAACCACCGCAGCCTCCAGCGACGCAAAATCCGCCGCAAGCGCCGTGCCGGTCTTTCGCGGCTCCGGTCACGGTCGGAGGCGGGAAGCAACAGATGGCGGTCGGGAAGACCTGCCAGCAACCCGACGGCAGCTTGCAGATCACCCTGGAGACGCCCGGCTTACCGCCGCAAATCTACACGCTGCCGCCGCCGCAAGCGGAGGACGCGCAGCAATCGCCGTCCCAGCCTTCGCCGCCGCAAGCGATCTATGCCTACCCCTACGCCTCACCGTATCCCTACCCGTACCCCTATCCGGCGCCGTACTATTGGTCCGATCCGTGGGCTTATGGCGGCTTCCCCTTCTTCGCGGGCGGCTCGTTCGTTTTCGTCGGCGATCGGTTTTTCTTCAGGGATCGTTTTGGCCGATTCCATGGGTTCGACCACGACGGCTTTAGGGATCACGGTGCTCCCGGCGGCGGCTTTCATGGCGGTGCCAGGGGCGGTCATCGCTGACGCCAGCGCGCCGTCGCCCCGCGGATTGCGCCGCTATCAGGTCTGAGCGGCAGCTCTGAGCAGCAGCTACCGGCGCGTCCAACACGGGCGACAGCGCAATCAAAGCAATCACCCATGCTCGTCGCGATCGAGGCGTCTCGCACGTAAATCTTGTTAAGGTTTCTTAAAATATTAAGGTTTCTTAAAATAAAAGCGCGCCAGCAAATATTCTGGGTGCGCAAATAATATCGAGGATTTCACGAAAACCGAGCGACTAACGCTCTAGTTTTATTCTGATATCACGGCGTTACCCCTGCGTTCACTTGGACGCGGGAGGCGACGGTGAGAAGAATTCAACGGCAGAATGCGCTCCTACTCATTATTTGCGCTTTCCTTGCCGAGCCCGCCGAGGCTGCCGCGCCCATGGTTACCAGCACGCCGGCCGTGCCGCCGGCGGGCTTCGTCGACTTCTGCGCCAGGCATCTGCAGGATTGCATCGGCAGCTCGCCATTGCCGGTCATCGTCGATCTCGACGCCAGGCGAGGGCAGGAACTCGAGGCGGTGCAGGCTGACATCAATCGCACCATCCGTCCGCGCGAGATCCCGGCCGGTGTCTGGGAGTACCCGATGGACGGCACCGGCGACTGCAATCAATACGCCCTGGCCAAGCAGCGCGCGCTGATCGCGCTGGGCTGGCCACGAGAGGCGCTGCTGCTGACCGTGGCGATCACCGAGCAGGGTGAAGGGCATCTGCTGCTGATCGTGCGTACCAGCGCTGGCGATCTGGCGTTGGATAATCGCGCGATCGGCGTAGTCGATTGGACCCGCCTGCCCTATCGCTGGATCGAGCGCCAGAGCCAGCAGCGTCCCACGGATTGGGTGACCATCCTCGGCCGCCAGCAGATCACCGCCGAGTCCCCGACCGAGCGGGCCGCGCGATATTAAGCGGAGACATCAAGGCCAGCGACGGCAGCGATTAACACCGGACGATCGATGCCGCATAGTGCGGCCGTCGCGGGGCGCTGTACCGTTGTTTCCCGTCTCGCGCAACAGGAGTCTTCCGATGAAGCATCGCTTGCTCGGCGCGGCCGGGCCGCGTGTCTCCGCCCTCGGCCTCGGCTGCATGGCGATGTCCGGCATGTACGGCCCGGCGGACCGGCGGGAAAGCATCGCCGCGATCCATGCGGCGCTCGATGCCGGCATCACCCTGCTCGATACCGGCGATTTCTATGGCTCCGGCCATAACGAGCTGCTGATCGCCGAGGCGCTTAGGGAAAGGCCGCGCGCCGACGCGCTGATCAGCGTCAAGTTCGGCGCGCTGCGCGATCCCGGCGGCGGCTGGGGCGGCTATGACGCGCGGCCGGCGGCAGTGAAGAACTTCCTCGCCTACACGCTGCAGCGGCTCGGCACCGATTACGTCGACATCTATCGCCCGGCGCGCCTCGATCCCGACGTGCCGATCGAGGAGACGATCGGCGCCATCGCCGAGCTGGCGCAGCGCGGCCATGTCCGCCATATCGGCCTCTCCGAGGTCGGCAGCGAGACCATCCGGCGCGCGCAGGCGACGCATCCCATCGCCGATCTGCAGATCGAGTACTCGCTGATCTCGCGCGGCATCGAGGCGGAGATCCTGCCGACCTGCCGCGCGCTCGGCATCGGCGTCACCGCCTATGGCGTGCTGTCGCGCGGGCTGATCAGCGGCCACTGGGCGAAGGGCGCGGCGAAGCCGGGCGATTCCCGCGCCGCGAGCCCGCGCTTTCAAGCCGGCAACCTCGACCACAACCTCGGGTTGGTCGAGGCGCTGCGGCAGGTCGCGGGCGCGAAGCGGGCAACGGTGGCGCAGCTCGCTATCGCCTGGGTGCTGGCGCGGGGCGACGACATCGTGCCGCTGATCGGCGCCCGCCGGCGCGACCGGATCGAGGAGGCGCTGGGCGCACTCGACCTCGCGCTCTCACCCGCCGATCTCGCGGCGATCGAGCGCGCCGTGCCGAAAGACGCCGCCGCCGGCGAGCGCTATGCGCCGGCGCAGATGGCGCATCTCGACAGCGAGCACGGCCGCGCGTCATGACGCTGGCGGCGCCTCCCTCCCCAAGCCAGGGCAATCGCCGATGCCGCCCAGCCATTTGAGGGCCTTACCGCCGCCAGGAATATGATATGGTGTGATGGCAACGTGAAACGCAATTGCTGACATCTCGATGATCTCTTCATGAGCTACGATTACCGCACGGACCCGATCCTGGGCCAGGCGCTGGCCTATTGGGCCGGCAAGCGCGACCGCCGCACCATGCCGCGGCGGCGCGATCTCGATCCCGCCGAGATCGCGCGGCTGCTGCCGAACCTGCAGCTCATCGACGTGCAGGGCGACCAGTTCCGCTACCGCCTGGTCGGCACCGCGCTGGTCGAGGCGTTCGGATACGACTACACCGGCAAGACTCCCCACGAGCTTTTCACCGGCCCCCGCGCCGATTTCGTCTGCGCGCTCTACCGCTCCGTGCGCGACGGGCGGCGGCCGATGTTCAACCGCAATCGCTACACGACGACCAAGGATCTCGACCTCATCGCCAATCGCCTCTATCTGCCGCTGTCCGAGGACGACCATCAGGTCAACATGATTTTCGGCGCGTTCACTTTCGAGTTCGGTGCCGATGCGTCGGTCGGCGCCTGGGGATCGGCGGATCTTGACGCGACGATGTCCGAGACCGAGCTCGTCAGCCTTGACGCGCCGGTGGTTTCTCCGGGACCGCCGCGCCGCTGACGGCGGCGTCCTCAGAGAAACACCGGCAATTGCGGCAGCGAGACCAGCAGCACCGTCTCCTCATGCGCGTCGGCGGCATGCGCGGCGCCGGGCGGCGTGTAGAGATAGTCGCCGGCGGCGAGGCGCTTGCCGCCGATGGTGATGTCGCCGGTGACGACGTAGAGCTCCTCACCGCCGGGATGGGTGTGCTCGGCGCCGTGCACGCCCTTGGCGAAGCGCAGGAAGATGGTGGCGCCGCCGCCGGGCTGCGGCCGGAGCACGGCGTAGTCGAGCCCCTTGGTCTCGGTCGGGACCCAGGTGCTGCCCGCGAGCCCGCCTTGAATCACATCACTCATCCTAGCCTCCTCGATCTGCCTGTACCATGAAGTGATATCTATATCACTTTGCGGAACGGAGTCAAGCGCGGGCGATCGAGCTGCCGCGCGGCGCCCTGCGGCGTCCCTCCTGCCGAACGCCCCCGCGCGCGCCAGGGCGGCCTTGCGGCGGGCGGCGGGAGGGCGGTATCACCGAGGCATGGCAAAGCGCGGAGCGAGCCCGGGCAAGGACACGGCGGCGCGGCTGGTGGCGGCGGCGGCGAAGGAGTTCAACCGCCACGGCTTCGACGGCACCGACAGCAACAAGATCGCGCGCCGCGCCGGCTTCGCGCCGCAGACCTTCTATCGCTGGTTCCGCGACAAGACGGCGATCTTCGTCGCGGTCTATCGCGCCTGGGAGGATGAGGAGCGGCGCGTCATCGGCGGGCTCCTGGCGCAGCACGCGCCGATGGACGCGCTGGTCGAGGCGATCGTCGCCCATCACCGCGCCTATCGCCGCTTCCGCCGCAGCCTCCGGCAATTGGCGCTCGAGGACGCCGTGGTGCGCAAGGCGCGGGCGGAAAGCCGGCGGCGGCAGATCGAGCAGACGATCGCCTGGGCCGGGCCGGAAGCCCGCACGCCGGCCGAGATCGCGGCGCTGCTGCTGCAGATGGAGCGGCTGTGCGACGGCATCGCCGAGGGCGAGCTCGCCGAGCTCGGCGTCGACGAGGCGACCGCGCGCCAGGCGGTCATCGCGCTGCTGAAGCAGATGCGGCAGCGCTAGCCAGGCTGGGTTGCGCCGATCACTCCGGCAGGCCTGCCCGGCGCAGACCCTCGGCCAGTCTGGCGTGATCGTCCGGCCGGCGCAGCGTCATGCGATCGCCGAGAGTCGAGACGAGCAATCCGGGATCGAGCTGGCACAGGCGGGCGAGATGGCTCCGTGCGCTCTCCAACCGCCCGAGCAAGGCGGCGCTTGCCACCGCGACCCGTGTCGCCGGCGAAAAAAGCGGGTTCTGCTGGAGCGCCTTTTCGGCCCAAGCCGATGCGTCGTCGTAGCGGCCGGCGATGAAGTGGGCCAGCGCGGCCGCGCCCTCGATCATGAACATGGAACCGACCGGGCCCAGGCGTATCGCTCGCTGCAGATGATCAAGCGCCACATCGGGCTCGCCGAGCCAGACCCTGACATAGCCGCTTTGGGCCCATCCGATCGCGAAGGTCGGCGGGCGCGCCAACGCTCGATCGATCATGGCAGCCCCGGCGTCGAGGTCGCCGAGGACGCTGGCGACGGCGAAGCCGATCGCGGCGAGCGCCACGGCATCCTCGCGGCTCAGCGCCGCGGCGCGCGCGGTCACCACCGCCGTCTCGGCAATATCCTGCACGGGATCGGTCGTCCAGCCACTCGTCTTGCGCGTGACGTAGCAGCTCGCGGCCAGAGCGCAGGGCATGCTGTAATCGGGATCGAGATCGATCGCCTGATAGGCCAAACGCAGCGCTTCGTCGGTGCTCGCCTTGCTCCAGCGATTGAGGCTGGCGAGCCCGCGCAGGAAGGTGAGGTGGGCATCAGGGCGCTCGGTCGGCCGGCGCCTGCCCCGCTCGATCTCGGCTCGCCGCTGCGGTCCGCAGCCGGCCCGATCGGCCGGGGGGATCGCGGTGAGCCTCCCGTCTAAACTGTCGCCTGCCAGGAGCGCCTCCCAGGTCAGTAGTCGACAGTCTACCTGCATCGCGCGATGAGCGCCGGGAAATCGTGGCCCGGCGGCTGCGAAGGTTAACGCCGTGCGCTCGCGATCAAAGAGCGCAGCCTTTCCGCGGCCTTAGCCGGAAGATGCTAGCCCGCCTGGCGCGGCTTTCGCGGTTGCTGTGCAACCGCTGACGCCGCC
>JBKQTR010000336.1:0-3987 GCA_052143095.1 Allostellaceae bacterium
CGGGTGAGCGATTGATGAATTGCGCTCACCCGTCGTTCTCCGTGCTTCATGATGAATCCTCCTCGAAGTTCTTGACGCAGCTCGCAGACTCGCTTGCTCGCTGCGGCTCGAAGACTCGCCTCCGCTAGTGGGCCTAGAAGAGCGCTCCGCCCAGCGGGAACAGTGCGGTCATGAGGGTCGTGGCACCGAGCGCTGCCGCGCCGCCGAAGGCGACCGCTGACATCTTCCGCACGCCGGTGCCATGTTCACTGACCGACCAGAGGATGCCCGTACCGATAATCGCCGAGGTCGTGACCGCGTGGGCGACCGGCCCCTGCAAATCGTTCTGCAGGGTGGTGAGCGGCGTATCCCACGGCAGGATGCCCGCTGTCGTCGACGCGAATACCCGCAGCGGCCACGCGATCGTGACGACGCCGTAAGCGCAGGCGATACGCATCGCCAGCCTTCGTAACGCAGTCCTGAAGTCCTTCAACCGTTTCATCTTCCCAACCTCCTGAATGTCACGCCTTGGCGGCGTGTGATTCCGACATTTCAGCCACAGTAAGTCTGAAGCCTGTGTGCGGGTCGTAGCCTTGCACCCGCATTAGTTCAGTGACCCGGCGGCCTGCCGGGGTGCGCACAATGAAGGCGATCAGGTTGATCGTTTCCACGACCAACTCGGGTTGCGGCGGCACGCCGGCTTCCTGGACCAGGCTCGACAACCGCGTCAGCGCCGCGGCGGCACTGTTCGCATGAATCGTCGTCACCCCGCCGGGATGGCCGGTGTTCCAGGCCTTGAGCAGCGCGAGCGCCTCGGCGCCCCGCACTTCACCAATGATGATGCGGTCGGGGCGTAGTCGCATGGTGGTGCGGACGAGACGGGTCATGTCGGCGTTATCGGCGGTATGCAGCTGAACCAGGTTGCGGGCGCGGCACTGCAGTTCTAGGGTGTCCTCGATAATCACGTAGCGCTCGTTGGGGTCGGAGCGGGCGACGATCTCATTGATCTGGGCACCGGCGAAAGTGGTCTTGCCCGAACCGGTGCCGCCCGCGATGAGCAGATTCAGCCGCCGATCGGTCGCGTCGCGGAGCACGTTCGCATAGCGAGTGTGCAGGATGTTGTCGCGGACGTAATCGTCGAGCGTATAGAGCACCTGCGCGGGTTTGCGCATCACGCAGCAGGGTTTACGCGCGACTGGCGGCAACAAGCCTTCAAAGCGGATGCCGCCGATCAACAGCTCGCCCTCGATGATGGGATTCGCGGCGTTGGCGACCATGCCGAGTGAAGCGGCGACCGTGCCGATCAGGCTTTCGACCTGCGTCGCCGCAAGCACCAGGCCGGCGTCGTGCATCCCCTTGCCGTACGACTCGAACCAGACGTGGCCGTCGTCGTTGATGATGATTTCCGTGACTTCGCGATCATCGATAGCGGCCAGCAACCGTGGTCCGAGTTGCCGTTGAAGCAACTCGCCGAGTCGCCGCTCCTGAACGTGTTGCGCGGCGATCATGCGGATTCTCCGCTGCGGCTCGCGCCGTTTTTGGAAGCCGGCGGCGCTTCGTCCATCCGCTTCAGGATTTCCTCGACTTCGGCGCGCCAGCCGCGATGCCGCCGTTGGCCGGACGCGAGGGCGGGTTTGCGTTGGGCCTCGGGAATCTCCGGCAGATGGCTCAGCATGCTCAACGCGAACTGGTCGAGCATCGTGAGCAGGGTAGTGAGCTGATGGGCGAGCGGCTTCAAGCCGTCCGCGCTGGTCGCGCGAATAGCCTGCACGATGCGCTTCTCCGTCGCGGCCAGCGTGGCATCGGAGTAGGTCAGCCCGCCCGCCCCTGCGGCGTGAAAGAGTCTTTCCTTGACGTAACGCGACAACGTGATGCCGCGTTCGTCAGCCTCGTCGCGCAGCCGATGGAACTCTTCTTCACTCAGATAGGCGGTGAGTTGTCGTCTCATAGTAGTCTCTCCCGTTTCTCGTCCGTGTCTGGCGGGTTGCTCTCGTCTTTCAGGGCAAACCGGAGGAGCGAAAGTTGGCGTGGCTGCTTCGCAGACAGTCGGGGCGTGGACTTGGCCGGAGCCGAAGCCCTGCGTTTTTCAATTTTCTCGCTTGTGACTGCTGGCGCCCCTGGCGAATCATCGACGGGTGGGACGCTCGCGGCTATGGCGGCATTCGTCGGCGACGGCAGCGCGATGCGATCACTTGGCGGGGGCGGGATGGTCGCCCGGCGCTTGAAGAAGGGGTCGTTGTAGTAGCGCAGCTTGCGCGCCCGAATCGCGGGTCGGCCGCTCGTGAAGATCAGCGCCTCGTTGTCACCGAGCCGCATCACCTCGTCGGGGGTGATCAAGGGACGTGCGACCTCAGGCTCCGAAACGCTCGCCCCGGCGTTCGAAACGGTTCGATGGGCGTGGCGCACCGTGGTCTCGCCGGTCATCTGGGAAAGGAGCCGCGCGGTCTCGATCCGGTTCGGCGCAAAAGCCACGCGCGTGTGGCAGTTGGAGGTGATCGCTTCATCATGGCCGTAGGCCGCATGGATCTGGCTAAGGTCCTGGGCGATAAGGCAGGCCTTGATGCCATAGCCGGCGACCAGCGCGAGCGACTCGGCAAAGACATCGAGCCGGCCAAGACTGGGAAACTCGTCGATCATGAGCAAGAGCCGGTGCCGATAGCCGGTGACCGCGCGGCCGTCGCGAAACTCGAGATATTCAGTGAGCCGATGCAGAATCTGCGCGAGCATCAGACGGATCACCGGCTTGAGGCTGTTCTTGTGGGCCAGCGGGACTTCGACATAGAGCGATACCGGCCGCTCATGGTTCATGAGATCGGTAATGCGGAAATCCGAGACCGCCGTATTCGCCGCGATCACCGGATCGCGATAGAGCTCCAGAAACCCTTTTACCTCCGAGATCACGCCCGAGCGCTCGTTGGGACTCTTGTCGAGCACGCTGCGCATGGCGCGGGCGATAATCGGGTGCGTCCTGGTCGGGTTGCCGTGTGGGTCGGTCCAGCGCTGTGAACCGTCCGGATCGTGCTCGGCCCGCATGATCTGCTGGAGGGTGTCGTCGATCGGCTGGCTGGGGTCGCAGAGGCGCGCTTCGAGGCCGTTCAGGGTTTGCTCCCGTCCGGCGTAGAGCTGGTCGAGGATCATGCCGGTGAGGAAGGCCGAGCCTTCACGCGACCAGTGATCGGGCAATCCCTTGCCGTCCGGGTCGATGATCATCTGCACGATATTGCGGACGTCGCGGATTTCGTCGGGCGTGCGCAGCCGCACCTCGGCCAGCGGATTGTAGCGGGCACCGTCAGTATCGGGCGCGGCCGGCGCGAATTTGAGACAGCGTTGGCCCATGCGCTTGCGGGTACCCGCAGTGAGCGCCCAGTTCTCGCCCTTGAGGTCGTGGACGAGCACGGAATGCGGCCACGTGAGCAGGGTTGGGATCACGATGCCGACCCCCTTGCCGGAGCGGGTCGGGGCGAACACCAGCACATGGGCGGGGCCGCAATCGCGCAGGTAGGTCGGGCGACCCCATTGCGACCAGAGGGCGAGATAGATCCCTGCACGCTGCGCTACGGGTCGCACGAATCGCAACGCGACGCCCAGTTTTCGGAGGCGGCCGGGCGGATCGATCTGGCGTGCCGCACGCAGGTCACGCGTGGTGGCCCAGCGGGCCGAACCGTGTAAATCCGAGACGTTGGCGAACCAGCCGTGGCGGACAACCGCAATCGCGCCACAGGCGAGTCCGGCAACCACCGCCAGTGGCAACAGCGCTTGCCATGCGCACGCGGTCCAGAGCGGTTGCAACGCGGGCGCCCAGTACCAGCGCGTCCACCACGTGATCCACGCCCAGGGCGCATAGACCGGCCCAACAATCGGCAGATGAAAAAGTGGCTGACCAAGCCATCCGGCGTAGCCCAATACACGCGCCGCGTGTTGCGTCGTCACCTGATTGATCGCGAGCAACGCCGCGACGAACGAGAGAATCGCGCGCCGTTTGACCCGCGCGAGTCGTGCGTCAAAGGC
>JBKQTR010000337.1:0-6561 GCA_052143095.1 Allostellaceae bacterium
GCTGGTGCTGCAGGGGATCATCTTCCTGATGGTGCTGGCGAGCGATGCGCTCTACGGGCGCATCCGCCTCTTCGCGCCGCGGGGAGGCTGAGGATGGCGGGTCCGGCAGCCGTCGCGGCGACCGCGCTTGGCTGGTGGGGCGTGCCGCTCGCGGTCATGGCCGGCGCGATCAGGGTCAGCACGCCCTTCCTCTTCGTCAGCCTCGGCGAGTGCCTGACCGAGCGCAGCGGCCGCATCAATCTCGGCCTCGAAGGCACGCTGGTCATGGGCGCGATGAGCGGCTACGGCGTCTCCTATCTCACGGGATCGCCCTGGCTCGGCGTGCTGGCGGCCGGCATCGTCGGCTCACTTTTCGGCGCCGCGCACGCCGCCTTCTGCAGCCTGCCGCGGGTCAACGATATCGCCATCGGCATCGCCTTGATGCTGTTCGGCATCGGCCTCGCCTTCTATATCGGCAAGCCGCTGATCGAGCCGCAAGCGCCGATCCTGCCCTCGATCGATCTCGGCTGGTGGAGCAGCATCCCGCCGCTGCACGACGCGCTGCGCGTCAACGTGCTCTTCCTCATCGGCATCGCGCTGGCGCCGGCGCTGGTCTGGGCGCTGAAGAACACGCGCTGGGGGCTCATCCTGCGCACCGCCGGCGAGAGCGCCGATGCGGCGCTGGCGCTCGGCTACTCGGTCAATCTCATCCGGCTCCGGGCGACCATGGTCGGCGGCTTCCTCGCCGGCATCGGCGGCTCCTTCCTGTCGCTTTATTATCCCGGCAGCTGGAACGAGCGGCTGTCGAGCGGCCAGGGGATCACCGCCGTGGCGCTGGTGATCTTCGCCCGCTGGGACCCGATGCTGTGCTTCTGGGCCTCGATCCTGTTCGGCGGCGCCGGCGCGCTCGGGCCGGCGCTCCAATCGGTCGGCGTGACCGAAGGCTACTATCTGTTCAATGCCGCGCCCTATATCCTGACGCTGCTGATCATGATCATCACCTGCTCGCCGCGGCGCACACTCACCGGCGCGCCGGCCGAGCTATCGATCACGCGTTAGGCGACGGGGGCAGCAAATGAGCGGGTTGGGCGGCCTCAACAAATCGGCGAACGGCGTGGTCATCGGCCTGGTGCAGCTGCACTTGCCGGTGATCGCCGCCAAACCCGATCTCGCGGCACAGAGCGAGAAGATCTGCGCCATGGTGGCGAAGGCGCGGCGCAGCATGCCGTCGATGGACCTCGTCGTCTTCCCGGAATACGCGCTGCACGGTCTCTCCATGGACACCAGCCCGGCGATCCTGTGCCGGCTCGACGGACCCGAGGTCGAGGCGTTCAAGCGCGCTTGCCGCGACAACCGCATCTGGGGCTGCTTCTCGATCATGGAGGCGAACCCCGAGGGCAATCCCTACAACAGCGGCCTCATCATCGACGATGCCGGCGCGCTCCGCCTCTATTACCGCAAGCTCCACCCCTGGGTCCCGGTCGAGCCCTGGGAGCCCGGCGATCTCGGCATCCCGGTCTGCGACGGGCCGAACGGCAGCAAGCTCGCGCTCATCATCTGCCACGACGGCATGTTCCCGGAGATGGCGCGCGAGGCCGCCTACAAGGGCGCCGAGGTCATGCTGCGCACCGCCGGCTACACCGCGCCGATCCGCCACGCCTGGCGCGTCACCAACCAGGCCAACGCCTTCAGCAACCTGATGGTGACGGCCAGCGTCTGCATGTGCGGCAGCGACGGCACGTTCAACTCGATGGGCGAGGCGATGATCTGCAATTTCGACGGCACGGTCATGGTCGAAGGCGGCGGCGTCGCCGACGAGATCGTCACCGCCGAGGTGCGGCCCGATCTGGTGCGCGAGGCGCGCGCGAGCTGGGGCGTCGAGAACAACATCTACCAGTTCGGCCATCGCGGTTTCGTCGCGGTGCAGGGCGGCGCCGGCGACTGCCCCTACACCTACATGCGAGACCTCGTCGCCGGGCGCTATCACCTGCCCTGGGAGGAGCGCGTCGCCGTGACCGACGGCACCTCCTGCGGCTTCCCCCGTCCCAACCGACCCTATCGCGGAGGCCGTCATGGCTGAGCGCTACATACCCGCAGACCCCTATCCCTGGCCCTATAACGGCAAGCTCGCGCCGGAGAACACGGCGTTGATCATCATCGACATGCAGACCGATTTCTGTGGAATCGGCGGCTATGTCGACAAGATGGGCTACGATTTGTCGCTGACCCGCGCGCCGATCGAGCCGATCAAGCGCGTGCTGGCGGCGATGCGCGCCAAGGGCTTCCGCATCCTGCACACCCGCGAGGGCCATCGCCCCGACCTCGCGGACCTGCCGGCCAACAAGCGCTGGCGCTCGCGGCGGATCGGCGCCGGCATCGGCGATCCCGGCCCCTGCGGCCGCATCCTGGTGCGCGGCGAGCCCGGCTGGGACATCATCGCCGATCTCGCGCCACTGCCGGGCGAATCGATCATCGACAAGCCCGGCAAGGGCTCGTTCTGCGCCACCGATCTCGAGCTGATGCTGCGCCTCCAGGGCATCGAGAACATCGTGCTGACCGGCATCACCACCGATGTCTGCGTCCACACCACCATGCGCGAGGCGAATGACCGCGGCTTCGAATGCCTGCTGCTGCAGGATTGCTGCGGCGCCACCGACAAGGGCAACCACGATCACGCCATCAAGATGATCAAGATGCAGGGCGGCGTGTTCGGCGCGGTCTCGGACAGCAAGGCGTTCATCGAGGCGCTCGCCTGATGAGCGAGGCCGAAGCGCTCGGCATCGAGGCCGTGGCGATGACCAAGCGTTTCGGCGAGTTCGTGGCGCTCGACGACGTCTCGCTCAAGGTCGCGCCCGGCAGCTTCCATGCGCTGCTCGGCGAGAACGGCGCCGGCAAGAGCACGCTGGTCAAATGCATCATGGGCTATTACCGCCCCGACAGCGGCGCGGTCATCGTCGGCGACCGCGAGCGCGAGATCGACAATCCCCGCGCCGCCCACGCGCTCGGCCTCGGCATGGTCTACCAGCATTTCACCCTGGTGCCGGCGATGACGGTGGCGGAGAACCTGGTGCTGGCGCGCGCCGAGCTGCCGGCCGTGGTCGATTGGCGCCAGGAGAGCGCGGGGCTCGAGGCGTTCCTCGCGCGCATGCCGTTCCGCGTGCCGCTCGACGTCAAGGTGTCGGCGCTCTCGGCCGGCGAGCGGCTGAAATGCGAGATCCTGAAGCAGCTCTACCTCGAGCGCCGCCTGCTGATCCTCGACGAGCCGACCTCGGTGCTGACGCCGCAGGAGGCCGACGAGATGCTGGGCCTGCTGCGCGGGCTGGCCGATCGCGGCGAGATCACGGTGCTGATGATCACCCACAAATTCCGCGAGGTGATGGCCTTTGCCGACGAAGTGACCATCCTGCGCCGCGGCCGCCTCGCGGCCCAAGGCAGGGTCGCAGACCTCACCCCGGACGACATGGCGCGCAGCATGATCGGCGCCGAGGAGCTGACGGTCGCCCCGGCGCGCGTCAACGACCTCGGCGAGGCGCGGCTCGACATCCGCCATCTCGCTGCGCTCGACGATGGCGGCCAGCCAGCGGTGCGCGACCTCTCGCTCGTGGTGCGCGCCGGCGAGATCGTCGGGGTCGCCGGCGTCTCCGGCAACGGCCAGCGCGAGCTCGTCGAGGTGTTGGCGGGGCAGCGCGAGGCGAGCGGCGGCGAGATTCACATCGGCGGCGAGGCCTATCACGCCACGCGCGAGGAGATGCGCCGCCACAAGCTCTCCTGCCTGCCCGAGGAGCCGCTGCGCAACGCCTGCGTCGGTCGCATGAGCGTCGCCGAGAACCTCGCCTTCCGCGATTTCGACCGGCCGCCCTTCGCGCTCGGTCACGCCTGGCTGCGCAAGGGCCGCTTCCGCGCGGAGGCCGAAGGCAAGATCGCGGGCTATCGCATCAAAACGCGCTCGCCGGAGACGCCGGTGGGCATGCTGTCGGGCGGCAACGTGCAGCGCACCGTGCTGGCGCGCGAGCTCGGCGAGCGGGTCGAGGTGATGATCTCGGCCAATCCCTGCTTCGGGCTTGACTTTGCGGCGGTGGCGCAGATACATGCCGAGATCATCGCCGCGCGCAACCGCGGCGCCGCCGTGCTGCTGGTGAGCGGCGACCTCGACGAGATCCTCGAGATCGCCGACCGTATTGTCGTCATGTTCAACGGCAGGCTGGTGCATGAGACGCTTGCCGGCGACGCCGATCTCGTCGAGATCGGCCGCCACATGGCGGGGCATTGAAAGAGGTAATGGATAAAGCCACGATCCTGCCGCAGGCGTTGTCGCGCGATCCCGCCGGCCTTGCCTGGGAACCGTTGCGCGAGGGGATCGAGGTATCCTGGCTCTATCGCAACGGCAATCACGGCCCGGCGGCTGCCTATCTGCGCTATGCTCCCGGCGCGCGGGTGCCATTCCATCTCCATGCCGGCTACGAGCATGTGCTGATCCTCGCGGGCTCGCAGACCGATCGCAACGGCCGCCATCGGGCGGGCGCGCTCGTCGTCAATCCGCCGGGCACGAGCCACGAGATCGTCAGCGAGGAGGGCTGCCTCGTGCTCATCATCTGGGAGCGGCCGGTGATTTTCACTGCAGCCGCGCCTGGGGGATAAGCGCGCCGCAACGGACCCTAAGGGTGTCGGGTTTCCGAGCTTAGCCGATGCTTGCCGCATCGCGTGTCTGCAGATTGGTTGCGCTCTGGGGTCATGAGCTCGCATGGCGGGCCGACGATTGAAGGTGTGCCTCGCGAGCTCGCGTAGAGATTGCGCGGCCCTGAAGGCGGTTGCGGCTTTGCCTCAGCTTTGTCACGGCCGTCAACGCGCCTCCGCTCACTGGATTGAACTCGCTCGCTTCCACGCAACGAAAAAATGCTGGATACTTCTGCGAGCGTCGCGACCTTCGACGGCTCGGATGGCGAGTGCCGTTCCGGCTCGGTCACCGGGCAGGGCGTCATTGCCGAGCCGCTAGGCTGCGTGCGAGCGCCTGAGGGGCAGATGCGAACCTCTTACGGCTCCTATCTTATGCTCATCGTCGGCGCCCTGCTCGGTCCGGCGCCGCTCGTCATGGCGATGGCGTGGTGGAGCTGGAGTCGCGTTGACCGGGAGGCGCGCCTTGATGCGACGCGCATCACCGACCTGCTGCATGAGCAGGCCGAGCGCGTTATTGATTCCGACGAGCTGCTCCTCGCGCAGATCAATGACGCGGTAGCCGACAGATCCTGGTCGGACATTGCCGCGCACGAATCGCAAATGCACGAGCTTCTGGAGAGGATGACGGAGCGCGTCGACGGCATCTCAGGAGCGTTTCTCGCCGATGATCAGGGCGTCGCTCGGGTGCTGGCGATGCGCGATCCGGCCTTGGCGCTGATGGACCCGCCGCCGGCCGGAGTGCTGCGCGATCAGCTCTATTTCAAGGCGGCGCGCGACGGCGTCTCGCTCGTACTGGACGGGCCTTTCGTCGTCCCTTCGACCAATCGCGCAGTTCTGCGGCTCGCTCAGCGACTTTCGGCTGCCGACGGCTCGTTCCGGGGCGTCGCCGTTCTCTCCCTCGCGCCGCGTAGTCTCATCGAGTTCTGGAAAAGCGTCGCGGCGGCTCCAGGCGACGCCGTGAGCCTCGCACAGGAAGATGGGACGGTGCTGGCGCGCATCCCGGAAATCGACATGCGCGGCCGCGAAGGGGTTCCGCCCCGCTACAGCACCCCGCTGGCTGCGCGGATGAAGGGCTCGCAAGGAGGGCTGCTCGACACCGTATCCGCGCTTGACGGCGTCGCCCGAATAACCGGTTACCGGAAGCTCCGCGACTATCCCGTCTACGTCGTCTATGGCGTCGACAAGCGCAACGTGCTGCGCGACTGGTACCCAAGCGCGGCGGCGTTCACCGCCTTGGGCGCGGCCGCGGCCGGCGCGCTGCTGCTGACCGCTCTCGTCGTCATCCGCCGCGCGCGCGGCGAGGCCGAGGCGCTCGCTCGCGCCGAACGCACGGCGCTGGCGCTGCGCGAGAGCGAGGCGATGCAGCGGGCGCTTTTCCGCAACGCTCCCGTCCCCATGCACGCGCTCGACCGGGACTGGCGCGTCATCGACGTGAACGGCCGCTGGCTGCAGCTCTTTGATCGCACCCGCGATGAGGTCGTCGGCCGATACATCGCGGAATTCCAGGAGGATGACGGCGCCGCGCAACGCTACGGCCGCTGGGGCGAGTTTCTTGCTCCCGGCGAGCTGGAGGACGTGCACCTGCGGTACCTCAAGAAATCAGGCGAGGCCGTGGACGCGTTCGTGTCGACCACCGTCGAGCGTGACGACAAGGGCGAATTCGTTCGCGCGATCAGCATCGTCGTCGACGTCACGGAGCGCCTGCACGCCGAAGAGGCCGTCCGACGGGAGCAGCAGCTCTCGCAGCTGCTCGCGGAAAGCAGCACCGACGGGATTATCGGCGTCGACACAGCGTTTCGCCTCAGCGTCTGGAACCGCGCGATGGAGGCGATGTCCGATGTGCCTCGAGCCGTCGTCCTGGGGCAACGGATATTCGATCTCCGTCCCGACCTTGCCGGCACGCCGGCC
>JBKQTR010000338.1:0-21420 GCA_052143095.1 Allostellaceae bacterium
GCGGGCTCTCGCGGTTGCGAGAGCAACCGCTGCCGCCCGCCTCGGACGAACGCGCTCTCGCGCGTTCGCTCGGATTCCGTTAAGGTCGCCGCGCCCGCGCAGGAGGCGGGCGAGAAGTGCTGAGACAGGTGCTGGCTCCCATACACCCGGACGGGTGGCGCTTCATCGCGATTTTCGCGGTGGCGACCGCGCTGCTGTTCTGGCTGGCGGCGCCGCTGGGCTGGCTCGGCGTCGTGCTGACGCTGTGGTGCGTCTATTTCTTCCGCGATCCCTGGCGGGTGACGCCGGTGCGCGCCGGGCTGGTCATCGCTCCCGCCGACGGGCGCGTCGTCTCGGTGGCGCCGGCCGCGCCGCCGGCCGAGCTCGGAATGGGCGAGGCGCCGATGCTGCGTATCGGCATCTTCCTCAACGTGCTCGACGTCCATGTCAACCGCATGCCGATGAGCGGCCGCATCGCCAAGGTCGCCTATCACGCCGGCAAGTTCCTCAACGCCAGCCTCGACAAGGCGAGCGCGGAGAACGAGCGCATGGCGATCCGGCTCGCCTGCAGCGAGGGCGCCGACATCGCCGTGGTGCAGATCGCCGGGCTCGTCGCCCGGCGCATCGTCTGCAGCCTCGGCGAGGGCCAGGAGGTCGTCGCCGGCCAGCGCTTCGGCCTCATCCGCTTCGGCAGCCGCACGGATGTCTATCTGCCGGCGGGCTGGGCGCCGCTCGCCATCGTCGGCCAGCGCGTCGTCGGCGGCGAGACGGTGATCGCCGATGCCCACGCTCAGGAGCCGCCGCGGCGCGGCGTCACGCATTGATGGCGCGCCGCCGCCGCATCCGCGTCAAGCCGATCACCAGCCTGTCGCTCAACCGGCTGATCCCGAACATCCTGACCTTGCTGGCGCTCTGCGCCGGCATGACGGCGATCCGCCTGGCGCTCACCGACAAGTACCAGTCAGCCGCCGCCGCCATCATCATTGCCGGCGTCCTCGACGGCATCGACGGCCGCATCGCGCGCCTGCTCAAAGGCACCTCGCCTTTCGGCGCGCAACTCGACTCGCTGTCCGACTTCGTCAGCTTCGGCGTGGCGCCGGCGGTGCTGCTCTACCTCTGGACCATGGCGCAGCTGTCGAGCCTGGGCTGGGCGCTGGTGCTGCTGTTCGGCGTGTGCTGCGCGCTCAGGCTGGCGCGCTTCAACACCCAGATCGGCGCCGAGCTGCCGCCTTACGCCTACAATTTCTTCACCGGCGTCCCCGCTCCCGCCGGCGCCGGCCTCGTCATGATCCCGATGTTCGTCAGCTTCGAATTCGGTTTCGCCTTCTTTCGCTCGCCTTATCTCAACGGCATCGTGCTCGCCGGCGTCGGCGCGCTGATGGTGAGCCGCGTGCCGACCTTCTCCTTCAAGCGCTTCCGCATACCCGGCGAATGGGTGCTGCCGATGCTGCTGGTGATCGGCGCGCTCGCCGCCTTTCTCACCACCGAGCCCTGGGGAACGCTGCTGGTCATCGGCGCGCTCTATGTCGGCTCGATCCCGCTCAGCATCCGCTCCTATCGCAAGCTGCGCGTGGCCGCCGAGGAATTGCGCGCCGGCGGCCGCGGCGAGGAGCCGCAGGCCGCGCCGGGCGAGCCCGTCACTCGCTAACCGCGCCGCCCGTCTAGCGCGCGCCGAGCGCGGCGGCGGTCTTGGCGGCGCCGTCGCCGACCGGCGGCGGCCCACGCTGGTCGCCGAGCCGCGGCAAGGTCACGGCGATGGTGGTGCCGCGGCCGGGATAGCTGTCGATCTCGAGCCGGCCGCGATGCAGCTCGATGATCGCCTTGGCGAGCGGCAGGCCGAGCCCGGTACCGTCGTAGCGACGCGCCATCTTGCTGTCGACCTGGCCGAACGCGGTCAGCGCGATCTCGATGTCCTCGTCGCTCATGCCGATGCCGGTATCGCTGATGGTGATCGCCACGTCGCCGTCGCCGCTGGCGTCGGCGCGCACCGTGACCTTGCCGCCCGGCGGCGTGAACTTGACGGCATTGGCGAGCAGGTTGATGAACACCTGCTGCAGCATCCGGCCGCTGCCGATCACCGCCGGCAGCGGCCGGTCGAGGTCGAGCGAGACCGCGATGCTCTCCGCCTCGGCCTGGGCCTGCACCATGCGCATCGCCGCCTCGATCGTCGACGCCAGCTCGACGCGCTCCTCCTTGTCGAGCGTCGCCTTGCCGGCCTCGATCTTCGAGAGATCGAGGATGTCGTTGATGATGCGCAGCAGGTGGCAGCCGCTGTCGTAGATGTCCTTGAGGTATTCGAGATAGCGCGCATTGTCGAGCGGGCCGAAGGTCTCGCTGCGGATCACCTCGGAAAAGCCGATGATGGCGTTCAACGGCGTGCGCAGCTCGTGGCTGGTATTGGCGAGAAAGGCGGATTTGGCGCGATCGGCGCGCTCGGCGTCCTCCTTGGCGCGGCGCAACTTCACCTCGGTCAGGCGGTGGCTCTCGACCTCGCGCTCGAACTGCCGCTGCTGCGCGACGACGATGCCGGCATAGTAAAGCGCCAGCAGCGCGACGAAGAAACAGGTGGAGAGCGTCGAGACGATGCCGACGCCCGACAGCGCCGCCAACGGGACGTGCTCGGGAAACGGCACGCCCAGCTCGTAGAGCGCATAAAACCCCAGAATCTGCAGGGCGATCAGCGCCAGGGTCAGCAGCCTGAGCCGCGTGTAGCCGCCGAGATAGAGCGCGCCGGCCAGCGGCACCACACCGATCCAGGTAAGAAAGGGCGAGCTAACCCCGCCATATTCGAAGCAGCCGAACAGGATGAGAAAGGTGAGGTGCTGCATCGAGACCGGGCCCAAAATCAGCAGCTGCCCGGTCGCCCGCAGGATGAACGGATAGGCGAAGAAGCTGACCATCAGCCCGACGATGGTCCAGTAGGCGATGCCGGGATGCGGGTCGATGGCGCCGAGATAGACGGCGAGAACGAGCCCCAGCGGCATGCCGAAAATATGGGCGCCGACATACATCCGCGCGCGGCGATAAACCGTGGCGTCGCGACGCAGGTGACCGGGAATGAACCAGTCGAGCAGCGGGAAGACCACCGCTGTCTGTAGGCTGGGCATGAAGGACCGACTCCGGGCTGCGCGCAGTCTCGCAGCACCGTCAATCATAGCCTGGAAAAGGTTTAACTGTGAATTACCTCAGCCGCCCAGCACCCGGTCGGCGACGAAGGGATTGTCGAGCCGCTCGCGCCCGAAGGTCGAGAGCGGACCGTGCCCCGGCACGAAGGTAACGTCGTTGCCCAGCGGCCAGAGCTTGGTCGTGATCGAGCGGATCAGCGCCGCCGGGTCGCCGCGGGGAAAGTCGCTGCGGCCGATCGAGCCGCGAAACAGCACGTCGCCGACGAAGGCGAGCCGCGCCGCGGCATGGTGCAGCACCACATGCCCCGGCGTATGCCCGGGACAATGGTGCACCGACAGCGTCTGGTCGCCGATGGTCACGCTGTCGCCGTCCTCGAGCCAGCGGTCGGGGGTGAACGGCCGGCACGCGTCCATGCCGTAGCGCGCGCCCTGCTCGGCGATGCGGTCGATCCAGAACGCGTCCTCGCGCTGCGGGCCCTCGATGGCGATGCCCAGCTCCTCGGCGAGCGCCGCCGCGGCGCCGGCATGGTCGAGATGCCCATGCGTCACCAGCACCTTGTCGATGACGACATCATGCGTCTGGGCGGCGGCGAGGATGCGCTCGACCTCGCCGCCGGGGTCGACCACCGCGGCGCGACGGCTGTCCCGGCACCAGACCAGCGAGCAGTTCTGCTGAAATGGCGTCACTGGAATGATGACGCCTTGAAGGGGAGGCTGCGCGGTCACGGCGTGGGATCCGCCCGGAGGGTTGATGGCCGCCTCCCTCCTAGCAGATCGGGCAGGCTCCTGTCGCCTGCGCCGCGACGCGCCGTCAGGCGACGCGGCCGGAAGGCTGCCAGGGGCGTTCGATACGCCGCGACCGCGGCGGGGCGCGGCCGGCAGCCGGCGCGCATCGGCTCGCCGGGGCGAGCCCGGCGCCATCCGCCCGCGCATAGAGCGCCTGCGCCAGCGCGGTCGAGACGCCGGGAACCGACGGCGACAAGGTCATGTCGCCAAGCCGCGCCAGCCGGGCAAAACCGGAAGTGCTATCCATCCTTTTCTCTCCTTATTTTCTTCTTTGGCGCGGTCGACGGGACAGCGTCGTGTCGGGACAGATACGCATCGGCGCGCCGGCTTATTACCCGACGCCGGCTGAAGAGACTATTGCATCATCCCGATCAATCAGAGATTCGCGACCTTGGGCAGCATCGGCATGACCCGCCCCTGGCACAGGCGCTCGACCAGGAAGTCGAGAAAGGTGCGCAGCTTGACCGAGACGTGCCGGCCGGGCGGGTAGACCGCCTGCACCACCACCTCGGTGGTGCGGTAGTCCGGCAGCAGCCGCACGAGATGCCCGGTCATGAGATCGTCGCTGATATTGAGGGTCGGCAGCAGGCAGATGCCGAGCCCGACCAGCGCCGCCGCGCGTAGGCTTTCGATGCTGTTGCTGCGGAGATTGCCGGCGACATCGACGTCATGCGGGCCATCGGGGCCGTCGAAATGCCAGTGGCCCTCGAGATGAGAGTTGATGTAGAGCAGGCAATTGTGCTCGGCGAGGTCTTCCGGCCGCTCCGGCCGGCCGTGGCGCGCGAGATAGGCGGGGGACGCGCAGAGCGCCATGCCGCCGACGCCGAGGCGGCGCAGCCGCAGCGTCGAGTTCGGCAGCGGCCCGCTGCGCAAGGCGAGATCGAAGCCCTCCTCGACCATATCGACCATGCGGTCGGACATCACCAGCTCGAACGAGACGTCGGGGTAGCGCGCGACGTAATCGGCGATCAGCGGCGTCACCAGCCGCGCCAGCGACACCGAGGTGTTGAGGCGCAGCACGCCGCGCGGCGTCGATTGCTGCTCGCTTGCCAGGCCCTCGGCCTCCTCGAGCTCGGCGAGGATGCGGCGGCTGCGCTCGTAGAAGCCGCGGCCGATCTCGGTGAGATTGACCTTGCGCGTGGTACGGTTAAGCAGCTGCACGCCGAGCCGCCGCTCCAGCGACTGGACCCGGCCGGTGACCACCGCCGGCGAGACGTTGAGCCGCTTGGCGGCGCGCGAGAAGCTGCCGCTGTCCACGACCTGGACAAAAGCCTGCATGCTCACCACGCGGTCCATCCGCACCTCCGCCTGTGTTCGGCTGTAGGTAGGTGAAGTCGGCGGATTGTCCAGCCCAGCATGGACGAAGTGTCGCACCCCTCGTTCACTAGCCCTGACTCTCACAAAGGTTTGATGAATATTGGACGCAGGAACGGCCCCACCCGGTTTTGCTCGCGAACGGGTCGCCATCATTTCGTCCAAATGCTTAATGGCGACTGCGCGGGCGCAAGGACGGCTGCGCGCAATGTCGCGCGCTACCACTCGATGGTGAGGATGCCGTCGCGGATGCGGTAGCCCTCGAGCCGGCCCAGGAAGCTCATGCCGAGCAGCGATACCGGCAGCGCATTGTCCATCACCACCGCCGGCACGTCCGCGAGCTCGAGCTGGCCAAGGCGCAGGCTGCGCAGGCTCGCCTGCGCGGCGGTCGCCGCGCCATGGGCGGTGTTGATGGTCAGCCTATCGCCGGAAGCGGCATCGGCGAGCCCGGCAGCGCGCGCATCCGCCGGCGTCAGCGCGACCATGCTCGCGCCGGTGTCGACGAGAAACCGCACCGGCGCGCCGTTGACCGAGGCGTCGACGAAGAAATGCCCGTGAGCGTCGGCGGCGACGACCAGGGTGTTGGACGGGGCCTTCGCGGCGCGCGGCGCGGCGGCGGGATGCGGCGCGGCGGCGGCGAGACGCGGCGCGGCAGGCGGCGCCGGCCCGAGCACGGCGTGCATCGCCGCCGCCATGACGACGCCGAGCACGATCCAGCCGAAGAGCATGACCAGCGCGTAGCGCAGCACCCTGCCGGAGGTGCCGCGCGGCCGGCGCGGCCGGGCCGCGCTCTGGTCGGGATCGCCGGTCACGTGCCCGCTCTTACTGGCTCAGGCGCAGGGCCAGCAGCGATTGCGCGATCTGGGTGAAGGCCGCGTTGAGCGTGCTGGGATTGGCGGGAATGAAGTAGCCGCCATTGGCCGGACAGTTTTGCAGCTGCGTGTTGTTCGCGCCCTCATTGCCGTCCTCGCCGAGGCCCACGGTGTAGATGATGATGCCATCCTTCGCCATGTTCGTGCAGGTATCGGCGAGGCGCGTGGCGAGATTGGTCACCGCGGTGCTCGTGTTGCTGTTGGTGCCGATCTTTCCGTCGGCGATATACCCTAGGCCGGTGAACTGGGTAGTGGCCGGCCATTCCTCGACGCCGTCGGTCATCAGCACCATCACTTTGAGCCAGGCCGTGCTCGCGGCGGTCGCGTAGCTCAGCGGGTGGCCGTTGTTGGGCGTGAAGGGCCCGTTGGGCGACAGCACGCGCCAGCCCCAGATGGCGCCGATATCGACCTGGGTCCCGCCGGCGTCGCGCGGCCACATGCTCGAGATGGTGGAGGTTATGGTGCTCTCGTTGGTGCTCACAGAGGTGAGCGGCAGGAGCGGCACGGGACAGCCCTGATTGGGACCGGGGAAGTGGTCCCAGTCGGTCGTGACCAGGCCGAGAATCTCGGTGGTGTTGTTCTGCGCCAAGATGGGCTCCGCGCCCCCCGTCAGCGTCCAGCTGTTGGTGCCGCCTTGGCCGGGGTACCACCAATAGGCATACCATGCCGGCCATGCGGTCGGCTCCGTGTAGTCGGGATCCGCGACCGCCGCGTTGAGCACCCCGGCGACGCCGGTGTTCTCGCCGGAGCTGGTGGGCTCGACGACGCACCCCATCCAATTCTCGGTCGTCTGGCTGTGCGTCGTGTCGTAGGACAGCGGCGGATAGAGGGTCAGCTCCACGACTTTTGTCTGCGACGGCTGCGCACACAGGGTGATCGTGTTGTTGGCGGTGCTCACCGCCGAGATCGAGGTGCTCGGTGAGTAACCACCCGAATAGTTCGCGACACCGATGCCGGTGCCGGTGACGACCTCACCGGAAACGAGGGCCGCGATCGTACTCACCGGCGGGAAGACCGGGACCGTGGTGTTGGTCGTGTTCGTGCTGCCATAGATCCCGGTGATCGTCAGGGTCTCGCCGGTATTCGTGCTGGTCGCATTGCTGCTGATGGTGATTGTCGTCGCGGTCACGCTCGACACCGTGGCGCCGCCCGGAATCCCGGTGCCGGTGATGGGGATGCCGGCGAAGAGGCCGGTGGTGCTCGAGACGTTCGTGATGGTGGCGCTGTTCTTGGTCGTGTTGCCGGTCAATTTGGTCGTCGGCTGGGCAACCGCCTTGTTGGGATCGAAGATGGGATCGCCGGTATCGCTGATGACCGCGATGCCGCTGCAGTCCGTCGCGATGTGGGTGCCGCAGCTCAAAGCGGCGGTACAAAAGCTGTTGCCGACATTGACGGTGGTCACGTAGGGAACGACGCCGATGTAGAGCTGGTCCGACGCCGTCATGGCGCTGGCGAGGATGTTGACGAAGTTCGTCGACGCGTTCATCAGCGTGCAGATGCGGGATTGATCGCTCGCATTCGTGCAGTTCGTATCCGACGTGATCACGTTCTGCGAGCAATTCGTGTTGTTGTAGTTGGGCGCGCCCGAATGAGGACCGCACAGCATCGAGCCGGTGTTGTCGAGGGCGAGCACGAGCTCGATGCCGGAGGTCCGCTTGATCTGCGCCGTGGCGCTGACCGTGATGTTGTCGACGCCGACGAGCTGCATGAACGTCATCGGCACCGTCGCGGTCGCCTGGAAATTGACGGTGGCCGCCGTCAGGCTGGCGTTGCCCGGCACCGCCGTGACCGTCGCCGTGGCACCGCCCAGCGCGCTCGCCGGATAGTTCGCCGCGAAGTAATTGTTCAGGTAGGTGGTCAGGCTCGACTGGGTCTGGTTGACCTCCGAGCCGACGGCGAGCGCCGCGGCGTCGAGGGCGGCGCCGAGTTGCGTCTTGACCGAGTAGGCGCGCACCGTGTCGATGGCGATGCCGGCGCCGACGACCAGCGGGATGGCGCTCAGCCCGAACAGGATGGCGATGTTGCCCTCGCGCCGCCCCGCGAGCCGGCGCAGGCTGGCGAGCACGGCGATGATCGGACCGAACATGGTGCGCACTCCCTCTTTCATCCGCGTCGCTCTCACGGGCACTGGTTGACGTTGGTCGACGCATTCACGGCATTCTTGTAGTCGGGCACGCAGGTGACGTAGCGCGGACGGTTGAAGGCCGCTTCGGAGAGCGTGTAGGACGCGTTCAGGACGTAGGTCAGCGGCGAGGTGTAGGTGTATTGCACCTGGACCACGATCACGCTGTCCAGCGAGTTGACGGCGGCATTGCCCAGATTCGCAAGCGATTGGTTGTTCGGGATATTGGTGAGCGAGATGGCGGTGGCGCCGTTTTCCTCGACATGCCAGTCGATCACCGGCGTGCCGGTGCTGTAGGTCACCGAGGCGAAGGCGATCTTGACCAGGCTGTTGCCCGTCCCCGTCGGCAGCGGCGTCAGCACATCCGCCGCGGCGCTGGTGAAGCCGGTGAAATCGCTCGTCTGCAGCACCCCGTTTTTATTGGCCCCGCCGGCGATGGTGGTCTGCGCCACGAGGTCGGCGGCGGTCTCCGCCGCGGCGGTCACCTTGAGTTGGGCGAGCAGGACGTTCTCGACCTCGTAGCTGCCGATGAACAGCGTCAGCATGATCGGGAAGAGCAGCGCGAACTCGACCGCCGCCGTGCCCGTCCGGTCCGCGGCGAGACCGCGCCGCGGCGCCTGTCGGCGGCGCGCGCTCATGACGACCCGAACGGCTCGTTCTGGAAGATCACGGTCGACGTCAGCGTCGTCGTCTGCGTCCCCTGGGCGCCGCTGCCGGCCGTCGAGGCCGGTCCGGTCCAGCAATTGCCGCCGGTCAGGCAGGCCCCGACCCAGGGCACGATGTAGGGACGGGCGTAGCTCACCCGCACGCCGACGATGTTGCCGCCGACGCCGGGCGTGAAATTGCACACCGTGCCGGTGCCGGTCTGGTTGTTGTTGTAGGTGCAGGAGGTGAAGGTCATCGTGCCGAAACCGCTGAAGGTCTGCACCTCGAACAGCACGTTGGTGTCGCAGGTCGCCACCGTCATCAGCGAGCTCATATCCGAGCACAGCAGGGTCTGGAACGTGGTGATCGGGCTGCCCGCGGCCTGCACCTGGCCCGTCCGGATCAGCCGCGCGGCGTCGCGCGCCGCGCCGTCCAGCACCGATTGCGTCAGCAGCGTCTGGCCGAAATCAAGCAGCGCCAGCATGACGAGTACGAAAGGCGGCCCGACCAGCGCCATCTCGACGCCGATGGCGCCTTTCCGATCGCTTGCAAATCGCCGAAGTATTCTCATCGCCAATGCCCTCTCGGCCTCAGCATCTCTCGGCAAGAGCCAAATCCAGCCATTACCGATAGGCGATTAGACCAGGGGCGGCAATAACAATTGGTTATGAACTCAGCATAACATCAATAAAACCAGAGACTATTCTACGACAATGCAATATACTTATTCAATATCATTGAAATTATCCGAAAATTTTAAATTCCTATATTGAACAGGACCCGCGGCACCAGCCTCAGGCCTGCTCCCGCGTCCGGGTGAAGCGCAGCGCCGGCCATTCCCGGGTGGTGGTGGTGAGCTCCCAGGCGTTGCGGGCGAGGAAGACCGGGGCATGGTCATGGTCCTCGGCGAGCACGGCGCGGTTGGCCTCGATGAAGCGCTTCACCTCGGCCGCCTCGCCCTCGACCCAGCGCGCCGTCTCATACGGCGCGGGCTCGAAGCGCACGGCGAGGTCGTACTCGCTCTTGATCCGCGCCGCCAGCACGTCGAGCTGGAGCGCGCCGACCACGCCGACGATCCAGTCGCCGCCGGTCAGCGGCTTGAAAATGCGCGTCACCCCCTCCTCAGCGAGCTGCTCCAGGGCGCGGCGCAGATGCTTCGACTTCAAGGGGTCTTCGAGGCGGACGCGGCGCAGGATCTCCGGCGCGAAATTGGGAATGCCGGTGACGCGGATCGCCTCGCCCTCGCTGAGCGTGTCGCCGATGCGCAGCGTGCCGTGGTTGGGAATGCCGATGATGTCGCCGGGCCAGGCCTCCTCGGCGAGGTTGCGGTCGCGCGCCAGGAAGAAGACCGGGTTCTGGACGCTCATCATCCGGCCGCTGCGGCCATGGCGCAGCTTCATGCCGCGCCGGAAGCGGCCCGAGCACAGCCGCAGGAAGGCGACGCGGTCGCGATGCTGCGGGTCGATGTTGGCCTGCACCTTGAAGACGAAGCCGCTGACGCCAGGCTCGCGCGGGTCGATCGGCCGCGGCAGCGCCGGCAGCGGCCGTGGCGCGGGCGCGAGATCGGCGATGCCGCGCAGCAGCTCGCGTACGCCGAAATTGTTGAGCGCGCTGCCGAAGAACACCGGCGTCATATGGCCTTGGAGATAGGCCTCGCGCGCGAAGGCGGGGCACAGGCCGCGCGCCATCTCGACCTCCTCGCGCAGCTTCGCCAGCGCCGCCGCCGGCAGCAGCGCCGCGAGCTTGTCGTCCTCGAGCCCGGCGCAGCGCACCGGCTCGACGATGCGCTCGCCGCCGCCGCGCGCGAACAGCAACAGCGTGTCGGCGAAGAGATCGTAGGTGCCGAGGAAATCCCGCCCCATGCCGATCGGCCAGCTCGCCGGCGTCACCTCGAGCGCCAGCAGGCGCTCGATCTCGTCCATGAGATCGAAGGGATCGCGCCCCTCGCGGTCGAGCTTGTTGATGAAGGTGATGATCGGCACGTCGCGCAGCCGGCAGACCTCGAACAGCTTCAGCGTCTGCGCCTCGATGCCCTTGGCGGCGTCGATCACCATCACCGCGCTGTCGACGGCGGTGAGCGTGCGATAGGTGTCCTCGCTGAAATCCTGGTGACCGGGGGTGTCGAGCAGATTGAAGGCGAGGCCGTCATGCTCGAAGCTCATCACCGCCGAGCTCACGGAGATGCCGCGCTCGCGCTCGACCTCCATCCAATCCGAGCGCACGCGCCGGCGCTCGCCGCGCGCCTTGACCTCGCCGGCCTGTTGGATCGCGCCGCCGAACAGCAGCAGCTTCTCGGTGAGGGTGGTCTTGCCGGCGTCTGGATGCGAGATGATGGCGAAGGTGCGCCGTCTGGCGATCTCGGCGGCGAGCTGGTCCATGGCGCGGCTCTCTACAAGCCGATGCCGGCGAAATCAACCGCGGCCGGCGGCGGGTGGTCTCGCTGCTCCGGCCGCGCCGCGGCCGGAGCGACCCTCACGAAGAAGTGAGTGCCGCCGGACGCGCGCAACCCTGCCGCCCATGCTAGGAAGCAACGCGCGCTGTCGCGCGACCACCATCCCGGGGAGAGCCGAAAAGCCATGAGGCCGATATCGCTGATCGTGGGGGCGCTGTGCGCCCTCCTCGCCGTTCCCGCGCTGGCGCAGACGCCGGGCGGCACGCCCACCAACATCCGCGGCAAGGTCGAGACGCTCGACGGCCAGAAGCTGATGGTCAAGTCGCGCGACGGCCAGGAGCTGCAGGTGACGCTGGCACCGGACTTCGCCGTGCTCGGCGTCATCAAGGCGAAGCGCGCCGACATCAAGCAGGGCGACTTCCTCGGCATCGCCGCGGCGCCGGGGAAGGACGGCAAGCTCCACGCCCAGGAGATCCTGATCTTCCCGGAGGCCGCGCGCGGCACCGGCGAAGGCCACTACGCCTGGGATCTCCGGGGCAAGGGCGACACCATGACCAACGCGACGGTGTCCGGCATCGTCAACCAGTCGAAAAGCCGCGTGCTGACGCTGACCTACAAAGGCGGCGAGCAAGAGATCACGGTCTCGTCGCGCACGCCGGTCGTGACCTTCAAGCCGGGGGATCTCGGCCTGCTGAAGCCGGGCGCGACGGTCTTCATCCCACGCGCCAGCAAGCAGCCGGACGGCACGCTCGTCGCCGCGCGGGCAATCGCTGAGCAGAACGGCGTCAAGCCGCCGATGTGACGGCCCAGGCGCTCAGCCGGTAGGGCCCAACCGCTCCGACAGGCCGCGCGCAGGCAAGCAGCAGCGCGCTCCAAAAGAAGCAATAAACTTTCATGCGCCTTGCCTTGATCGGTGGTTCTTTGCGCCTAAATGTCAAAATGGCGCAACACTCAACACTTTGGAGGATGCCCAACAAGCATGACTCCACCGGATCATTGCTGACGAGCGCCGGAACCCAAGCCCGGTCGTGTGACCGGGCGGTGAGCTCACCGAGCCACCCGATTTGAACCCCGCCATCTGCTTCGTGGCGGGGTTCGCGCGTTCGGCGGCGCGGGCACGGCCGATCATGGTCGATCGTATAACTGGAAGAAACCTGCCCCCCGCCGGGCGCGGGATTGACAAGCGATGGTCGGGGGCGGTTTATGGCGCAAGGCACGGAAGAGGGAAGGCCGCCGCGTGCGCTTGTCGCGTTATTTCATCGTCCTGACTGCCATCTGGGTGACCGCCATGACGTGGCGCCTCTATCCGCAGTTCGGCGACACGCTGCGGGTCGATGGGCGCTTGATGGGCTTTGCCGATTATGTCGAGGAAAGCTGCGGTCAGCGCATCGGCCCGGCGGCGGCGAGCTGCCTGTCGGAGGCGCGCATCACCGGGCGGCGCCTAGTCGCGAGCGAGCAAGGCAAATCGGTGCTGCTGATCGAGGCGCCGCTCCTGGGCTATCTGCTGATCTACCTCCCGCTCGGCTGGGCGATCCGTCGCCTGCAGCCACCGGGCGGTTCCGGTCGGATGGCGGCGGAATGACGCGCGACGGGACGATGATCGGGAAATTCCCAGGCGTGCTGTTGCTGCTGACGGCACTGTCCCTCGCGGGGACGCTCCCGGCGATGGCCGACGCCAACTGGAAGACGAGCAGCTCCGTCTGGAGAGCAATGGACAATTGCAACAAGGCGGCGCGCAAAGCCTTTCCCGACTACACGCGCGAGTCGAACGCCAAGCGGGAAGCCGCCCGCCAGAACTGCCTGCGCGCCGGCAACCTGCCGGGCGAAGGCAGCGCGCCGCCGCCAGTGCCGCAAGCGTCCGAGGCGACGCCGCCGCAGTGACACACCGGCTGGCTTTTTTGTGGCCGGCTGCAACCTTTGCAGGGCGCCGCTGTTAAACCTCCGCGTAGACCCGGCCCGGCGGTCTTTCGCCTATAGGTCGGGCAAATTCGCCCCTCACCCATCGGTCTGAGCACATGTCCAATCCAAAAGACTGGTTCCGCCGCCGCCGCCCCTCCTCCCCCGACGACGCGGCCGCGGGTGACGCCGGGCCCTCCGGCGGCGAGGGTATTCTCGACCTCGGCCGCGGCGCAATGCTGCTGCGCGAGGCGCCTGCGGCCATCGAGGGCAAGCCGCCCAGCCTGATGGAGCGGCGCGGGCCCATCCCGCCGCCGCCGCGCCGCGAGGGCGTGACGCTCGACCGCAGCGCCTTCGCCGTCAGGCCGGAGATCATCCGCCGCGGCGAGCCGCCCCGCCGCTTCGAGCCGCGGCCGGCCGCAGTCAGCGCGACCAGCACCTCGCCCGTCGCCCTCCGCCGCGGCGCGACGATGCAGCTCGCCGCCGCCCCGCGACCGGTCGAAGTCGAGATCAGCCCCCCGGTGCCGCAGCCCCCGGTGCCGCAGCCCGAGCCCAGGCCCGCCCCCGAGGCCTCTCCGGCCAGCCCGGCAGCGCCGGTCTCCGCCAAACCCCCGCCCGCCGCCCCGGCCGGCAGCGGCGAGAGCGAGGAGGCCGCCTTCAGCCTGGCCGCACCCGGCGTTTCCTGGCGGCGCGGCCGCCCGGCACTGCCCGATAGCGCCCGCACCAGTGCGTTGTTGCGCGACGCCTTCACGCCGACGCGGCCGAAGCACGATACCGCCCTCTTCTCCGGCCGCTTCAAGCAGCTGCAGCGCATCATCGCCGCCATCGAGGAGGAGCGCGCGCACGTCATGGTCTATGGCGAGCGCGGCAGCGGCAAGACCTCCCTTGCCAACGTGCTCGCCGGCAAGGCGGAGGAAGCCGGCTATCTCGTGCTGCGCTTCGCTTGCAGCTCGGAGCTTGGCTTCGAGGATATCTTCCGCGCCTTCCTGCGGCGACTGCCGGCGACGCTGCTGGCCGACGGCATCGGCGCCACCAGCCGCGCCGGCGTCGACAATTTCGAACAGCTGCTGGCGGAACGCTGCGGCATCGCCGAGCTCATCCAGCTGTTCGAGCGCATCTGCGAGAAGCACCTCATCCTGATCATCGACGAGTACGACCGGGTGACGAGCGAGGACGCCAAGGCCAAGCTTGCCGAGCTCATCAAGAACCTGTCGGACGCCAACGTGCCGGTGACCCTGCTGATCGTCGGCGTGGCTGAGAATGTCGGGCAGCTCCTGGGCAAACACCCCTCGCTCCAGCGCACCATCGTCACCGTGCCGATGCCGCTGATGACGCGACGCGAGATCGACGGCATCATCGCTGCCGGCGAGGAGAAGTCAGGCCTCGGCTTCGATCCCTGGGTGCGCCAGGCGGTGGTCGATTTCGCCCAAGGCCTGCCCTATCACGCGCAACTCCTGTGTCTCTTCGCCGCGCGCAGTGCGGTGCGGCGCGGCTCGGGTCGGATCGAGCGCGAGGATTTGCGCTATGCGGTCGAGCGTTCCGCCGAGGAGGCCGAGACCCGCGTCAAAGAGGCCTATGACCTCGCCGTCGGCCCGCACGAGACGGCGTCGTTCCGCGACGTGCTCTACTACGCCGCGCGCTGCCGCACCGACGAGTTCGGCTGCTTCACCGCCGCCGATGTGGTTGCGGCGGCGGCGCAGACCAACCCGGAGGGGCTGTCGCTGCTCGCCTTGCAATATCCGCTGAAGAAGCTCACCGAGCCCGAGCGCGGCGCGCTGTTGCGCCGGCTGGTGGGTCCCGGCGGGCTGCGCTACCAGTTCGCAAGCCAGACCCTGCGCCACCATGTGCTGTGCCGCCAGGCGGCGGCGCGCGGCCTGATCTGACGCCGGCCGCAGAAGCTCAGGCCGCGGCGATGGCGGCGGCGCGCAGCTTGCCGAGGAGGTAGTCGAGATCGTCGGTGTTGATGTCGCCGATCGTCTCGTATTGCGTCAGGATGCGCTCGAGGGTGCGGCGGCGGTGCCGCTCGCGATCGTTCTCGCCGCCGTCGAAAGCGGTCTGCTGCGCCACATGCAGGCCGATGCGGAAGAGCTCGAAGAACTCCGCCGGCAGCCGGCAGCGCTCGAACACCGCCTTGAAGCCGAGCGGACCCGCGTCGTACATCAGCAGCCGCGCATTGTGCACGGGAATGTCGGCGAGCACGGCGAAGGCGGCCTCGACAAAGGCGAGATCCCCGAGGCAGATGGCGCGGATGATGAGCGATGGCGTGAGGCGGTCGCTGCGCTGCAGGTGCTGCGCCAGCTGCAGCGCCTCCGTTGCCGGCGAGGTCGGCGACATCAGGCTCGCGGTGGCGCGCTCGCGCGTGTTGAGCACGAGGTCGCTGGCGAGATGGCTCGGCAGGTCGTTGCGCTTGGCGAGGATCTCGCGGATGCCGGCGGAGGCCGCCACCACCAGCCGCTCGAGCACGGTGACGGGCAGTTGCGCACGCCGCGCCATCGGCTCCTTGATGAGGTCGTCGCTGCCATGGCGGTCGAGCACGCGCTGTAGCGTCTCCTCCTTGAGCTCGGCGCCGTCATTGGCGATCAGCGTCGCCAGCGCCGCGGGCTCGTCGGCGGCGACGATCGCCTCGGCAACCGCGGCGGAGACCTGCTCGCGCCCGGCGATCGCCGCCTGCTTGGCGCCGCCACTGCAGCGGATGATCTCGACGAGGTCCTCGTCGCTCAGCACCAGCGAATGAGTGAGGATGGGCAGCGACACCGTATCGACGTCGTGGGCCAGCGCCATCGCCACGTCGTGCGGCACGCTGCGGCTCTCCTTGAGCTGCTCGGCCAGCGCCTGGCGCACGCGGATCGCCGCGTCTCGCGTCAGCACGCGGACGATGTCCTCGGCGATCGTCCGCTCCTCGGGCGAGAGCTTGGCGCCGCCCACCTGCTGCGCCACCTTGGCCGCGACATCGGCGCGCGCCTCCGCCGATGGATCGCGCAGCAGCCGCTCGACATCCGATGTGGAGAGGGTGTTGGTCATGGCCTCGGACGCACCTTGGCTGTGCCGACGGGAGACGCGTCGGCTGGCGCGCCCATCATGCCCCGGCGAGCCCTAACGTTTGATTAAGCGCCGTGACAGGCCACCCAGGGCCAGGCTTGGCGCGGGATCGACCGCCGCGCCGGGCGGTTTTCTCAGGCCGGCTGGGCGACCTGCTTCAAGGCCAGCGCGACGCGGCGGATCTGGTCATCGATGTCGATATCGACCGCGGAGGTCACCTCGAGCCGGCGGTCCTCGAACACATGCACCTTGCCGCGCCGGCGCCGGCGGAACGACATGACGGCGGCGTCACGGGCATGGACGAGCTCGATCAATTGCGGCCGGAACAAAGCGAAGAGCGCGGTGATCCAGCGGTTGAGCGGCCAGGATGGCTGCGCCAGGTCGATGACGAAGCGATCGAGCATGGCGGCGACATCGGCAGCGGCATACCAGGTCTCGCCGGTGACCCAGCGGTTGGTGGTGAAGAGCCGCACCGGCTCTCCCGCGGCATCCATGGCGATGGCGGCGAAGTGGCTGAACTCGTCATTGTCGGCGCCTTGATTGGGCTGCGGCGCCGGCGGCGCCACCGGCGCCACCAGCGCCGACGGCGCATCGGCGATGGCGAGCTCGGGCATGATCAGCGGCCGCGTCCCCGGCGGCATGCCGCGCGGCCGCAGGAAGGCGTGGAAATGGCCGTGCTCGCCCTGGATCCGCTCCGCCGGCGGATGGACGTGGTAGAAATACTGCGCATGCGACAGGGGGTCGTAGACGTCGCCGGCGGGATAGTGGCTCCATTCGACCGCGTCCGGCGCGGTGCCGAGCGCCTCGCCCACCACCGTATCGCCGCTCCTCGCCAGCACCCGCCGGCATTCCATCACCTCGCCGCCCGCCGCCGCCATGGCCTCGAGCGTGGCGCGTCCCAAGCAGGTGAAATCCACCATGCAACGACCCCCGCCACCCTTATCGCGCGGCGGGACGGGACTGGCAAGTCGTTACCGGCCGGTGGCGAGCGTCCAATCGACGATCTGCCGCGCCGCCTGCTGGAATGCCGCGTTGAAGGCCTCGACGATCGCCGGCACCTGGTTCGCCGCCGCCGGCGACGTGGCATCGAAGCGCTGCTGCGCGACAATCGCGCGCTCGGGCATCCGGATCAGCTTGACGGCGAGCTGCACATGGACGACGGGCGCGGCGGCGCCGGCGTACTCCGCCTCGAAATCCCGCAGCTCCGTCTGCAGGACGTAGTCCGCGCGCAGCGACAGCGACTCGCGCGCGATGGCGCCGATCCGGCCGGAATTCTCGAAGGATTGCACCAGCAGCGATTGCACCATCAGTGGCGCGCGATCGGTCCAGGCGGCATCGGCGAAATAGTCGATGGTGGTGGGGCCGCGGCTCAAGACGATGCGCTCGGTATCGAGCGCGGCGGCGCTTGCCGGCACGTCGATCAGCAGCTGCCAGGAGACGCGGACGCCGCCGGCGGGAAAATCGCTCGCCGGGGTCAGCGTGTAGAGCTTGGGCGGCGCGCCGCCCAGCGACAGCAGGCTGCAGGCGGCCGGCGTCAGCGCCAGCGCGGCAAGGACGAGGCGGCGCGGCATGCGGGTCATCGCGGCTGATAGCCTTCGCGGCGGTCGCCGCCGAGCAGGAAACGTGCGGGATCGCGTTCGATCTCTTCGCTGAGCCGCGTCAGCTCGCTCACCAGCGTGCGCGCATCGACGATGAGCTGGCCCAGTTCGTTGAGGCCGCGCTGGCTGAAATCGCGCAGCGGCGGCCGGTTCTCCTGCACGAGGCTGTCGAGATCGGTCGTCAGCTTGTCGAGCTTGCGCGAGGCGCCGTCGATCGCCTGCAGGGCTTCGCGCGCCTCGCCGTGCTCGCCGACGAGCTGGCGCAGCACGTCCAGCGTCTGATCGGCCGACGTCAGCGTGCCGCGCAGCTCACGCATCGCCACCGCGGCATCGCCGAGGACGCTGTCGACGTCGCCGGCGCGGGCCGCGCCTACGGCGGTGATCCGCCGCAGATTGTCCAGCGTCTCGGCGATGGCGGAGCGGTTCTGCTGGTCGAGGATCTCGTTGAGCTTGTCGGCGACGTCCAGCAAACGCGCCAGCACCTCGGGGGCGCTGGCGAAGACGCGCTGCAGCCCGGATTGCTGCGAGGCGATGACGGGATAGCGTTGACCCGGCTGGACCTCGAGCGGCGGCGCATTCTGACTGCCGCCGCTGATCTCGATATAGGCGCTGCCGGTGAGGCCCTGGACCTCGATCGAGGCGACCGCGTCGGCCTTGATCAGCGCCGTCTGGTCAAGCTCGACCGTGACGCGCACCTGCTGCAGATTCTGCGGGTCGATGCGGATCTCGGTGACGCGCCCGACCCGGATGCCGTTGTAGCGCACCTCCGAGCCCTGGGCGAGGCCGGTGACCGAGCCGTTGAAATAGACGTCGTAATAGGCGAACTCGCGATTGAACTCGACCCGCGCGAGCCACAGCACGACCACCACGATGCCGATCAGGGCGGCGAGCACGAAAGCTCCGACGGCCACGTAATTTGCGCGCGTTTCCATGCCCTAGCCGACCGCCTGTCCGCTCTTCCCGCTCAACGCCGCGCGGCCCCGCGGTCCCCGGAAATATTCCTGAATCCACGGATGGGGGTTGCGCAGGAGCTCGGCCATTGTGCCGATTATCAGCCGCTTGTCGACCAGCACGGCGATCCGGTCGCAAATCGCGATCAGGCTGTCGAGATCGTGCGTCACCATGAAGACAGTGAGGCCGAGGCTGAGGCGGAGGTCGTGGATCAGCGTGTCGAAGGCGCCGGCGGCGATGGGATCGAGCCCGGCGGTGGGCTCGTCGAGGAAGAGCAGCTGCGGGTCGAGAGCGAGCGCACGGGCGAGCCCGGCACGTTTGCGCATGCCGCCCGACAGCTCCGACGGATACTTGGCCGCGGTATCGTCGGGCAGCCCGACCAGACACAGCTTGAGCAGGGTGATCTCATCGAGCAGCGGCGGCTGCAGCGCCAGTTGCTCGCGCAGCGGTACCGCGACGTTCTGCGCCGCGGTGAGCGAGCTGAAGAGCGCGCCGTCTTGGAACAGCACGCCCCAGCGCGATTCGATGCCGCGCAGCTGGACATCGTCGAGCGCGCGGACATCCTCGCCGAACACCTCGATCGAGCCGGATTCGGGCTGCATGAGGCCGATGATGGTGCGCAGCAGCACCGACTTGCCGCTGCCGGAGCCGCCGACCACGCCCAGTACCTCGCCGCGCCAGAGGTCGACATCGAGGTTCTCGTGCAGCACGCGGCCGCCGAGCCGGCTCGTGAGCCCGCGCACGCGGACGACCGGCGGCTCAGATGCCGAGGCTGGAGTAGAGGAAGGAGAATGCGGCATCGATGATGATCACGAGAAAGATCGAACGCACGACGGAAACGGTGGTGAGCCGGCCGACGCTCTCGGCGCTGCGCGACACGGTGAGCCCCTGATGGCAGCCCACCAGCGCAATCGTGGCAGCAAAGAACGGCGCCTTCAAGATGCCTACCCACAGGGTCCATTCGCCGATCGCCTCGTGCATCTGGCGGATGAACAGCGGCGGCGCGATGCCGAGCACGCCCCAGGCCATCAGCGCGCCGCCGAGCAGCGCCATGAAGTCGGCATAGGCGGCGAGCAAGGGCAAGGTCAGGATGAGGCCGAACAGGCGCGGCAGCACCAGCACCTCGATGGGATCGAGGCCGAGGGTGCGCATGGCATCGATCTCCTCGTTCACCTCCATGGCGCCGATCTCGGCGGTAAAGGCGCTGCCCGAACGGCCGGCGACGATGATGGCGGTGAGCAGCACCCCGAGCTCGCGCAGCACACCGACGCCGAGCAGGTTGACGGTGAAGATCTCGGCCCCGAAGCGCCGCAGCTGGTCGGCGCCCTGATAGGCCAGCACGACGCCGATGAGAAAGGACAGCAGGCCGAGGATCGGCAAGGCGGTGACGCCGGTGCGGTCCATCTGCGTCACCAGCGACAGGGTCCTCAGCCGGGCCGGATGGCGCAAGGTGCGCGTAAGCGTGACGGCGACCAGGCCGAAGAAGCCGATGAGCTCGCGGCCGGACAGCATCGCGCGGATGGTGCTCTCGCCGACGTGGGCGATCGCGGACAGGGCAGACTCGGCGACATTGCTCCGCCGGGGCTTTTCCGGCGCGGGCGGCTCGCCCTTGGCGACCTGCTCAAGCAGCGGCGCGAAGGCCGCGGCGACGTTCTCGAGGCTGGTGGCGACGCCGCGCGCCTCGAGCTCGCGCTGGGTGCGCAGCACCAGCCAGGCGCCGACCGTATCCAGCCTCTCCACCCCGGCCAGGTCGATGCGCAGCCGCTTGCCGGCGACCACGCCGTCCAGCCGGCGCAGCGCCCGGTCGAGCGCGGCGGCGGTGGCGACGAGCCAGCTTCCGCCGGCGCGCAGCACCAGCGCGTCGCCCTCGGCGTGGAGATCGAGCTCGACATCGTCCGACCGCATCGCGCAACAGTCTACACGCGGAGGCGCCGGGCAGAGAAATGGTGCTTTCACTGCGTCGGGGTTTGGCTAGAGTAGCTTGCGCAAAAACGGCCGCCGGGGGCGATGAATGGACGTCAAGCAGCACATCAGGGGGATTCCCGACTTTCCCAAGCCGGGCATCCTGTTCTACGACATTTCCACCCTGCTGGCGCATGCCAAGGCCTGGCAGGCGACCGTCCACCACCTCGACGCGGCGCTCAGGCCCTACCAGCCGGAGCTGCTGGTCGGCATCGAGTCGCGCGGCTTCCTGGTCGCGGCGCCGCTCGCCTACAGCCTCGGCTGCGGCTTCGTCATGGTGCGCAAGAAAGGCAAGCTGCCGGGCGTCACCATCCCCTATACCTACGATCTCGAATACGGCAGCGACACGATCGAGATCCAGGCCGATGCGATCCGGCCGGGACAGCGGGTGATCGTGCTCGACGATCTGCTCGCCACCGGCGGCACGCTCGGCGCCGCCATCCGCCTCTGCCGCATGGTGGGCGGCGACGTGCTCGCCGCCGCCTGCATCATCGAGCTCACCTTTCTCGACGGCCGCAAGCGTCTCGACGTCCCCTTCACCTCGGTGGTGAACTACCAGGAATAGAGCGCCGAGCGACCGGCAGTGCATTGATATCAGCCTGACGAGGCGCTCTAGGAGTCTGTCCAGATAGCTCTGGCAATGAGCTGTTTTGTGGAGGATAGCCCTGTCATGTGGCGGTTGCGAGTTTGGTGAGGTTGTGTGCGGTGCAGATCAGCGCCCATTCGGCCTTCACTTTCT
>JBKQTR010000339.1:0-9004 GCA_052143095.1 Allostellaceae bacterium
GCTGTCGCCCGGTTGTCGGATGCGCCTCGTGCAGATGTCGTTTTGCAAGATGCGGCCGGCGAGAGCGCCGGACTCGCCTTTGTCGTCATGGCCGGGCTTGACCCGGCCATCCACGCCTTTCCTGCAGCGCCCGCAAGACGTGGATGCCCGGCACAAGGCCGGGCATGACGATGGTGAAGTGCAATACACACCGCGCGCATCTGATTTCCGCTGAACGCGACATGCCCTAATCCGCATCGATCTGCTCCGCCTTCTCCGCGCCGGCGATGCGCTTGAACTGTCGTGTCTGCTCGGCGATCGCCCGCTCGGTCGGCAGCCGCTCCATGCTGGAGGCACCGTAGAAGCCGTGGCACTCCGGGCAGTTCGCCATGATGTAGGCGGCATCGGCCGGGGTCGCGATCGGGCCGCCATGGCAGAGGATGATGACGTCCTTGCGCTGGCGCCGCGCGGCGGCCGCCCAATCGTTGATGCGCGGCACGCACTCCTCGAGCGCCAGCGCGGTGTCGGCGCCGATCGCGCCGCCGGTGGTGAGGCCCATATGGCAGACGACGATGTCGGCACCGGCGCGGGTCATGTCGCGCGCCTGCTCGGCATCGAAGACGTAGGGCGTGGTCAGGAGATCGAGCGCGCTCGCCGCCTTGATGAGATCGACCTCGAGGCCGTAGCCCATGCCGGTCTCCTCGAGATTGGCGCGGAAGGTGCCGTCGATGAGCCCGACGCTGGGGAAGTTCTGCACGCCGGAGAACCCGAGCTCGGCGAGCCGGCGCAGGAAGGGCTCGGCGAGCATGAAGGGATCGGTGCCGTTGACGCCGGCCAGCACTGGCGTATGGCGCACCACCGGCAGCACCTCGCGCGCCATGTCGAGGACGATGTCGTTGGCATTGCCGAAGGCGAGCAGCCCCGCCAGCGAGCCGCGCCCGGCCATGCGGTAGCGGCCGGAATTGTAGATGACGATGAGGTCGATGCCGCCGGCCTCCTCGCATTTCGCCGAAAGCCCGGTGCCGGCGCCGCCGCCGATGATCGGCTGCTTGCGGCGGATCATGCCGCGAAACTTCTTCAGAATATCCTGGCGCGGGATGCGGGGCATGAGCCTCTCGTCACGGGAGTTGGCGACGGGTGCCGGCGGGTTGCTGTCGCATGATCTCGGCGAAAGCGGCGACCGCGGCCTCGGCAAAGCCGGGATCGTTGATGTTGTGCGGCAGGCGGATCAGCCGGCGGTTGGCGCCGGCGCGGAAGCCTTGGGACATGGCGTCGAACAGCGCCTTGTCCGCCGCGGGATCCCAGAACGGCTGCTCCGGCGCATCGAGCAGCGAGACGCCGCCCTCGGGGATGAGGAAGCGCACCGGCCCCTCCATCCGGTTGAGCTTTTCGGCGATGAAGCGGCCGATCGCGGCGCATTCCTCGGGCGTGGTGCGCATCAAGGTGACGTTCTGGTTGTGGCGGTGGAGCTTGCGCGCGCGGAACGCCGCCGGCACCGTCTCCATCGCCCAGAAATTCACCATGTCGAGCGCGCCGCAGGAGCCGACATAGGGGAGGCGCGAGCGGATGATCGCGTCGAGGCGCTCCGGCCCGGCGGAGAGCACGCCGCCGACGACCTCGTCGGCGATCTCGGTGGTGGTGAGGTCGAGCACTCCGGCGAGCAGGCCGGACTCCGCGAGCTTCTCCATCGACTGCCCGCCGGTGCCGGTGGCGTGGAAGATCAGGCAGTCGTAGCGCTCCTCCAGCAGCTTGGCGGCGGCCTGAACGCAGGGCGTGGTGACGCCGAACATGGTGAGCGCGACCGCGGGCTTGGTCTCGGCGGTGCGCTCGGCGCGGGCATAGGCGATCATGCCGGCGAGCGCGTGCGCTGCATTCGCCAGCACCCGCTCGGAAATGCGGTTGATGCCGGCGACGTCGGTGACGGAGTACATCATGCAGATGTCGGACGGGCCGACATAGGGCTTGACGTCGCCCGAGGCCACGGTCGAGACCATCACCTTGGGCACGCCGATCGGCAGCGCCCGCATCGCCGCGGTGGCGAGCGCGGTGCCGCCGGAGCCGCCGGCCGAGACGATGCCGCCGAGATCGCGCCGGCGCGCGACGAAATGCGCGAAAGCGAGCGACATCTCGCTCACCGCCGAGCCGCGATCCCCGGTGAAGACGGCGCGCTCGCCGCGGGGATGGTGGCGCGCCACCTCGCGCGGATGCACCATCGCCGGCGACGGCTTGTCGGAGGTGGCGAGATCGACGGTGACGGTGCGCAGCCCCAGCCGCTCCAGGCAGTCGCGCAGATAGAACAGCTCGCGCCCCTTGGTGTCGAAGGTGCCGGTGACGTAAGCGGCGCGCATGGTGGTCGCCGCGACCGGGAATTCCAGCACGCGCGCGTCGCGCCCGCTCTCGGCCAGCGATTGCGCGGCGGCGGCGAAGGAGGGTAGCGGCGCGCTCGCGCCGGCCTGGCCGTCGAGCAGCGCGTCGCGCGGCCCCACCAGCGCCACCGGATGGTCGGCGAGCGGCGCGTCGGGATCGCCGGCGTTCCAGCGGGTGAAGCTGCGCACGGCACGCTCGCGCGGCGCCTCGCTCGCTTCCGGACCGTCGCTCGCGCGCTTGATGGTGAAGACGCGCTGCTCGCGCTCGTCCTCCGCCGCTGGCACCGGCGGGGCGTCGTCCTCGCTCTCATAGTCTGCTGACGCGCGCATCCCCAGGAGCTGCTCCTGCAGCGCGCGGTCGGCGCCGAGCTCGGCGGCCGAGAGGGTGCGGGCGATGCGGCCGTTGACCATCACCGCCACGGCGTCGGCGACGTCGATGGCGACGCCGAGATTCTGCTCGACCAGCAGGACCGAGATCTCGCCCTCGCCGGCCAGCGATTTCAGCGTCTCCGTCACCTGCTCGACAATCACCGGCGCCAGCCCCTCGGTCGGCTCGTCCATCACCAAGAGGCGCGGGTTGAGCAGCAGCGCGCGGCCGATCGCCAGCATCTGCTGCTCGCCGCCAGAGAGCTGCGCGCCACCGTGATGCCGGCGCTCGGCGAGCCGCGGAAAGAGCTCGAAGACGCGCGCCATCGTCCAAGGGCCCTTGCCGCGGCCGCGCACCAGCTTCAGATGCTCCTCGACCGAGAGCGACGGCCAGACGCGCCTGCCCTGAGGCACATAGCCGATGCCGCGGCCGGTGATCTCATTGGGCGCGAGGCCCAGCACCTCCTCGCCGGCGAGACGCACGCTGCCCGAGGCCGGCACCAGGCCGGTGATGGCGTTGCACAGCGTCGTCTTGCCCATGCCGTTGCGGCCGACCACGGCCAGCACGCCGTGATCGAGCGCCAGCGACACCTGCTGCAGCGCATGCGCGCGGCCGTAATAGACGTCGAGCCGGTCAACGCGCAGCAGCGGCGCGCCGGGCGTGGTGCCGCGCTCGCGGCCGAGGAAGCTAAGCGCCATGGCCGCCGCCGCGCTTGCCGCCCATATAGATCGCCTGCACCTCGGCGTCGCTTTCGATCTCGGCCGGCGTGCCGTGCTTCAGCGCGCGGCCGTTATGCATGATGGTGACGCGCTCGACGACGCGCAGCGCGACGTCGAGATCGTGCTCGATCAGCACGAAGCCCATATGCGCGGGCAGCGCCTGGAGCAGCGCCACCAGCTCGCGCCGTTCGACCGGCGAGAGCCCGGCGGCGGGCTCGTCGAGCAGGAGGAGGCGCGGCGCGCCGGCCAGCGCCATGCCGATCTCGAGCTGGCGCTGCTGGCCGTGCGACAGCGAGGCGACCGGCTCGTCGGCGACATGGGCGAGGCGCACGCGCTCGACCAGATCCTGCGTCGCCACGCGCGAGGAGTGGCCGGCACGCGGCCGCACGAAGCTGTAGCGGCCGCGGCTGACGCCGCGCACCGCGAGAAAGAGATTGTCGCGCACCGACAATTGCGGGAACAGCAGAGACGATTGATAGGTACGGCGCATGCCGCGGCGGATGCGCTCGTAAGGCGGCAGCGCCGTCACGTCCTCGCCGAAGAAGAAGACGCGGCCGGCGCTCGGCGGGAAGTCACCGGTGATGGCGTTGAACAGCGTCGTCTTGCCGGCGCCGTTGGCGCCGAGCACCGCCCGGCGCTCGCCCGCGGCCACCGAGAAGGACACGTCCTCGATCGCCTTGAGCGCGCCGAAGGCGCGGGTGACACCCTCGAGAACGAGGGCGTCACCCGACGCCAGCGGCTTCACGGCCGAACGAAGCGACATCACCGTCGCCATGGGTCCTCACCCCGCCGGGGTTGTTGCCGTTTCATACGCTATGGGCAGTTCGGCACGTCGCGATTGCCGAGACCCATCTTGTCGAACTCGGCCTTGCTCAGACCGAGCGTCTCGCTGACGTTCGGCACGGTTTTGACGACCTTGTTGTAGAACGAGCCGTCCGGCGCCTTGCTGACTTCGGTGATGAACGTGGTGCCGACGGCGTTGCGGTTCTCGTCGAGCTTGATGTGGCCGGCCGGCCCGTCAAACTCGAGCTTGGCCAGCGCCGCCTTCAACTTCGCCTGGTTATCGGAGAGGTCGCCTTTGACGGCATCGAGGCCGAGCAGGACCGCCTCGGTGTTGATGTAGTAGAGATAGGCGAAGAGCGACGGGCTGGGGAAGCCGTCCGGGAATTGCGCCTTGTAGTCGGCGACGAACTTCTTCCATTCGGGCGTGTCGATGCCGTCGGCCATCGGCCCGGCCGAGGCGGTTCCGAGCAGCGATTCGCGCTTCTTGCCCTTGTAGTTCAGCACCGTCTGGTCGACCGTGATCGAACCCCCGACAAACGGCTTGTCGACGCCGGCTTGCTCTGCCTGGTTCAGGAAGTTCACCGCGTCGGCACCGCCGAGCACGACCACCAGCGCATCGACATCCGTCGGAATGCCGGAGATGATCGACGAATAATCCTTGGTGCCGAGCGGAACCCAGGCTTTCTTCACGACGTGGCCGCCCATGGCGCAATAGCTCGCCATGAAGCCTTGGACCTGCGAATACGGGAAACCGTAATCCTCGGCCACCAGCCACATCTTCTTGTAGCCCTTGGAGAGCGCGAGCTCGCCGAGGCCCACCAGCCACTGCGCGCCCTCGGTGTTGAAGCGGTAGAAGTTCGGCGACGGATCCTGCAGCGTCGTCGCCTGCGCGCCCGAGGAGCCGTTGACGAAGACCATCTCGGGATGGGTCTTCGAATAGTTCTTCACCGCGATGCCCTCGTCGCCGGAGAGCGGACCGATCATGATGTCGACGTGATCCTGCTCGACCGCCTTGCGCGTCGCCGCGACGGCCTTGTCGGGCGTGGCGTCCGACGAGTATTTCAGAATCTCGATTTTCCTGCCCCCGGCCATGCCGTTGTGCAGCTTCACCGCCATGTCGACGCCGCGATGGCCGTCGAGGCCGGGAACCGCGAACGGCCCCTCCAGGTTGGTCAGCGCGCCGATCTTGATGGTGTCTTCCGCCGCGGCACTGCCGGCGAGCAGCGCCGCCATTGCCGCTCCCGCCAGAGCGGCCGAGATATAGGCTTTCATTTGCATCCTCTCCTCCCGTTTTTTTCGCGGCAACCCCGCCGCATCATTGAAGCCGAGACGCCGCCCGCGGCGTTCATCCAGGGCCCCCGCTTCTCAGTCTCGTTTGGATACTGCCGGCCGGCAGACGGGCACGCAGATGCCCCCACAAGCCGAGCAGCCCGTCGGGCGAAAACAACACGATCGACAGGAACACGGCGCCGATCACCAGGTTGAAACGGTCACGGGCGATGACGTCGATCGCGAAATTCTGCACCAGGACGAAGACGATCGCGCCGAGGAAGGCGCCGATCGGATGCTTCATCCCGCCCATCACCGCGATGATGAGGATGTTCAGCATCATCTCCGTGCTCGCCGAGCCCGGCGAGACCCGGTTGTTGTACCAGACCATCAGCACGCCGCCGATCGCCGCGAGAACGCCCGCCACGGTATAGGCGGCGACGCGATGGCCGGTGACGTGGAAGCCCAGCGCGCCCATGCGGCGCGGGTTTTCGCGCACCCCTTGCAGCGCCACGCCGAAGGGGGTGCGCAAGAGATATTTGATGAAGAAGTATCCCGCGAGCGCCCAGAACAGCGCCAGGTAGTAGTAGGGAATCGGCTCGCGGAAATTGACGCCGAGAATCGTCGGCGCGTAGACCTGGTTGAAGCCCTCATGGCCGCCGAACAGCGAGTAGTTCTGCTGCGCCAAGTAATAGAAGGAGACGCCGATGGCCAGCGTGATCATGATCGTGTAGATGCCTTCGGTGCGCACCGAGAGCCAGCCGACCAGCGTCGCGAAGAGCGTCGCGATCACCACGGCGACGACGACGGCGAGCCACCACGGCCAACCCAGGCTGCTCGCGCCGCCTTGGGCTGCGCCCGCGACGCCGAAAATCGCCACCATGTAGCTGGCCACGCCGGCGATGCTCATTTGCGCCAGCGACACCATGCCGCCATAGCCGCCGAGGAAGGTGAGCGAGAGCGCGATCAATCCCAGCGCCATCGCCTGTCCACCGATCTGGAAGGCGAAAAACGGGTTCACCAGCCAGGGATAGACCAGGACAGCCGCGAGCACGAGAAGGTGCCGGAGCCGAATGTGGCCGAGCAGCGCGCCGATCCTGGCGCCTGCGCCCGGCACCGCCGCCGCCGATGCGCCCGCGGCAGCGACCTCCATCACCGCCGACCCGCCGGTCGCGAACGACCGGGCGCGGCGGCCGGCGCCGGTGTTCATCGCGCGGCGCCACTGGGCGGCGCTCATGCCGTCCTCCTGCCAAGCATGCCGGTGGGCCGGAACGCGAGCACCACGACCATGATGAGGAAGGTGAACACCACCCCGTAGGTCGGCGCGTAGGCGAGGCCGAATTGCTCGGCGAGCCCGATGAGGAGCGCCCCCAGCGCGGCACCCGGTATGCTGCCCATGCCGCCGACAATGACCACGACAAGCGACGCCAGCAGGTAGCGCGTGTCCTCGCCGGGCGAAATCGACAGCGCGGAGCCGCCGATCACGCCGGCGAACCCGGCCATTCCGGCGCCAATGGCAAAGGTGATGGCGAAGACGCGCTGCACATTGACGCCCGACGCCGCGAGCATTCCGCGGTCATCGACCCCGGCTCGGATCATCACGCCGACGCGCGTCCGGTTGAGGAACCACCAGAGGACGAAGCCGATCACGATCGCGATGCCGAGCACGACCATGCGATACGTCGGATATTTCGGAACCACAAGCAGCGGTATGGATCGGTAGATCGCACGCGGCGGATCGAAGGAGTAGATCTCGCCGCCGAACCACCACAGCATGAGATCGGCCAGCACGATCGAGATGCCGATCGTCACCAGCGTCTGCCGCAGTTCCTGGCCCTGCATGAAGCGGAAGATGCCGATCTGGAGCGCGAGGCCGACCAGCGCGCCCGTCAGAAACCCGGCGACGACCGCCAGCAGCCACGAATCGGTGGCATCGCCCACCTGCCAGCCGATATAGGCGCCCAACAGGTAGAGCGAGCCATGCGCGAGATTGACGTTGCGCATGAGCCCGAAGATGAGGGTGAAGCCGCTCGCCACCAGGAAGTAGAGCGCGGCGAGCGTGATGCCGTTGAGCAAGGTGGAGACGAACTGCCGCTCATTGTCGATCAGCGCCCAGACCGCGAAACTCGCGATCGGCACGCCGATGACGATCGACCAGGCCCAGAGGCGGAAGCGCGCGGCGGTCATGCGGCGGGCAGGCTCCAGCGCGTGCGGCTTGCGCGCATCTCCGGCTCCTTGTGGAAGACGCCGTCCTTCATGATGGCGAGCAGCTTGCGCCGGTCGAGCAGGATCGAGAGATCGGCAAGGGGATCGCCGTCGACCAGCAATAAATCCGCGAGGAAGCCCTCGCCGATCTGGCCGAGCTCGCCGCCGAGCTGCATGATCGCGCCGCCATGCCTGGTCGCCGCGAGCAGCGCCTCCATCGGCGTCATGCCGGCATATTTGACGAGGTATTGCAAATCCTTGGCGTTGTCGCCGTGAAGCGCCCAGGCGAAGCCGTAGTCGCCGCCGGGCAGCACGCGCACGCCGCGCTTGTGCATGGCGCGCAGGCTCTTCTCGACCGCCTCGAGCTCCTCCTCATAGCCCATGGCGATCGCCTTGCGGCGGTCGATGCCCCATGCGTCGCCGTCATAGAGCAGGCGCACGATCACCGAGAGGCCGGGGGCGACGAAGATGCGGTCCTTGGCGGCCTCGAGCATGTCGAGCGCCTCCTCGTCGGTGTAGCTGGCATGGTAGATCACCTCGCAGCCATGGCGCAGCGCCTGCTTGATCGATGGGCAGGAGCGCGCATGGACGGTGACGCGCTTGCCGCGCAGCTTGGTCTCGCGCACCGCGATGGCGACTTCCTCGTCGCTCATCCAACCGGTCTTGGCCGGCGCGCCGGGGACGAAATTGTCGCCGGAGAGGTTGAGCTTGATCGAATCGACGCCGTATTTCAGGAACATGCGCACCGCCTTGCGCATCTCCTCGGGACCGCTCACCACCTGGCCGAAGCTGAATTCGGGGTAGGGCAGATGCGGCAGCATGTCGTCGCCGAGCGCGCCGGCCACGGTGATCTCCTGGCTCGCCGCGAGATAGCGCGGGCCCGGGATCAGCCCCTCGTTGATCGCGTTGCGCACCACCACGTCGAGCCGCGGCTTGGCGGTGGCGGCGCCGACGCAGGAGGTCCAGCCGTGATCGAGATAGGTCTTGGCGACGCCGGCGGTCCACAGCATGTGCTCCTCGAGCGGCATGAGCTGGATGCCGTCCAAGGTGGCGGAGTTGTTCCAGGCGAAATGGGTGTGCGCCTCGCACATGCCCGGCATCAAGGTAGCGCCGGCGCCGTCGATCGCGGTGACGCCGGCGATCGCGGGCAGGCGCTGGCCGCCGCGCGCGACATGCGAGATGCGGTTGCCCTGCACCAGCACCTCGCCGGGATAAGGCGGCGCGCCGCTGCCGTCGATGATCCGCACATTGGTGAAGCGCACATTCATGTCGCGTCCTCCCAAGTGATTTCCGCCAATCTCCGGTGCCCCTCCCCC
>JBKQTR010000340.1:0-20363 GCA_052143095.1 Allostellaceae bacterium
TATTGGCTGCTCGCTTTCCGCTGGCCTACCGTCACGGTCACAAGGTAATTCGAGACCACGGAAAGAGAGTGATCCAAATGGCGTCTTACTACGCCAACGCCGACGAGCGGGCCCGTCTGATAGCCGGGCAGCTCGCTCTCGACCTTGCCGCCATCAGCGGCGAAGCCGTCCTTGAATCCCTCGATCGATTCATGGCCCGCGGCATAGTCCCAGCTCACAGCCACCGCGTGCTTCAAGCCGCGCGCGGCGGCCACCTTGCCCATGGCGAAGCCCGGCTGCCAGTTGGAGAAGCTGGTGCGGAAGATGTTGGGCGCGCAGGCGGGCCCGGTGGCGGCGCCGGCGCCGGCATTGGGGATCAGCAGCATCGTGTCGTTGTCAGTGGCGACCTTGACCATCGCCATGGCGACGCCGGAATGCACCGTGCCGATGAGGAAATCGACCTTGTCGCGGGTGACCAGCTTGTTGGCGTTCTCGGCGCCTTTCGCCGGCTCGGATTCATCGTCGAGCACGACATACTCGATCTCACGCCCGCCGAGCTTGCCGCCGGCCTCGGCAATGGCAAGCCGCAGTCCCTCGTCGATATTCTTGCCGAGCGCGGCATAGGTGCCGGTGTAAGGCAGCATCAGCCCGAGCTTGATCTTGGCCTGCTGGCCGATGGCGAAGCGCGCGGGCACGAAACTCGCCGCGGCTCCCGCGCCGGCGGTCGCTGCAAGCCCCGCCAGCACCGTGCGGCGGCTCGTCCTTCTCGTCTCCTTGGTCATGGCACCGTCCCCCCTGTGAGGTTTTTCAGAGCGTGCCGCGTGCGCGCAGCTTGAAGCGCTGGATCTTGCCCGTGGCGGTCTTGGGCAGCTCGTCGATGAACTCGATCCAGCGCGGATATTTATAGGGCGCGAGCCGCTCCTTGACATGCCGCTGCAGCGCCTCGGCCAGCGCGGGCGACGCGCTGGCGCCGGGCTTCAGCACGACATAGGCCTTGGGCTTCACCAGCTTTTGCTCGTCGAACTGACCGACCACGGCGGCTTCCAGCACCGCCTCATGCGCGAGCAGCGCCGCCTCGACCTCGAAGGGCGAGACGTAATTGCCGCTCACCTTCAGCATGTCGTCGCTGCGGCCGCAATAGGTGAAGTAGCCGTCGCGGTCCCTAATGTATTTGTCGCCGCTGCGCGTCCAGGCGCCGAGAAAGGTGTGGCGCGAGCGCGCGCGCTGGTTCCAGTAGAAGGCGGCGCTGGTCGGCCCCGCCACCTGCAACTCGCCGATCTCGCCGGGCTCGACCGGCGTGCCGGCATCGTCGACCAGGCGGATGTCGTAGCCCGGCACCGGCCTTCCCGTCGTGCCGTAGCGCACCTCGCCCGGCCGGTTGGAGAGGAAGATGTGCAGCATCTCGGTCGAGCCGATGCCGTCGAGGATCTCGACGCCGAAATGCTCGGTCCAGCGCTTGCCGATATCCGCCGGCAGGGCCTCGCCCGCCGAGACGCAGCGCCGGATCGCCACCTCCTCGCGCCGGGGCAGGTCGGGGCTCGCCAGCATCGCGGCGTAAAGCGTCGGCACGCCGTAGAAGATGCTGGGCCGGTGCTGCCGCAGCACGCGCGCCACCGCGGCCGGCGTCGGCCGCTCCGCCATCAGGATCGATGTCGCGCCCACCGCCAGCGGAAACGTCAGCGCATTGCCCAGCCCATAAGCGAAGAACAGCTTCGCCGCCGAGAACACCACGTCGCTCTCGACGATGCCGAGGATCGGCTTGGCGTAGAGTTCGGCGGTGAGGATCAGATGCGCGTGCAGATGCACCGTGCCTTTCGGCGCGCCGGTCGAGCCCGAGGAGTAAAGCCAGAAGCAGATGTCATCGGCCGTCGTCGCCGCCGACTTGGCGCGCGGCGCCGCCGCGGCCAGGAGATCGCTCAGCAAATGCCTGCCCTCGACCGGCTGGCTGCCGGAGACGATCACCTGCCGGAGCGCCGGCTGGCGCGCCAGGATCGGCGCGAAGCGGTCATAAAGCGCGTCGGACACCACGAGCGCGCGAGCGCGGCTGTCGCGCAGCATGAAATCGTAATCCGCCGTGGTCAGCAGCGTGTTGACCGGGACCGGCACGATGCCGGCCTTGATCGCGCCGAGGAACAGGGTGGGGAAATCGACGGTGTCGAGCAGGCAGAGCAGTATCCGCTGCTCCGGCTCGAGGCCGAGCCCGCGCAACGCATTGGCGGCGCGGTCCACCCGCTCGGCGAGCGCGTCATAGCTCAGCGCGACGCGGTCATCGCTGAACGCGGTCTTCTGCCCGCGCCCGGCCTGCAGGTTCCGCTCGATGAGATCGACGGCGGCGTTGTAATCGCGCGGCACCGCGATCTCGGGCGCCGCACCGTCGGCGGGCATCCTCGGTCTCCCTCTCCCACAACCGTTTGTCGTCGGCCGCACGCCGATCTTGCGCCATAGGTGCCGCAGGAGGAAGGCTTGCGTCAAGCACTATCCTGCATGTTCGCTGCGGCGGTAGCGATATAATGCCCTCCCGTCTCGTCATGGCCGGGCTCGACCCGGGCCCGGAAAAGCGGGCGGCGGCGCCATGGACGCGCCGCCGCCGACGCCCGGGCACGGGGGGACATGCCCGGACGGGGCCCTGCGGTTCGGGGGAAGCCGCGGGCCGGATGCCACGGCGGCGGGGGGAGGGAGCCGCTGCGGCGTTGAAGGTGTAGGTGGCGTCCGCTTCTGCGGTCGCCGATACCATGAGATACGCAAGCCGGCGCCCGGCCATCCCCCGGGATCACGGGGAATTCATCGGTGATTTGAGGGGGTCGCTAGGGGGAGGCGAGGCCCGGGGCGGGGATGCCTGCCGAGGCCAGCGCGGCGTCGCGCGGCTTCAGCCGCAAGGCGGGCTTCTCCACAAGATGCCAGGAGAGCCAGGCAATCCCCGCGCTGAGCACGAGTGCCAGGGGGAAGAGCTGCCACCAGGCGAGGCCCCCGCCGCTCGCATACAGCAGCGTCTGCTGCACCGGCCAGCCATAGATGTAGAGCCCGTAGGAGAGATCGCCGAAGCGCGCGGCGGGGATCACCGGCAGGCGCGGCTCGAGCGTGAGATAGAGGACGAGATAGGCGCCGACCAGCGGAAACAGCAGGATGAAGAGATGGAGCGGCACGCTCGCCATCAGCCCGGCCAGGGCTGCCAGCGCCAGCCGGCGATCGAAGAGGCGCGTGCGGCGCAGCTTGTAGAGGATCATGCCGGCGACGAAGAAGCCCAGCAGCCAGCCGACGCTGCCGATGAAATAGGCGCTCTGCGCGGTGTCGAGCCAGAGGCAGGCGAGGCCAAGCGCCAGCAGCGGCAGCAGCACGGCGAGGCGCAGGAGCCGCAGCACGCCCAGCGCCAGCACCAGCAGGTACATGACGATTTCGCAGGGCAGGCTCCACAGCGGCCCGTCGACGATGTCGCCGACCGCGAAGCCGGTGAAGCGCACGCCGGGCAGGCCGTTATGCTCGACATTGAGCGCCAGGTTCGACAGCAGGAAGTCCCAGGTGCCGGCGCTGGCGAGATAGTCCCGAAGCGGCAGGGCGGTGGCCAGCGGTCCCAGCGCCAGGGTGCAGAGCAGCAGGCAGACGACATAGCCCGGATAGATCCGCAGCGCGCGCTTCACGACGAAGCGCAGCGGCGAGCGCGTGGTCTCGAAGCTCTGGGTCACGAGAAAGCCCGAGAGCACGAAGAAGACGAAGACGCCGACCACGCCGAGGACGGACTGGCCGCCGGTCAACCGCATCAACGGCTCGTTGTCCTGCCGGCCCTGGCTCAGCAGGAAGCTGTGCGAGAAGAGGACGGCGCCGGCGGCAATCAGCCGCAGCGCGTCGAAATTGTTTCTCCTCTCCACCGCCGCCCCCGCCCCTGACCCCTTCAGGATGCGGCGCGCAGAGGGCTTGTCAACCGGCGCGCAGGCGCGGGGATCAGGGATTAGAGCGCGTTTCGAGCAGATCGAATCGTCATCCTCGTTTTCCCCGCGAAAGCGCAGGGGAGCGTACAAATTTCGCGGCATCGCACCCCTCAACGATCGCCTTGCCCGCGAAAGCGGGCATCCAGGGGCCTCAGATGCAGTGAGCGGAGCGCTTCCCCTGGGTCCCCGCTTGCGCGGGGACGGCGGAATAAGTAACGGGAACTGCAGCGTTTTTCTGGATATGTCGTTCCACCTTCCCGGAACCTGCATTAGCGTCCGGGATGCGCCTCCTTCCAGACCGGCAGGTAGTCATAGGTGGGATAGAATTCGGTGCGATAGGCGCCCCAGCCCTTCTCCTCGATCAGGCGGTTGACCTCGCGCAGCCGGGCCGGCGGCACGCGCAGCGTCACCACCTGGCCTACCCCCATCATCACGTACCACGAGACGATCTCGATGCCCGGCGGCGGGAAGGCCTGGTCGAAGCCGGTGTCCCTCAGATGCTGCTGCAGCTCAGGCAGCGTCTTCGACTCGTCGTGGCGCAGGAAGACGGTCAGCATGAACGTGTCCTGCGCTGGCGCCGGCGCTTGCGCCGCAGCCGGCGCCAGCCCGGCCAGAGCGAGACCGATCAGGATGACGGCAAGACGTCTCCGTCGCGTGCGCTGCATGCTGCTCCCCTTTTCGCCGGCTGCGATGACCGTCGAAACTCTAATCGGGAGAGAGCGCTCCGCCTACCCTAAGCAGGGCGCCGTCAGCGGCGGCCGACCAGCGCGGTGAGCGCGCCGCCGACCAACGCGACGATGCCGATGATGATGTAGACCATGGTCTGCTGCGTGTAGCGGCCGGTCAGCGTTTGCGACGCCTAGTCGACCAGCGAGTGCGCGCCGTTGAGGCCGAAATAGAATAGCACCGCGCCGACCACGGCGACGATGATGCCCAACACGCGAAACCCGCTCATCCGACCGCTCCTGCGTTGCCATCACGGTCAACAGCAGGTCCGACGATCGCGTTCCGCGACCTCCGTCGCGGCCGGCGCTAGTCGGTGTGGCGGTCGCCGCACACTCCGGAGCCCCGCCACTCGCCTTTCTTGGCCTGGTCCGGCTTGCGCTCCGGTTCGTCACGACGCTGCTCGCGTGCCGTCTGGAGCTCGCGCTCCTGCTCGCGGGGTCGTCGCTTGCTGCCCGTACGTTCGTCGTTCATCCGCGTTCCTCCTGCCGCGCTTTGCGCGCGATCTCGCCTTGTCCCGGCTCCGTCCTATGCGAACGGCGCATCGCCGTTTTTGTCGCATGCGGACCCGCAGGTTGCGGTGCCAGCGCAGGCACCGCGTGAGCCAAAGGCGCCCGTACACTCACAGGTAAGCATCGGGCGGCGTGATTAACAGAGCATTAAGCGTTGCGGCGCTTCGTGCAATGACCCCTTCAGGGGAGGCCGGTGACCCCGGCGAGATGGGCGTCCAGCAGGTCGATGCCGGCGAGATCGGCGCCGCTGAGATTGGCGGCGGAGAGGTCGGCGCCGCGCATCACCGCCCGCGACAAATTGGCGCCCCGGAAATCGACATGGCGCGCCTCGACACGCTCGAGCGTGCTGACGATCAGCCGCCCGGCCGGCAGCACGAGCGGCCCCAGATTGCAGTCGCGCAGATCGGCATTGGTGAGCCGCGCCGCGGTGAGGTTGGCGCCGCGCAGATCCGCCCGCGCCAGCCGGCAGGAGCGGAAATCGGCGCCTTCGAGCTGTGCTGCCTGCAGTGCCGTGCCGTCGAGCGCCAGCCCGACGAAGACGGCGCCCTTGGCGCGCAGCGCCGAGAGGCTCAGACCCGCCAGCGGCGGCGCGTCGCGCAGATCGAAGAAGCTGAGATCGAGCGGTGCGCCCTCGGCCCCTTGGGTCGCGGCCCAGCGCTCGTGGCGCTGCAGCAGCTCCTCGACCGGGCCGCCGAGCTCGGCGAGCCGGCGCCCTGCCGGCTTCTCCGTCAGCACCCCGGCGAGGTCCGTGCCGCCCATCTCGGTGGCGTGGAAGATGGCGTCGGTGAGGATGGCGTTGCGCAGGCTCGCGCCCTGCAGATTGGCGCCGGAGAGGTCGGCGCCCTCGAGATTGGCGCCGTTGAGCGTGGCGTTGTGCAAATCGGCGCGCACCAGCTTGCAGCGCCGCATCACCGCATCGGTGAAATCGGTATGCGCCGCGATCGAGCCGGACAGCTTGGCTTGCGACAAATCGGCATTAACCATGCGCGCGCCCTCGAGATCGGAGGAGGCGGCGTTCTCGATGGCGACTTCCTCGATGACGCCCATGCGCAGGCGCTGGCCGATCCGGCCGTCGCGCAAATCGGCGTCGAAGAGATCGGCGCCTTCGAGATTGGCGCCGCGCAGCGACGCGCCGCGCAGATCGGCACGCGTCAGCACCGCGCCGCGCAGATCCGCGCGCGTCAGGTTGCACCCGAACATGGTGGCGTTGGCGAGATTGGCGCTGACCATGCGCGCCGCCGGCAGGAAGGCGGCCGTGAGGTCGGCGTCATTGAGCCGCCGGCCGGAGAGATCGAGGCCGGAGAGGTCGCGATAGGCCAGCAGCGCCCGCTGCCCGCCGAGGCGCGCCGAAAGGAACATGTCGTGTCGGCGCACCACCTCGTCGAGTTCGGTCTGCGACATCGGCAGGCGCGGGCGTTCGATCTTCCTGATTTCGGTCGCCATGGCCCACCACCATTCATCACCCGCGCTTAAGATCGGCTTACCTAAGGCCCGGCCTTTGCGGCAAAAATGCCGGGCGTCGAGCCGCGCGCCTCAAGCTTTCGCTTACCATGCCGGCCCGCGCGCTGGCGGAGCCGCGGGAGCGCCGGAGCGCGCAACCCGGACAGTCGGGGTTATCGCTTTTGAAATCAATAAGTTAGCGGGTGCTAGCAGCCGCTAGTCCGAAAGGTGCGGCTCTCGCGGGTGCTCCGCAACCGCTGGCGCCGCCGCGGACAAACTCCCTCCGGGAGTTTGCCTAGGCGGCCTTGTCGCGGGCTTGGCGGAACTGATCGATCCAGGGGCCGATCCAGGCGACGGCGACTTCCTCGGGGATGGTGCCGGCGCTGGCGTCATGCAGCAGCGCCTCGCCGATGCGGCGCGCGCCGAGCGATTGCAGCAGCGCGTCGAAGCGCTTGCCGCCGAAGCAGAAGGTCTGCGCATAGGTGCGGTCGCCCAGCGCGATGACGCCATAGACCACCCCCTGCAGATCGGGCCTCGACCGCTCGAGATCGGCGAAGAGCTTCTGGGCGTTGTCGGGTACGTCGCCCTGGCCATAGGTCGAGGTGCAGATCAGGAAGGCGCCGCCGCGCGCGAAGACCGTAGCGTCGAGCCCGTCCATCGCCGAGATCTCGGCCTTCACCCCGTGCACCTGCAGCGCATCGCCGAGCTCGTCGGCGACGAGCTGCGCCGTGCCGGTCATGGTGCCGACCAGGATCGTCAGTTGCAGCTCCACCCCGCCTCCTCAGCACGCGCGTTTCCGGGCTGGCACGGCCCGGCGCGAGCGACTATAATGCATGCATCGCCATAGGCAAGCATTATAGTACATATCGGCTGGTCCGACAGGCACGAGTGGCGAAGGAGCAAGGGATGGCCGCACGCGAGGGGGTGGAGACCAGGGAGCGGCGCGCCGAGAACGGCGAGGCCGAGTACCTCCGGCTGCTTGGCGACCGCATCCGCGAGGCGCGCGCCCGGCGCGGCATGACGCGCAAGATCCTGGCGCGGGATTCCAAGGTGTCGGAGCGCTACCTCGCCCAGCTCGAGGCCGGGCACGGCAACATCTCGATCGTGCTGCTGCGCCAGATCGCGCATGCCATGGGCCTGCCGCTCGGCGATCTCGTGCGCGAGGAGCCGGACCGGCCGGTGGAGCTCACCCTCCTCATCCAGACCCTGGCCCGGCTGCAGCCCAAGGATCTCGCCCAGGCGCGCAGCCTGCTGAGCGAGACCTTCGGTGCGGCGGTGGAGAGCGGGCGGCGCCACCGCATCGCGCTCATCGGCCTGCGCGGCGCCGGCAAATCGACCCTAGGGATGATGCTGGCGAAGCAGTTGGGCGCGCCCTTCATCGAGCTCGACCGCGAGATCGAGCGCGAAAGCGGCACGCGGCTCTCCGAGGTCTTCGACCTCTATGGCCAAGCCGCCTATCGCCGCTATGAGCGCCGCGCGCTTGAGACGGTGATCGAGCGCCATGGCCGCGCCGTGATCGCCACCGGCGGCAGCATCGTCTCCGAGCCCGCCACCTTCGATCTGCTGCTCTCGGCCTGCTACACGGTCTGGCTCACCGCCGCGCCGGAGGAGCATATGAGCCGGGTCGTGGCGCAAGGCGACACCCGGCCGATGGCCGAGAACGAGCAGGCGATGGAGGATCTCCGCCGCATCCTCGCCGGCCGCACCGCGCTCTATAGCAAGGCCGACGCCACGGTCGACACCGCGGGCAAGACCGTGGAACAGAGTTTTCGCGAGCTCAGGGCGGCGGTGGCCGGTTGACGCTCCCGGGATCGTCGGCGCCGCTGCGGCGCCGGTCGGCGCCTGTGGTTCGGCGCCCGAGCGACGCTCCCGCCAGGCGAAACGCGAAGATCGTGACGGCATTCGTCCAGCGGTTTTCCTGGCTGATCAGCCAAGCGCCGACGGCAATCGCGACGGCAACGAGCGACAGCAATGCCCTCATGATGTCCTCTACCATCCGTGCTTGCGAATAACATCATGGCGATCTCTCACGGTCGCAATCCGGCCGGTGATCGTCCGCAAGAGCTGGATGCTTGTGACGGCCATTGATTCGTTCATTGTCTGGTTAGGCCTTTAGAATTGCGTTTCAATACTCGATCCGGACCGCGCTGTAGACCAGGTTCCGAGTCGTGTTCACCCGGAGGTCTCTGGTTACGTCATCGCCCAGACGAAATTCGAGATTCTTGAACCCGGTGAAGGGACGTAACGCCAAACCGACATCCGCCTCAAACAGCCGCGGCGTCATAGATTGCTCGCTAGTGACTCTCGCGTCGGCGTACGCGTAAGAGGGAAACCATCCCAAAGGTAGATCGGTCGTCAGATATGCTCGGGCAGAAAGTCCCGGGTGAAAGTCTTGCCCGCTGCCGCCGACCAATTGGCTGTTCGTTGTGGGATAGTAACCAAGGCCGACAAAGTTTAGACGGCCGAGATCGTAGATATCCGCAGTTCTGAAATAGTATCGAGCCTCGACAACCGCGCCGTCGCTGAATCCAGAGGGTTTCGTCGCCGACCACCCGCGGTTCAGGTTGTTCAGCCCATAGGCCCAGGCCCGTAGCTCGAGCGAGTCGAAAAGATTCCAGGCAAGGCCGAAGTCGACGTCGTCCTCGCGTTTGCTGAAGTCCAGCGCCCCTTGGTTCTGATTTGTAACGCCGGCCGTGGCCCGCTGAGCCCAGAAGCCATTGTCAACGAAGATGTAGAGCTTTTTCTTTGGCAGCAGGCCTACGTTGAGTTGGAGATCAAGCGCGAAGAGGGGGTTGAAGGGCACACCGTTGGGTGCGACGCGGGTACCAAAAGCGTACACCGCCAGCCCTGCGACACCCCATACTTCCGCCCGCCCGTCATGATGGTCTGATCTCGTGGGCGGTTCACAATCGGCCGTACGATCAATGCATGTCGCCTGAAGATCCTGCGGCTCGGGAGGGTCCGGCACGATGCGCGGTCCGCTGGTCTCGGCGTGCGATGGCAGGGCCGAGCAATCAATGATCACGCTGCCCTCCCGCACCGAGCAATCAACGGTCACGCCGCCCTCGACAAGCTCGTGCGGCGATACTGATTGAGGCGATTGCGCCGCAGCGACGTTCACGGACAGAACCGCCCCTGCGAGGAGAACGACAGATTGAAATAGCGGCCAGGGCCGATTGAGGAAGAAGGCAATTCTCTCGGCTGCGACGGTTGGACCATGGCATTCACCTGAAGTTATTGCATCCTATGACTGCCGGCCGGTCACCTCCAGCTCCGCGGCAGCAAACAAAGCACTCCGACGATGCGCCGCTGAGCCGAACTGCACTGCGCGATCCAGGTGCAGCCTGCGGAACGGATGTCGACGGCCCGTGCTCGGAGGTCACGGTAAATCGCCTTATCACCCAGTTCATGCCGCTCCGCGTACACTTCGGCAAAGTCGTTCTCCGGCTCGAGTTCCTTCTCCATGACCAAGCGCATTATCAGCGCTATGTCGCTGGCGGCGCCGGCTCGCGGCGGTGATCATGACCAGTTCCGACGGTCCCGATCAGCCCGGTGATCCCCCACAGGAGCTGGATGCTCGCAACGGCTATTGGCTCATCGTAAAAACCGCCGAGCCGCAACATTCCGGCGAGCTCATCGCGGTCGAAGAGCCGATGCGTCTGCGGCTCGGCAAACTTCCATCGGCGCATGGTCTGGGCGTCCGTGACATAGACCGACAGCACGCCATTCGGCCGCAGCACGCGGCGCACTTCGCGCAAGACCGTCTCGGCATCGCGCCAGAAATAAACGACGTTCACCGCCAGGATCTTGTCCATCGAGCGGTTTGGAAACGGCAGTTCCTCGAACGTGCCCCGGTAGAGGCGGACGCGGCCTGATCGTATGGCATCGCGGTTTGTCCGTCGCGCCTGAGCGATCATCGTTGCCGATTGATCGATCGCGCAAATCACGCTGCGAGGGGACTGCGCGGCCATCAATCGCACGCCGTGTCCCGGGCCGCATCCCAGCTCCAGGATGTCGTCTGTCGCTTGAAGGTTCAAAGCAGCGATCGACAGCGCATTGGGTCGGGCGTTGAGGAGCCCCATGAGATGCCCGGCCGTCCAGCCGACGGGTCCGGTCGGATGGCGGAGCTGGCGGCCGATCGCGCTCCAGATCGTCATGGCGCGGCTCCTGACGTCAGGCCTTGTGCAATGGCCTCAGCGGCTCGAGGCCAGCTTCTCGTCGACTTTCGCCAGGAGCGCTCGGATCTCTGCTCGCCGCCCGGCATCCCAGACCGGCCGCTCAGCGTCGGCAGGCGCTTTCAGAGCGCGCTGGAGCACAGCCGACGCCTTGCGATACTCGCCTTCGTGAAAGAGGAAATCGCCGTAAAAGAAATTGGAATCGAGCCCGCCGGGGCTGATGTCCACCCCTTGTTCCAAATATTGCCGGGCCTTGTCGTTGTCGCCGAACCCGATGGGAAAGCCGGGCACCATGTAATAGAGCGCGCCGAGGCTTGTCGGAACCGCGCCGTCAACCGCTCGATAGTCGACGCGCCCGGCCCGGTCGAACATCTCGCGCGCCCGCTTCGCGAATCCGAGGGCGCTGAATGGTCCCGCAAACTTCGCCTCGGAACTGGTGACGATGCCGTCCCAGATAAGCGGTTCGGCGCGATCCGGATAGCGGTTGACAATCCTGGCCGCTTCATCGGCAAGCGCGCGCATCTGCTCTTCCTGATCATCCGCGTTCTTCACCAAGTAGGTGATGCGCGCCCATTCGAGCTCGATGTGACGCAGCTCGATCTCCATCGATGCCGGATCCGCGGCCAGGACCGTTGTCGCATGCGTCACCAAGGCGAGAGCGAGGACAGCGACGATCTGCCTGTTCAAGCACGCCAACATGAAATTCCTCCTGTCGTTACCCGACCCCGATCCGCTCGTCATTGCGCGCTCTCGCATGGATCAGTCGTGCGGCGGCGCCGACACACCGTCGGCGGAGGACGCCGACAACGAGCGAGCGGAGTCTTCGATGAGGCGGCGGATGCCGCTGGTCTCGATTTGCGCCGTCAGCGCGCGATTGACGATCGATGGGAACAGCCGTTCGACGAGGACGAAGAGACGTTCGCGGCCGCGCGGATAGGCGCTGTCGTCGCCCTTGGCGACCGCATCCCAGACCTGTCGTGCGATCTTCTCGGCGCTGTCGAGGGCAATCTCAAGCGGCTCGATATAGCAGGCGATCGCCTGCGTCGCCGCCGTGCGGGCGCCACGCGGCGCGGCATAGGTGACGCCGATGCCGAGGCTCTTCAATTCGCGCCGTAGAGCGTTCGACAGGCCGCGCAAGCCGAATTTCGACGCGGAATAGGCGGCAAACAGCGGCAAGGCGATATCCCCCAGCATCGAGCCCATGTTCACCACGCGCGCCGGCGACCCCGCTTGGAGCAGCGGCACCATCTCGCGGGTCAGCGCGATGGGGGCCAGGACATTGGTCGCCAGCAGGCGATCGAGGTCCGCGTCCTGCGTTTGCGTCAGCGGTCCGGCCGCGACGATACCGGCATTGTTGACGAGCACGTGCAGACATCCCCATTCGCCGGCCACGCGGTCGCGAATGGCTCGACGCGCTGCGGAGGAGGTCACGTCGCCGGGCATGATCAGGCAATCGGCAGCGGAGGTCAGGCACGCCCGGGTCTCCTGCAACCTCTCCGCCCGTCGACCGACCAGCGCAAGGATCATCCCGCGCCGAGAGGCCTCAATCGCGAGCGCCCGCCCGATGCCGGAGCCGCCGCCGGTGATGAGCGCGGTCTTACCCTTGAGCGGCACCGGCATCCCCTTTGAGCTCCTGCTCCAGGCCGCGAAAAATATTGCCGTAGAGCCAGTACATGGTTTTCGCGCAGTCGATGATCACCTCGGCCGCCGCTGGCGCCGGTAGCTGGTTCACGAGGTCGCGGAAGAATGCCGTATGGTCGGTGTCGAGCGCGCCATGGGAGATGAGATAGCGAAAGCCGTCGCCTTCTCGCGGACCGAAGGATGTGCGCAGCGCCGTCGCGGCTTTCGTGGCCAGTTGCGTCGACATGCCTTCCAGCACGTGGACCATGCCTAGCAAGGCATAAGGGCTGATCCACTCGATGGCGTAATAGGCGTAGCCGACCATCGCGCGACAGGCGGGGCGCGGCGCCTCCTGCGCCACCCCTTCGGCATCGCTGCCCAGCGCGGCGATGTCGGAGAGGATCCATTCTTCGTGGCCTCGCTCTTCCTCGATGTAGGTGTAGAGGGACGCACGATAGACGCTGTCCTGCGTCTTCGCCGCCGCCAAGGACAGTAAGGGACAGGTATGGCGGACGTGATGATAGGCCTGCTTGAGGAAGTCGATATAGAGCGTGCGCGACACTTTCCCTTCGAGGGCGCGTCCGAGCAGGGGAATGGACAGAAACTCGCCGCGTGCCGTTTCGGTCTCGGCGAGCAGCCGGTCGTGAAGGGTCATCGCTCGAGATGTCGCTGAGTGACGGTTGCCGGCGCGCCCTCGTCAGATCGGAGCATGGTCGCATAGGCGTCCAGCGTCGCTTTCCGCCGAATGCGGCCATTGCCGGTCAACAGGCCGAAGCGGACAAGGTCGCGCGCAGGGACAACGACAAAATGCCGCGGAACCGCGTAACTCGGCGCCTCGTCGCAACGCGCGGCGACCAGCGCGCCGATCTCTTCCCGGGAGGCCCGCTCGAACCAATCCTCGCCTTCCGCCGTCGGCACCAGGATGGCCGTGAGATGGGGTCGATCGACGCGCGTCACCAGGCAATGAGCCACGCGCGCATCAGCCGAGAGCAGCGATTCGATCCATTCCGGACTGATATTACGCCCCATTGGCGTGACGAGGAGGTTGTCGACGCGGCCGCGCACCGTGAGGACGCCGTCCGCGTCAATCTCCCCGACATCGCCGGTCCGCCAGATGCCGTGTGTCGGTGAGCCGCGAAGGTAGCGGTCCATGACCGAAGGCCCGCTCACGACGATCTCGCCGTCCTCGACGCGCAGCTCAAGTCCGGGCAGCGGCTTCCCGACGGTCCCGGATTTGCGATCGCCCGGACGATTGAGCGCCACCACCGACCCGCACTCCGAGAGCCCGTAGCCTTCATGGACGGGGATCCCAAGGTCCCACGCCTGCTGCGCCAACGCCGGCGGCAGGGCCGCGCCGCCGACCGCGACGAAGCGAAGGCTGTCCGGCGCCCGTGCAGCGGCGTCGCTCAACCGGGCGATCCAACGCGCAACAAGTTGCGGGACAAGCACCATGCAGGTCGGCCGAACAGCGGCCACGACATCGGCAATGGCGCAGCCGTCGGTCTCGTCGAAGCGCTCGGTCAGCGCCGGCTCGAGCCGCACGGCCGCACCCGCCAGAATCGGTATGATGACGGCGCAGAGCGTCTCGAGGAGAAGGACCAAGGGCAGAACCGACAGATAGGTATCGTCGTCTCGGGCCGCTATCACGCGCGCGAGCGCGCGGCCGCTCCACATCATCTGCCCGCTCTCGAGGAGCACCCCTTTCGGCTGGCCCGTGCTGCCCGAGGTGTAGATGATCTGGGCGCCGTCGCGCCCCGGCGGGGGCGCGATGCTCGCGAGGCGGTCGGAAATCGGCGAGAACACCACGCCGAGGAGCCTCGCCGTTCCCACCATCTCGGGCGTGCACAGGATGTGGGAAATTCCCGCGTCCTGGACGACGTGGCGCAATTGCGAGACCCGGAAGAACGGCGGCAGCGGAACGACAGTCCCGCCCGCATGCCAGCCCGCAAGCTGGCCAACGACCCAGTCGACGCGGTTGCCGCCGAGGAGGCCGATCACCGGGGGGAAGGGGGTGAGTGCTCGAAGCTCCTCGGCGGCTCCCGCAACACGCCTGGCCAGGGGGGAATAGGCGAGGCGCGTTGTTCCATCATCGAACGCTAGTCTGTCGCCGCAAACCTCGGCGCGATATCGCAGAGCATCGAAGAGCTCACGCATGCGGCAAACCTTCCCGCGGCCGCGCGGCGCCGTCTTCAAGCCACTGATCATGGACGGCACAGACCCGAGGCGAATGCGCGTAATAGCTTCCCCACCGTTCGGCGTTGGCGAGCCGCTGCGGATCTGCCGGCCCCAAGTCCAAAATCGGACCGCCCAACCGGCCAAGCAATGCGCGCAAACGGGCGGTGGCTGTGAAGAACGACCATTCGAACCCGGCACTCTTACCGAGGATCGCGAGGTGCCGCAGGAACCGGGGTGAGGCCTCCGCGCTCCGGCTGGCGAGCGTCGTGACCTCGAACACGGCCTCGCGCGCGACAGATCTGCCGCTTCGCGCCGACAATATCCGCTCGATCGGCGCGTCGAGATAGATCTCGGAAAAAAAGCCTTCTCCCGCGGTTCTTAGCCCCGCCGCACAGAGCGGCCGGTCCTTATCATCCACCAACGCCGCCAGCGTGCCGGGAAACACCAGGTCACGAGCACCGAAGACCCGTTTATAGACAGTGCGGATACAGGCTTCCGCCTGGGCCCGCAAGGAATGTGACAGAGATGCGAGTATCACGCGCTGGTCCGCTCTCTCGCCGATGATGTCAACATCGGTGAAGCGCGTGCGATCGATCGAGATGTCACGATCCCAGAAGGTCATGCAGAATTCGGCGCAGTTGAGCAGCATCGATCGACACCTTCAGCAACTTTACTCCCGCCCGACGTTCGACATGCGAGCCGCAACTCCTCTGACCTGAGCGCGGCAAGCTTACGGGCGGCGGATGTCGAGTTGTGTGGAGAAGATCGCAATAGAAGTGGAGTTTACCGAAATCAAATACGTCAAGGCCGCGACTTCCGGACGACGATGCTTCATCACCTTTCTCAACAAGAATCCACATTCGCTTCCGGCGGAGCAAGGTAGGTTGACGCTCTGTCGTCCCCGCCGGCGACCAAGCGGGAGAGGCGACCGGCAACGAGCGCTGATCAGCGCAGAGGATTCACATGCTGCAAAAAATGCGTGCCGACACCGCTGTCCTCGATCCCTACGGCCAATACGTCAACCCGCAATGGGTCAGGTTTCTTGACGTCCTGCAGATGAACGTCGGTTACGCCGGCTGCAGAGGCGCGGAGCTTCACACCACGGACGAGCGGGTCATTCTCGACTTCATCTCGGGATATTGCGTTCATAACATCGGCCATAATCATCCGCGGCTCATCGAGGCGCTCAAAGACGAGCTCGACGCGGCCGGGCCGGCAATGTTGCAGAGCCACGTGTCCGACCTCGCCGGACAGCTTGCGGAGAAGCTTTGCCAACGCGCCGGCGGCCGTCTCGCCAAGGCCTTCTTCGCAAGCTCGGGCAGCGAAGGCATCGAGACGGTCATAAAGTTCTCCCGCGCCCACACCAGACGCGCGGGCATCTTGTACGCGACCGGAGGCTTCCACGGCCTCACCTGCGGCGCTCTCTCGCTGATGTCGAATGCATTCTGGAGAGAAGGTTTCGGTCCCTTCCTGCCGAACACGCAAGCGGTTGCCTTCGGCGATGCCGACGCGCTGGAGCAGAAGCTCGCCACCAAAGAGTTTGCCGCGTTCGTACTCGAGCCGATCCAAGGCGAGAGCGGCGTGCTGGTGCCGTCGAAAGAGTACCTGCCCAAGGTCCAGGCGCTCTGCCGCCGCTACGGGACGCTCCTCGTCCTCGACGAGGTTCAGACGGGCCTCTACCGCACCGGGCGCTTCCTCGCGGCGCACCATTTTCAGGTCGAGCCCGACATGGTCGTCCTGGCCAAGGCGCTCAGCGGTGGGCTGGTTCCGTGCAGCGCGGTGCTTATGTCGGATGCGATCTACCATTCCGTCTACAGCTCTCTGAGGCGCGCGGTCATCCACACCTCCACCTACAGCGAAAACAGCCTCGCGATGCGCGCCGGCTTGGCCACCCTCGGCATCCTGGAAAGCGAGCGGCTCGGCCAAAGGGCGACGACGGTCGGCGAAACCCTTCGCCGCGCGCTCGGCGAACGCCTGACCAACTATGAAATGATCGGCGAGATCCGCGGCCTTGGACTGCTCAATGCCATCGAGTTCAAAGCACCGCGTTCCCGGATGCTTCAGATTCCGTTCATGGCGTGCGCGCACATCCATCCCGCGATGTTCGGACAGATGGTGATCATGCGGCTGTTCCGGGACCACGGAATCCTGAGCCAGATTTGCGGCAACAATTTCATGGCGCTGAAGGTCGCGCCGCCTCTCGTCATCGACGACGCGCAGATCGACCACTACGTGGCTGCGATCGCTGAGGTCGTCGATTTGATGCACACGTCAAAGACATTCTGGTCGGAAGCCCTCGGCATCGGCCGACGCGTCCTGACCTCCGTCTGACGGCGACGGGTTCCAGGCTTGGCCCTTAACGAATAGGAAATGCCTGTGAAGATCGATAGTGCCTGCCGCGATGGCGGGGGACGAAGCCGATGAGAATCGCCGGCGTGGCCAGCGCCTTGCCGAGGCATCGCTATGGTCAGGATGCCATCACCGCGACGCTCAAGCGTCTTTGGCAGGGCAAGCTGGAGAGCCCTGAGCTGCTCGAGCGCCTCCACTCCCGCACCGGCGTCGACTCGCGCTATCTGGCCTTCCCCCTGCAGCGTTATGCGGAATTCTCGTCATGGGGCCAGACCAACGCCGCCTGGCTCGAGATCGCGGAGGAGCTCGGGGCGGCGGCGATTGATGCGGCTCTCGCTAACGCCGGGATGTCGCGGCGCGATCTCGATGCGCTGTTCGTCGTGTCGATCACCGGTGTCGCAAGTCCTTCGCTCGACGCGCGTCTGATCAATCGCCTGCGTCTGCGGCCGGACATCAAGCGGACGCCGGTCTTTGGCGTCGGATGCGTCGGTGGAGCGCTCGGGTTGACCCGGGCGGCCGACTACACCTTGGCCTATCCCGGGCAGTGCGCGGCGCTGCTGTCGGTGGAGGCATGCTCTCTCACCTTCCAGCGCGACGACTTGTCGACGGCGAATCTGATTTCAACCGGACTCTTCGGCGATGGCGCTGCTGCAGTGGTGGTGGCCGGCGCAGAGAAAGCGGTCGATCATCCACCAATGGACCGATGCCCGCGAGCCCGCTCCGGCCCCAAAATTCTCGGTTCCGGCTCGGTCTTCTATCCCGATACCGAAGACGTCATGGGGTGGGAGATTTCCGAGAGCGGGCTCCGGATCGTACTCTCACCGCGCTTGCCGGAGATCATCAGGAACAATCTCCGAGGCGACGTCGACGGGTTCCTGGGCGAGCACGGGCTCAGTCGCGCCGACGTCGGCAGTTGGGTGATTCACACCGGCGGCCCGAAAGTTCTGCAGGCCATTCAAGGCACCCTCGGCCTCAGTGACTGTGATCTCGATCGCTCGTGGGACTGCCTCAGGCGCTTTGGCAATCTTTCTTCCGCCTCGGTGCTGCTCGTGCTGGAGGACGTCGTCATGAACCATCCTCCGGCGCCGGGAACCTATGGCGTTCTGCTGGCGATGGGGCCGGGATTCTGCTCCGAGATGATCTTGCTGCAATGGTGAGCGCGCGGCGCCCGACCATAGAAACCGACGTCTTCGTGGTCGGCGGCGGTCCTGCCGGGCTCGCCGCCGCGCTGGCGGCGCGGCAAAACGGCTTCAGCGTCGCTCTCGCGGACCGGGCGCGGCCGCCCATCGACAAGGCGTGCGGCGAGGGGCTGATGCCGGATGGTCTCGCGGCATTGCGTGCGCTTGGCATCGAACTGGGTCCTGACCATGGGCGGCCGTTCCGCGGCATCCGCTTTGTCGATGCCGAGGTCGTGGCCGAGGCCTGCTTTCCTCGGGATCACGGCCTCGGCATTCGGCGCACGCTGCTGCATCGCCTCCTGAGGGAACGGGCGGAAGAGGCGGGGGTCGCAACCCACTGGGGCGCGCCCATTGACGCCGGCGATCCCGCCGGACTCAAAATCGGCGACCGAACCGTCGATTGCCGATGGGTCATCGGCGCGGACGGGGCTCAATCGAGGCTCCGCGACTGGGCGACGCTGCCGCCGGTCTGGAACGGCCTGCGGCGCATCGGCATGCGCCAGCATTTTCGCCTGCGGCCCTGGACCGATTTTGTCGAAGTGTATTGGCGCAATGGCATTCAAGCCTACGTCACCCCGGTAGCATCGGACGAAGTGTGCGTCGCACTGCTCGGCAACGCGCCGGGCGCTCGCCTGTCAGAACTGCCGGCGCTGTTTCCGGGCCTTGCCAAGCGGCTTGGCGGCGCCGAGCGAAGCGGTCCGGCGCGCGGTGCGATGTCGATGTCCACGACGTTGCGCCGGGTGACGCGGGGACCGGTCGCCCTGGTTGGAGATGCGTCGGGCGCCGTCGACGCGGTGACGGGCGAAGGCGTCTCGCTGGCGTTTCGCCAGGCGATCGCTCTTGGCGCCGCGCTCGCCGCCGGCGATCTTGCGCTCTACGAAACGGCACATCGCAGGATGAGACGCATTCCGCTCCTGATGGCGCGCTTGCTGCTCCTCATGAGCGGCAACGACGGTTTGCGCCGGCGCGTGTTGCGAGCGCTGGCGACGCAGCCGCGCGTCTTCAACCAGCTGCTGGCCGGCCATGTCGGCCAGCGCCATCCTGCGGCGCTGACATTCGGCATCGGCAGTTTTGCGTTGCAGCTGCTCGCGAGCAGCTCATCCCGAGCGACGATTGGGCCATGATCATCAACCGTTCAGAGTGCCTTCACATGTTGAAAACGGCTTGCCTTTTTTTGATCGCGGTCGCTTTCTCCGGATGCGTCGCTGTTTGGGGCCGCGCTTACGAGATCGAATCGGAGACTTCCGAGTCGGTTACGATCAAATACGATGGCCACTTCACCTCTTCCGGCGACGTCCAGAACGTGGCGCAAGCGAGCTGCGCCCGATATGGCAAGGACGCCGCGTCCCAGGGCGAGTCGACAAGCTTCTGGGGTCTCACGACCGTTCCGTTCGTTTGCGTCACGCCGTAGCAGCCAAGTCGAGCCTCGCCGACACGGTTCTCGCCGGCGATCAGGGAGGCGGCTGCGCCGAGGGCAGCTCGATCTCGACGATGAGGCCGTGCGGGTCGTTGTTCCGCGCACGGACCGAGCCGCCATGGAGTTGGATCACGCGCTGGCAGATGGCGAGCCCGATTCCCGTGCCGCCGGTCTCACGGGCTCTCGCCTCATCGACCCTATAGAACGGTTCAAATAGGTGGTCCAGCGCCGCCTCCGGGACCCCTGCGCCCCGATCGCCAACCTCGATGGCGACAACGCCCGGGGTCTTGCGGGAAAGGGTGATGTCCACGGCAGTGTTCTCGCTCGTGTAGAAGATTGCGTTCCGCACGACATTCTCGATGGCTCGCCGCAACAGATCCGCGTTGCCGACGACGGTGATCGACGACTCCGCCGTCCGAAACATGACGTCGGACGCTCTGTGCGGCGTTTCGTAGCGCGCATCCGCCACGATCTGCTCGACCAGCGCGCTAAGATCGATGTCGGCGAAGGCCGGTGGTGCGGCGGCGCCATCAAGTCGCGCGAGGGTCAACAATTCGCTGGCCAGCGCCGAGATGTTTTCGATCTCCCTCTCCATCCGATCGAATTGCCGCGGCGCCTCGGACTCCGCCGACCGGCGAGCCAGTCCGAGAGCGATGCTGAGGCGCGCGAGCGGCGACTTGATTTCGTGGGAAATGTCGCCGATGAGACGTTGCTGGGCTTTCATGGCGGCTTCGAGCTCCTCTGTCCGCGCGGCAATCTTCGCTTCCAGCGTTTGATTGAGCGCCGCCAGGTCGCGCACAAACTGTTCCCGCTCGCGCGTCGTCCTTTGCAGGTTGTCGGTCATGCGGTTGAACGATTGCGCAAGTGAGCCG
>JBKQTR010000341.1:0-2598 GCA_052143095.1 Allostellaceae bacterium
CAAGTGTCTGGCCCGTTACGGTCACGCACGATAATGCAAGGGTCTGTTTAGTCGACCGTCCAAGGCGGCGGGAAGCGGCGGCCTGTCAACGCTTGGCCCAGTCGATCTCGCGCTCACGGCGCACGGCTGGTGCAACTGGGTTTTTCATCTTGAGCCACTGGTCAGTACGACCGGAAAAGTAGGGCGAGCCGCGTCGCTTGCTTACAATGCCCTCGCAGCCGAGTGCGCAGGCATGCTCGTAGACCGCCAGGCCTTCGCTGTCGTAGGTGGCGTTGAGCGCGATACCGTGATGCTGGTTCCGCAGTGCTCGAGCCAGATGTTGCTTGCGCTCCTCGATTGGCTTCCGCCGCAGATCCGCACCGTCTAGCTCCAGGATGTCAAAGGCGCACAAGGTCGCGGCATGATCATGCTTGCGGTAGCGGAGCAGGTCGAAGATGGAGAGGCCATTCTGATCCACGACGATTGCCTCGCCGTCGATAATGCAGGTCTTGAGTGGCAGCCTCGCGACGGCATCCACGATCAGCGGATAGCGATCGGCGAAGTCATAGCCGTTGCGCGTGATGAGACGAATACGGCCACCGTCCTTCTGCGCCAGTATCCGGAAACCATCGTGCTTGATTTCATGAATCCAGTCGGGACCGCTGGGCGGCTCTTTCGCTTTGCGGGGCAGACAAGCCTCGAAAGTGACGGTGCGCTGAACGCCGCGCCGCAACTCGCTATACACAATGGACATGGGATTGAGATAGTTCGTGCCACCGCGGGAGTCGAATCGCTTCGGCATTCGGTAGGGTCTCACGCATTACCTGGGTACCCCGCTCACATATGAATGGGCGCACCCGGAGTCGAGCCCGTGCGCACAACAATGCAGTGCGTTGAGCAGTGACCGGAGACGTGTATCACTCCCTGGGGCATGCGTAAGGCCGTTCGCGACGATCAGATCACTTTTCGTATCAGCGTCCCATTGAAGGCGGCGCTTGAGGCGGCTGCGGCCGATGCCGGCTTGGAGCTTTCCGAGCACTGCCGGCGGGTCCTGATTGAGGATACGCGCCGCCGAATGTCACAAAGGAACACCTATGAAAATGCCGTTGATGAAGCCCGCAACCGCGCTTGAGCGGCAACGGACGGCCACGGCTGCGGCGGCTGGCGCCCATGCCCGGCTGGTCGAGCTGCGTGCCGAGCGAGAGAAGCACCAAACCAGCGCCGGCTTCGATGACATAAACGTACTAAGGTCGACGCCAAGATCGCCGCCGCCGAGATAGAGCGCAAGTTCGCCGCCGTTACTGCCGCTGCTGCCGGAATTGAGAAGGCGCTGGCCGGCGTGGGCACTGCGTGGATCAAGTACAGGCAGGCCGAAGATGCAGCCGCGCAAGACTGGCCGAATCACCTTCTGCGATCAAGCTTCAGTCGGCTTTCCACGCCGCATGATCGGATCAAACGCGTCGCGTCTGTAACAGACAATTCGAGATCGGGCGGGCGGTACCTGACATGGCCGACTCCAAGTAATCCTCCGCCGACTGCCGTGGCTGCCGATTGTCGGGCCGTGGCTGCTGGTGGCGGTCAAGTACGGGGTATTTGGGTTTGATGGCTTCAAGGGCGGTTCATTAGGGCCGTTACTCAGCCGCCTCAGAAAAACGCACGGGTGACGAAATTGCTTTTTGAGACCCCGTTTTGCTGGGCATTTTCGGGGGTCGTTTGCAGCATCCCATGCGACCTCCCTTATGGCTTGCGCCATCACGTTATCTTTGGACCAGCACAGGTTGGCCATGTCGCTCCGGCCACTTGATTTGACTGATCGCCACATGCCGGGGTGGTTCTTGTCGGGGACCACGCGGCCCGTTCGCCGGCGGCGATAGAGCAATATCCAGGCGTCGCCTTCCCGCGTCCATTTGAGTTGGGAACGGGCAGCAAACTCTTCTTCGTCGGTCATGGAACTCCTAAAAGGTGCAAAATTGGAATGTGAGTGATTTCGCCATTCAGTTGTAAAATCGACCTTTGGTATCATTCGCGAATTTGGCCTGAGCAAATAAAACTGTTCGTTTTTTGGTTGTTCTAGCCACAGTCTTAGTCCCGAAGCTTGGCCAACACATGCTGAAGCACAGCACCTGGAGGCTGTGAGCTAGCATCCGGAATGGCTTGCTTCACTGCCTCGACGATCTCACGCATCATTGCCCAATCCTCTGCCGATAGATTGCCAGGCAGCGATCGTTCAATCGTGAGCTTCACCTCGGGGCCAATCAGCCTGGCGCAGACTGCAAAGAACGTTGCCGGATTGGTCCTAGCCGTCTTGACCATCGTCTCGCGACCTTCTTCGGACCAGACCTCGGCAAGGTCGCGAAGGAAGCCAGCCGAGAAAGCTTGGCGAGTACCAACGGGGCGACCGTTCAAATTACCCGATTGGCCGGGTTTCCATTGGGTCGGTCCGCTGACTTCAGTTAGCGGCGGGCAGCATCAGGTGACGAGCCGCGCTTCAACATGGCGTCCTCCCGCAGATGGCGGCAACAAAGCCGCGACATGTTTGCCGGATTCGTCAGGTTAGCCGGAAATCCCCGGATCAACCTGCAACTTGAGGCGAAGGGTAGCGATTTTCGAGGCTTCTCG
>JBKQTR010000342.1:0-4298 GCA_052143095.1 Allostellaceae bacterium
GAAAGTGAAGGCCGAATGGGCGCTGATCTGCACCGCACACAACCTCACCAAACTCGCAACCGCCACATGACAGGGCTATCCTCCACAAAACAGCTCATTGCCAGAGCTATCTGGACAGACTCCTAGCGCACGACTGCGCCGGTCGGTGCTCCAGCACGAACCCTTGTCACCGCCCCTTGCCGGCTTGGCGGGCATCTTCGCGGGATATTGTTCGGTGAATTCCTCATCCGGCGCTGGCCCGGCACTCCCTGCGGTCGGTGCGCGCCCTGGGCGGGCCGGGGACCTGTAGTGTCTGCCCCCTGCGCGCGAGCCCTGCTTATGCCATATTGTCGGGCATGCCCCACCGTAAGAGCAGAGACCACGAGCCAGACCGCGGAAGTAATCGCGAAGGCCGAGAGACGCTTCGCGAAGGCCGACAAGGTTGCCCGCGAGCAATGGCGCGTCAAGGCCCGGCGATGTGCCGTAACTCAACCGTTTGGAGCAATGAGCGGTGCAAGCGCACGTCTTCGAAGCTATTTGCCATCTTCATACTCATTGCCGCGGCGACGGCCACCGAAGCGCAAGAGCGTGGCGATGCGCGCAAGGGGCTTAGCCACGCACGCAGAGTCTGCGCTGAGTGTCATGCGGTGTTGCCAAGCGAGACCACCTCGCCGAATGCCAAGGCCCCGACATTCAAAGCTGTCGCCAATACCCCTGGAATGACTGCGACCGCGCTGACCGCGTGGTTTCGCACCTCGCATCCAACGATGCCGAATCTGATTATTGATCCTGATGATATGGACGACCTCATCGCCTACATCCTGACTTTGCGGGATAAGAACTGATGGGTGGATGGCCCCCTCACGGCATCCATGGGCGAGATTCTCGCCCGTGAGCCAATAGCTCAGAACTCACCACTCCCACTGTCGCCGCCCCACCGACGCGCGGCACCGGGCTTAGATCGATCTTCGCGACCGGTCCCTACGAAGGGATAGCAGGCGGTTGGGTTCTCGCGTGCCGCCCCACCATCCGGAGTCCGGACCAGATTTCCACGCAGTGATACTTGCAATCCGCGCTCTCCAGGATCACGCGCGCGGTCATGCTGGCCGCGTCGTCATCCTCGCACTCTATGTCATCGCCGCGTACGAGGAAATAAAGGCGGTAGTGGGCCATGGGCCACTCCTCGGCCAGGTCCGGGCGGGAGCGCGCGCGACCCCTTGTGGTTTTGGGGAGACCGTATTTCTCAGCCGCCGACGCCCGGAGATGGCTTATGTCAGTGATGCTAAATGATAGACCCTATGGCACCCAGGAGATAGGCTTTGGGCGCCAGGGCCGCTTCTTGTCGAGGGCGGGCAGACGCCGAAGGCCGTCAGCGAAGCCGTAGGCGTCTGCCCGCGCACGGTGCGGAAGTGGGTTGATCGGTTCCGCACGGAAGGCGTTGCCGGTTTACGGGATCGCTCTTCAAGGCCTCATCGCACGCGCTGTCCGACGTCACCGCAGATCGTCTCGCGTATTGAGGCGCTACGGCGCCAGCGCTGGACAGGGGTGCAGATTGCGCGCGAAACCGGCGTCTCCAAAGCCACCGTCTCGCGCATTCTGCGTCGTCTCGGGCTCAATCGCCTGAAGGCGCTCGAGCCGGCCGAGCCAGTCCGCCGCTATGAGCGCGAGCGCCCGGGCGAGCTCATTCACCTCGACATCAAGAAGCTCGGTAAGTTCAACCGCACCGGTCACCGCGCCACCGGCGATCGCACCGGACATAGCAACAGCCGTGGCGTCGGCTGGGAGTATGTCCATATCTGCATCGACGATGCTTCCCGCATCGCCTATGTCGAGATCAAGAGGGACGAGCGTAAAGGAAGTGCCGTCGCCTTCCTCGAGGCCGCTGTTGCCTACTATGCAAAGCTTGGCATACCGGTCGAGCGAGTGATGACCGACAACGGGTCTTGCTACAAATCCCACGCCTTCGCACGGGCCTGCAAGCGGCTAGGTCTCAAGCACCTCCGAACCAGGCCATACACCCTCAAAACCAATGGCAAGGCCGAGCGCTTCATCCAGACCGCGCTCCGGGAATGGGCCTACGCCAAAGCCTACGACCACTCAGACCAGCGCGGTGCCGAACTGCCGCTCTGGATTCACCGTTACAACTGGCACCGACCTCATGGCAGCATCGGGGCCGTGCCACCCATCAGCCGGCTCGGCCTGATCGGGAACAACCTATTGAGGCTCCACAGCTAGTTCGTGGAACGCGGGCCATCTCGGTTTAGCAGGACCCGCCGCCTCAGCGTGACGACGTTGCGCGGCTCGATTTCAGCACCACCGACTGCACTAACATTCAACCTGGCTTCGCAACCGGGGGCTGCTCGCGCATCCGGTTGCACACATTCTGCGACTGCGGACATCAGCTGATCGGAATCCGCCGCGGCATCGCCTGCTTCGCCTTTTTGAGCGTCAGGGTTAGCACCCCATCATCCAGCTGCGCAGCAACCTCGTCCTGGTCGATCTTGCTGGAGAGGTTAAACGCGCGCACGAAATTGCCGACATTGTACTCCGTGTAGACCGGTTCGAGCCCTTCATACCTCGAAAAGTCGATCCGTCCCTCCACGCGGAGGACGTCGTTTTCCACCTGCACGGTGAGATTCTTCTTCTCGACCCCCGGAATTTCCATCACAACTGTGAGTGCTTCGTCGGTTTCGTAAATGTCCGTGTTGGGAACGTAGTACTTGGCAGGAACCGTCGTCTCCTCCTTAGAAGCTAGTTCCTTTTTCTCCTGTACCTCGAGTGCCCTCGACTTTGCCATGGTGTCCTCCATCTTGCGGGTCGCGCGGTGCGTCCGCGTGCTCACACGACCTTGATTGATTTGGGTTTGTCACGCTCTGCCCGGGCAAGGTACAAGACAAGAATCCCGTCCCGGAACTCTGCCTTGACCCGTTCCGGATCAATCTCTACCGGAATGGTAACAGTGCGATCAAAGCTGCCAGCCATCCGCTCGTGACGATGCCGGCTCGCTTTGTCAGCGTCGTCGACGGTCTTAATGCCGGCGATTCGGATCGCGTTGCCCCTCACCTTTATGTCGAGATCGGACGCCTTGACACCAGGAATTTCGGTGATGATCACGAAGTCATCGCCCTTGCGGAAGACATTGAGCGGCGGATAGGGACCGCCACCGCTCGGCGTCGACTCGAGCCAGCTACTTGCCCTCAACGCGTCCAGGGTCTGCTGAAAGTTGAACAATGTCTCAAATGGGTCGGCGAATACCATTGTCTTACCTCCTCGTCGGCTATTGTCAGGTGCTCAGTGAGCCAGAGTTCGCGCTCTCCCTTCTTCGAGAAGCGATGTCCTTTCTACGGCGGCTGTGCGGCTACAGGCTCAGAAGTCCATGCCACCCATGCCGCCGCCCGGCATCGCCGGCGCAGCCTTCTTCTCCGGTATCTCCGCCACCATCGCCTCGGTGGTGACGAGCAGCCCTGCGACCGACGCCGCATCCTGCAGCGCAAGACGCACGACCTTGGTCGGATCGATGACGCCCGCCTTGAGCATGTCGACATACTCGCCGGTCTGCGCATCGTAGCCGTAGTTCGGGTCGCCCTTGTCGTGCAGCTTGCCGATCACGATCGAGCCGTCGACGCCGGCATTTTCCGCGATTTGCCGCGCCGGCGTTTGCAATGCACGGCGCACGATGTCGATACCCACCTTCTGGTCGTCATTGGCGGGCTTGAGCTTGGCGAGGACTTTGCTGGCGTAGAGCAACGCCACGCCGCCGCCGGCGACGATGCCCTCCTCGACCGCGGCGCGGGTCGCATGCATCGCGTCGTCAACGCGATCCTTGCGCTCCTTCACCTCGACCTCGGTGGCGCCGCCGACGCGAATGATCGCGACGCCGCCGGCGAGCTTCGCGAGACGCTCCTGGAGTTTCTCGCGGTCATAGTCGGACGTCGTCTCCTCGATCTGCGCCTTGATCTGGCCGATCCGGCCCTGGATGTCCTGCTTCTTGCCGGCGCCATCGATGATGGTGGTGTTCTCTTTCTCCATCCGCGCCTTTTTGGCTTTGCCCAGCATGGCGAGCGTCACGTTCTCGAGCTTGATGCCGAGATCCTCGCTGATGAGCTGGCCTGCCGTCAGGATGGCGATGTCCTCGAGCATCGCCTTGCGGCGATCACCGAAGCCCGGCGCCTTCACTGCCGCCACCTTCAAGCCGCCGCGCAGCTTGTTGACGACCAGCGTGGCGAGTGCCTCGCCCTCGACTTCCTCGGCGATGATCAGAAGCGGCTTGCCGCTCTGGACCACGGCTTCGAGCAGCGGCAGCAGAGGTTGCAGGCTCG
>JBKQTR010000343.1:0-5669 GCA_052143095.1 Allostellaceae bacterium
GCGAGCGTCAGCGGCACGTTCTGCTCGACCAGCGGGATCGCCACGCCGTCGCGGTGGAGAGCGTCGATGATCTGCCTAATCTGCGAGACCATGCGCGGCATCAGGCCTTCGGTCGGCTCATCGAGCATGATGATCTTGGGCTCGAGCATCATCGCCCGCGCGATGGCGAGCATCTGCTGCTCGCCGCCCGAGAGCGTGCCGCCATGCTGATTGCGCCGCTCGGCCAGCAGCGGAAAATAGGCGTAGACCTTGTCGAGCAGCTGGCGGCGCCGGCTCTCGCTCACGCCGCCGCGATCGAGGCCGGTGCGGAGGTTCTCCATGACCGTCAGCAGGCGGAAGATGCGCCGGTCCTCGGGAACGTAGGCGATGCCGATCCGCGCCAGCTTGTGCGCGGACATGCCGGTGACGACCCGGCCCTCGAACCGCACCCTGCCGCGCCGCGCGGCGACAAGGCCGATGATGCTTTTCAGCGTCGTGCTCTTGCCGACGCCGTTGCGGCCGAGCAATCCCACGACCTCGCCTTTGCCGACCGACAGCGAGACGCCGTTGAGGATATGGCTCTTGCCGTAATAGGCGTGCAGGTCCTCGACCTCGACGAGCGGCTCCACGGATGGCTCGGGCGGGCTCATGTCTTGAGGTAGACTTCCTGCACCTTGGGATCTTGCTGGATCTCGGCCGGCGTGCCCTCGGCCAGCAGGGTGCCGTAGTGCAGCACGGTGATGCGCTGCGCCAGCTCCATGACCACCTGCATGTCGTGCTCGACGATGAGGATGGTCAGGCCTTTGCCGATGCGGCGCACCAGCTCCATCGTCTCGCGGGTTTCGGCCGCGCTCATGCCGGCGGTCGGCTCGTCGAGACAGAGGAGCTCGGGCTTGGTGGCGAGCGCGATGCCGATCTCCAGATTGCGCTGCTCGCCATGCGAGAGATTGGCGGCCAGCTCGTCGGCCTTGCCGCTGAGGCCGACCGCTTCCAGCGCCGCTTCCGCCTCGTCGATGAGGTCGCGGAAGGCGTTGTGATGGGTGAGCATGCTCCAGCCGTGCCGGCGCGACTGCGCGGCGACGCGGACGTTCTCGCGCGTGGTGACGTTTGGCAGAATGTTGGTGATCTGGTAGGACCGCGCGATGCCCTTGCGCGAGATGCGGTCGGGCGGCAGGCCGGTGATGTCCTCGCCGTTGAAGAGGATGCGCCCCGCGCTGGGGCGCAGGACGCCGGTCAGGCAATTGAAGAACGTGCTCTTGCCGGCGCCGTTCGGCCCGATCACCGCGCGGATCTCGCCGCGCCGGACGGTGAAGTCGATGCCGCCCAGCGCCATTAAGCCGCCGAAGTGGACGGTCAGGCTCTCGGTCGAGAGGATGGTCGCCGATGCCGTTCCCCGGCCGGCGCCGGCCGGGGAAAGCCCGCCGTTAGAAGCAGCGACGGTCACCGAGCGCTTAGGCCGTCAGCTTGCAGGTCGGCGGGAACAGCGTCTGGTCGCCGGCCACCGTGGTGATGATGTGATGCTTGCCGCCCTTGATCTCGAAGATGAACTCCTGCGGGAACGCCTGGTGATCCTCCTTGCGCATCACCTTGTCGCCGGTCGGGAAGTCATCGCCCAGGGTCATGCGCAGCCCTTCGAGCGCGTCGATCAGCTTCTGCGAGTCCTCGCGGCCGCGGAAGCCGGACATCTCCATGCCGAGCTTCAGGCAATTGATCGCCTCGTAGTTCGACTGCACGTAACGGTCGGGCAACGGGCCGGACGGATCGATGGCCTTGAGCCGCTTCACGGCCTCGTCGAAGAAGCGGTGGTGGTAGGGCGTGTCGAGCGCCCCTTCGAAGGTCGGAAGGTAGCGATTGATGCCGACGAAGCCCTCGATCTTGTCGCCGAGCGCCGGCAGGTTGGTTGATTCGGCAATGGCGCCGTCGCCGGCCCATTTGTACTTCTTGGTGAGGCCGAGATCGTAGGCCTGGTTGCCGATGGTGACGCCGTCGCTGCCGAAGAAGATGCCGAAGAGACCGTCGAACTCGCCGGAGATCTTGGAGAGGAACGGCGTCATGTCGGCGGTGCCGAGCGGGATGCCGGTGGTGCCGACCACTTGGCCGCCTTGCTTCTTGATTTCGTCGGCATAGGCGTCGCGCGTCGATTGGCCCCAGGCGTAATCGGCATAGGTGATGTGCCATTTCTTGCCGAGCTTGGTCAGATAGGGGCCGAAGGCCACGGCTTGCGCCGGCGCGCAGTCGAACGGGCGGAACGTGTACTTGCTGCAGCGGCTGCCGGTGATGGTGGTGTCGAGGCAAACGCTGATCATGTTGACGATCTTCTGCTCCTCCCAAACCGGCATGCAGGCGAGGCAGACATTGGACAGGAACCCGCCGCATTCGACGTCGACAGTGTCGTCGACCGCCAGCTTCTCCGCCTTGCGGCGCCCGACATCGGGCTTCGATTCATCATCGGCGACGATCAACTCGACCGGCCGGCCGTTGATGCCGCCCGCCTGGTTGATGCGGTCGACCGCCATTTGCGCGCCGACGAGCGCGGTCTTGCCGCCGGCGGCACCGGCGCCGGAGAGCGGCTGCAGCGAGCCGATCTTGTAGGGCTTGGCCGCGGCGCCGAAGGCCGCCTGCCACGGTGCCGGCACCAGCATCGTCGTGCCGATCACCCCGGCACCCCAGCCCACGAGCCGACGGCGCGTCACCTTGCCGCTATACCAAAAATCGTCGTCAGGCCGATCCTGTTCGTTGCATTTCCTGGTCATTGTGAGGCACTCCCTGTGAAATTGCCTCTCCCGCCGGGATTCTTGCCCGACTGCTGGAGTTTTCTTTCGCCGGAGACCGAGAGGCCGGCGGTGCCATCCTGCGCCGGATGTCACGGTCCGGCCGGTCGGCGGAATTCGACGGTCGCGGTGGATTGGCCGGCCGGTTCCCACGGACGCCGAAGCGGGGTCCGTTCACCGCGAGCCGAGCGCAACCTCCGGTAGTCCCAGTCGTCCCTGCGGCCCTTTTCGCGCTTCTTGGCTCATCGCGCAGCAATGCGGACCCGCGCGGAATTAAACCGCAATTTCCATAGTCGCGCAATCAAACTCGGCCCATCGTAGCGGCCCGCGCTTAGGATTGAACCTCGCGTCGCGTTGCCCAGACGGCTTCCAGCAGGTCGAGTTTAGTGCGGCCGTACATTTTGCCGCTTCACGAGCTTGAGCTTGATGATCTGGCCTTCGGTCTGACCGTATCGGCGCCGCCTGAACGAACTCGAAGCAACCTGCAGCAAGCGTCGGTGAGAGCCAAAGGACGGGCGAATTTCGAATCCCCGCGTGGAAAGCGACCTCACCGAGGATAACGATCTGGTCGACTGCGAGGAGCTGATGAGCGTCCTTGCCACCGACAAGGTCGAGGTCGAGCCTGGCGACGCGGTGTGCATCCGCACGGGCTTCGACCGGATGGTGCTGTAGATGACGCGAGATCCCGACGAGAAGAAGCTGCATGGCGCCTGCGCCGTGCTCGATGGCCACGACGAGCGCCTGCTCAATTGGATCACCAAGAGTAGGCTCGCTTCGCTCATCGCCGACAATTACGCGGTCGAGGCCTCGCCCTCGCGCCCGTGCGCGGAAGACCACTGCGCAGCACTGCCGCGGCATGCGCATTGCCTGTTCAAGCTCGGCGCCAATCTCGGCGAGCTCTGGTATCTCTCCGAGCTCGCCGATCATCTGCCGGCGCAGGGCCGCAACCGCTTTCTGCTCACCGCGCCGCCGCTGCGTCTGCCCGGCGCCGTCGGCTCGCCGGCGACGCCCGTGGGGACGGTTTAGGGCGAGACCTCAACCAGCAAGCGCTGCCGCGAATGACTGAGATGGATGGAAAGCGGCCGCTCAGGGCTGTCTCCGTTTACCGAAAGTAACCCATCTGAGACATGACCTGCTCCTCGTCCAGCACGACTTGCCGGTGGGACCCAGTGTGACCGGCGTGACACCGGTTTGCCTAACTGTCATCGAGTTGCGATAGGCTCCCCCTGCCACCGTGGAGCAACCTCGCCGCCATGAACACACAGGATAGCGGATTCAACCTCGAACTCAGTCGTCGCAAGCTGCTCGCCGCCGGCATCGGAGGAGGCGCCGTGCTGGCGGCCTCCCTCATCGGAACCGGAGACACTGAGGCCGCGCTCCCCTCACGCCGACCGCCCGATCCGGTGGCGACCCCTCCGGTCGCCGGACTGCATCTGCAGTTCGGCGCGGATGCATCGTCGGAGATGGTGGTGTCCTGGCACGCGCTGCAGCCCGTTCGCAATCCCCGAGTCGTGCTGGGGCGTCTCGATGGCACGCTCGAGCAAACGGTCGAGGCCAAGGCGACCAGCTACACCGATGCAAAGTCCGGCCAGGTTGTCTACGCCTATCATGCAAAGCTCGGTCGACTGCGGGCCGACTCCACGTACCTGTACGGGGCAATGCACGACGGCGCCGAGCCGGAGTTCGCCACGTTCCGCACCTCTCCGCGTGGTCGCGCGCCGCTCACCTTCACCAGCTTCGGCGATCAGGGGACGCCGACCCTCGGCAAGAAGTACGTGCCGCCCGCCGGGGCGACGATGCCGAATCCCGCGTATGTGAACGACAATCTCGGCTCGCCGGCGGCGGGCGATACCACGCTTGGCGTGGAGCGGCTGCAGCCCTTGTTCCACCTGTTCAACGGCGATCTCTGTTACGCCAACCTCGCCGCGGACCGGGTGCGGACCTGGTGGGATTTCTGGGAGAACAACAGCCGCAGCGCTCGCAATCGTCCCTGGATGCCCTCCCCAGGCAACCACGAGAACGAGCTGGGTAACGGACCGATCGGGTACCAGGCCTATCAGACCTACTTCTCGGTGCCGGATGCGGCTGGCCAGACGGATGTGACGCGCGGGCTTTGGTATGCCTTCACCGCGGGTTCCGTGCGGGTGGTCAGCATCGCCAATGACGACGTCGCATACCAGGACGGCGGCAACTCCTATGTGAGGGGCTATTCGGCTGGCGCTCAGAAGGCCTGGTTGGAAAAGGAACTGGCGGCCACCCGAGAAATCACGATATTGACTGGATCGTGGTGTGCATGCATCAGGTCGCTATCTCGACGGTCGACAAGTTCAATGGCGCGGACCTTGGAATCCGCGAAGAATGGGTGCCGCTGTTCGACAAATACAACGTGGACCTCGTGGTGTGCGGGCACGAGCACCACTACGAGCGCTCTCACCCGATCCGCGGTCAGGAATCGAACCCCACGCTGACGCCGGTCCCCGTGGCGACCGCCACGGACGTGATCGACACCAGCAAGGGAACGGTGCACATGGTTATCGGCGGCGGCGGAACGTGTGTTCCGTCGAACCAGCTGTTCTTCAATCCGCCGGCGTGTCGGGTGATCACCGCGGTCGGCGCACCCGATCCGGTGACAGGCAAGCGGCCGCCCGTCTACGTGAAGGAGCAAGCGCCCTGGTCGGCGGTGCGAAACGCGGCTCATTCCTACGGCTTCGCGGCCTTCACTGTTGATCCGGGATCACAGCGCGGCGGGTTCACCACAATCAAGGTCGCATATTACGACGTAGTGGGGCGGGACGGTCAGCTGGCCTCGTTCGAAACTTTCACGCTGCGCCGCCCTCGTCGCGACTAGTACACCGCTTCCATGAAACCGCCCCGTTGTGCTCGATTCCCAGAGTGACACCAGATGCTGTAGGTTGAGCT
>JBKQTR010000344.1:0-17651 GCA_052143095.1 Allostellaceae bacterium
GCGCCATGCGCGCCTCCTCGGCCAGATTCAAGGCGGGAGCGCTCGTGTCTCTCAGCCATCGGCGCCCGGGAACGGCGTAGTGCCAATGATCGATAGGATATGGTCCTATCCGGGGCTCGTTACCAATCAAATGGAGGTCGCTATAATCGCGTCGCCCGCCGATCTGGCGGGCTCTCTATCAAATCGACAGCGGATGCCGCCGGCGCGCAACTCCGGCGCGGCTCAGGGGGGCAGCGACGCGGTCCGAGATGCGCGCCGGCGATGCAGAAATCGGGCAACGCGGCGCGCCAATTGCGCCTGGCGCGCACCTGGCGCGCGGATGGGTGCCGCGGCGTGACGGCCGATGGTGGAAGCCGCTGCGGCGCTGCAAGCGCGTACAGGCAGGGATGAATTCAGGGCTTGCCGCAGTTCAGCAGGAACTGACCGAGTTTGCTCGCCTGATCCTTGGACAGCCACAGCTTGCCCCCGCTGCCAGTCAGAATCGTCACCGTAAGGGTCGCGCCATTCGCCGAAGGCTCCGCGGCGACGATGGTATCGGCGTCCTGGAAGGCGAGGCGGTTCGCATTGTTACGGGTGATGGTCACTCGAACCCTCTCTCGGCTTTGCCCGACCATGGTCATGGTGCTTGCGGCCGTGCTTTCGAGCAAGGCTTTGCCGGTTCGTCCTGTTATGCCCCGACCAGGCCCGACCGTCCGGCCTTGATCTCTCGACTCTGGACGCTAGGTGTTCTTATACCAGCGACCGCTTGAAACGGCGCAACCTGCTCTCTATGTGCAATTTGATGCGGGGGTCAAAGGCACGCAGCGTGTGGGAACCGACGCCCGACCGCGCGCAAGACGACCCCGGGAACACTCTTGCGCCACTGCGGCGTCGCAGCTCCCACCCCCGCAGCTCTTAGCCTCTGACCCCTCGAGCGCGCAGCCGGCAATGCGACTACCCGACAGCGGCACGATGGCGACGCACATGCCTAGCGTTCGCAATCTCGCCGGTGTCAGAGCAATCTCGAGCCCGTCACCGGCGTCCAACTCGGCGGGTCGCTGGCCAGAAAGCTGTCTTTCGAGTCCATGTCAACGGCATCGATCGCCGCGTCTGCGTTCGATTTACCATCGCGTACCCGCCGTTTTGTATCCTTTGGGGTGTCCCGGTTGATCTGCGGTTTCGTCGCCATGATTAGCGCTCCACTTTCTGATCGCCGCGGCTGCCTATCGCTTGAACGGTCCGGCCGATCACGGCGACTCCCGACACCGATCTCATTTTAGTGGAAATAGGCGGTTTAGTGGAAATAGGCGGTCAGCAATGCCAAGCAACCGAACAGCAACGCTGCGACCAATACACCGCGCCATGACACTGCCAACGACCACGCATCGTCACGCTCGGCGCGAAGATAGCTGGGCTCAGTCCCAGGCGTGTCGGTCGCCAGCCACTCTTCTTCGTCGGCGGACGCGGCTGGAGCGGCGCCTGGCGCGTTGCTTGAGGAGCTGGTGCCCCGCTTCGAGACGTGGGAGTCTGCGACGGAAGAGATTGCCCATGGACGGCGTTCCTCGTTGACCCCGCGCACTGTTGCTTAAGCCCTGCCGCTTGGCGAAACATTCAGCCAGAGCTGTCGGCGCTACACCTGCTCGAACTGTGCCGGATCGACCAGCACTTCAGCCGCGAGTGTCTTCCGCACCGTCGGGTCCGCAACGCTGACGAGGCGCGCATGCCGGATGCCATTGGCGTCGGTCTGCACGTCTTCTACGATCCAGTCCGAAGCCGCTAAGCGACCATAGATGCCCGGCCGGACGTCGCGGTAACGCTGTCCCGGTTCGACCGTGCGCTTTGCCATCGGTGCAGCCTACACCGGCCGCGCTGACGGAGCGAGGTGCGCTACGCCATGCGATCGGCGGCGCGGAGAACCCTCACTGCCGCTGCACGACCAGCACCTTTGGAACGGCGCCGCTGCTCTCCCAGTCGGGCGGGTCGATCTGCTCGATGTGCCCGACCTCGGTCTTGCCGTCGTGCTCGAACTGCGCGCGTCCATATTGGACCGGGCGGACGTCGAGATCCTTCTCGCCGAGGTCGACGGCGATCTTGGTCGCGGCCCGTTGCAGATAGATGCGCGCGCGGTAGCCCATGGCACCGCCTCCCTCGCGGATCGCAGGGGTCATCATAGCATCGGCCTAGGGAGGCGGCGTCGGCCAGCAACGTCGAGCGGTTGCGCCGCCTCCGCCCGGCGCAATTGCTCGCCCGCGCTCATGTCCTACTCCCTCAAATCGGTGTTCCAGCCGTCGGTATCGGTCGATGGGGTTAGAGCGAGCCGATCAGCGGCGCCGATGCCGTCGAGGTTGCGGCGCCAAATGCTGCGGTGTTGCCATTGCTGATACCGGCCACGTCGGCGGTGTCGAGATGTGCCAGCAGAGCGTTCTACTGCGCAAGGAGCGTGTTGTGATCCGCCTCGAGCTGGTTATTCGGCGCCCAACTTTTCGACGCCGATCGAGGGTCAAACGCCACGCCGATTCACAGGCAGACCGGCGGATGGACCAACAAGCTCATTTGGGGCGACAACAAGCTGGTGCTGGCGTCGCTCAAAACGGTCCGCTCCGTCGTGAGATCGAAGCCGCCGGCGGCCTCAAGCTGGTCTTCGACAGCGCTGCTCGTCGTTCAGCGCCTCACGCCGGTCCCGCGACGGCGCGTTTGGAGCCGAGTCTCTTCGACGCGATTCGAATTCGGGCGTCCTCTTACAGCAACCCATGTCTCCGTTCGGCATCGAGCTGCGCCTTGAGGTGCCCGGTCAGCCAATCGTCCTCGGCCGCGATCTGTCGCAGCCATTTGAGGTCACCGAGGCAACCCTCTGGGTCCCGGCAGGACGTTCGGCTGCACCGACTGGGACTGGAGCGAGATACAGCGCGGGCGCAACTTTCTCGATTGGAAGCGCCATGTCAATTGGATCATCGACAAACCGCATCGCTGAAGGCAGCGCTGATTGGATTCGACGTGAGCGGCGTGCCGCAGAACTGCCCGTCGTTCCCAGGCCCACCGCCAACCTCGCTGCTGCCTTCCGCTGCAACCGCCGCGACCGGCGACCGCAGCATCAGCCGCTTCAGAGTTGCGATTGGCATGGCCCATTCGGGAAAGGGAGCCTAATGTTCTTGCAATCCCCGAGGCAAAATCGGGGGGCACAGGAGGAAACATGAAGAGACGCGCTTTCCTGGCCGCATCCGCGGCCACTGCAACGGCCGTCACCCTGAGGGTCGCGGCTGCCGCCACCGAGGGGCCGTTCGGGGAAACCGGAGTCCCGCTGCCGCTCTCGCCCGGTGAAAGGCTTCCGCTGGGTCCGCTCCCCAACTCGCGCTACCCCGACAGCCACGTCGAAGCCCTCGACAAGCGCTTCAAGGGCAGCGTCGGCACCGGCGCCGTCGAGCGGGTCGCGACCGGCTTGCGCTGGGCGGAAGGTCCCGCTTATTTCCGCGCCGGCCACTACCTGATCTTCAGCGACATCCCCAACAACCGCATGATGCGCGTGCTGGAGGACGACGATCACCTGAGCATTTTCCGCTCGCCCTCGCTCAATTCGAACGGCAACACCGTCGATCGGCAGGGACGTCTGGTCAGCTGCGAGCATGGCGGCCGGCGCGTGACGCGTACCGAGTTAGACGGCACGATCACCGTGATCGCTGATCGCTACAACGGCAAGCGGCTCAATTCGCCAAATGATGTCGTGGTCGCGTCCAACGGGTCGATCTGGTTCACCGATCCGACTTATGGCATCGGCGGAAACTACGAGGGGCTGAAGGCCGAGCCCGAGCAGGAGAAGCACAATGTCTATCAGGTCGATCCGCAAAGCGGCACTGTCACGGTCGTCGTCGATGACTTCGTGCAGCCCAACGGCATCTGCTTCTCGCCGGATGAGAAGAATCTTTACGTCATCGACAGCGGCATCACCCATGGCGGCCCGGCCCATATCCGCGTCTTCGACGTGGACATCAACAAGGGCGGCGTGACCAACAGCAAGGTCTTCGCCGATGGCTTTGCGCCCGGATTGACGGACGGCATGCGAAGCGACGTCGACGGGAACATTTGGTGCAGCATGGGCTGGGCCGACCCGAAGGAGGATGGAGTCCGCTGCTACAGCCCGGCAGGCGAGCTACTCGGCAAGATTCATCTGCCGGAGACCTGCGCCAATCTGGTCTTCGGTGGACCGCTGCGGAACCGATTGTATATTTGTGCGAGCACCTCGGTCTATGCGTGCTACGTGAACACGCAGGGCGCGGCGATTCCATGATCTAACGGCAAGACGGTACCTTAGAGACGGCCGGTGCTCGCGCAAGCGCCGGCCGTCTCGTCAGCAGACCACGTGGCGCGACCGTCGGATCCACCCCGTGAGCTTGTGCGCCTAGCAATTCGTGAATTGCGCCCAGCTCGCGACCATCTGGAACTGCCTTCTACGATCCCGCCAATTTCACCTATCCCGCCGGCGCATATATCGCCGAGATCGAGATCGTCGAGGGCCAAGTCCATGGCGCGCTGGTCCAGGGCATCGGCCAAGCGCTTTTTGAGTACGGTCTATGACGCCAAGAGCGGCCGGATCAAGACAGCTCGTTCATGGAATATTGCATGCCGCGCGAGATCATCCCGTTCACGCTCCAGACCAATACCACTCTGCGCGCACAATCCGCCGGGCGCCAAGGGCCGTGGCAAGGCCGGCACCATGGCGCGCCGGCGGCGAGCATGAACGCGGTGGTTGATCCACTGGCGCCGCTCGGCATCGTCGATATCGACATGCCGGCGACGCCCGATGGCGCTTGACGCGCCATGGCTAGGCAGCGGCAGGGGTGACACGACGGTGCCGTGGCGGCGGGCCCGGGCTTTCGAAAACCGCGGGGGATTGCTATCGTATTCCGGCCCAAAGCCCAAGGGGGAGGAACGTCAGCACAGATCTCTCGCAGCAAGATAGTGCTTCGCACCTAAAAGAGATGCGTTCGTCTCCACGAACAGGGAGGAAACGAGATGGCACGCTTAGGTCGGCGAAAGTTCTTCAAGCTCACCGGTGCCGGCGCGCTCGCGGCCAAGACCGGTGGTATTGCGGCCATCCTGGCCGCCGGGCGGGCGCCCGTTTACGCCCAGGGCGTCAGCGTCCACTGGCTGCGCTGGAACGACTTCATCCCGGCGTCGGACGAGCTCCTGAAGAAGGAGATTGCGCCGGCGGCGGAGAAGGCGCTGGGCTTCAAGCTCAACATCGAGACCATCAACGGCAACGATCTGCAGGCGCGGACGACATCGGCGATCCAGTCGGGCTCCGGCCCGGACATCATTTGCGGCCTCAACAACTGGCCGCAGCTCTATGCCGAGAGCGTCGCCGATGTGAGCGATCTCGCCGAGGAGCTCGGCAAGGCGCAAGGCGGCTACTACGACGAGTCCAAGGTAGTCGCCAATGACGGCAAGAAATGGATAGCGGTGCCATGGTGCGTGCTCGGAGCGATGATCGTCTATCGCAAATCCTGGTTCGAGGAAATCGGCCTGAGCAAATTCCCAGAAACCTGGGAGCAGTATCACGAGGCCGGCACGACGCTGAAGGCCAAGGGGAGACCGCTCGGCCAGACGCTCGGCCACACCTTCGGCGACGCGCCGACCTTCAGCTATCCCTATCTCTGGTCCTGGGGCGGCAAGGAGGTCGAGGCCGACGGCAAGACCGTGGTTCTCAACTCCAAGGCGGCGGTCGACTCCGTCAAGTTCATGAAGGCGTTCTGGAAGGACGCTCATGACGAGGGTGGCCTCGCCTGGGACGACACCAGCAACAACCGCGCCTTCCTCTCCGGCACCATCAGCGCCACCTTGAACGGCGCGTCGATCTATCTGCTGGCGAAGATCAAGCCGGATACGTATCAGACCGAGAAGGGCGCGCCGATGTTCCAGGACATGCTGCACGCGCCGCTGCCCCACGGTCCGGCCGGCCAGTTCGGCTACCACCTGCCGATGTCGAACATGCTGATGGGCTATTCGAAGAACCAGAAGCCGGCGCGCGAGTTCATCCAGTGGATCACCTCGAAAGAGATCTACCAGAGGTGGTTCGATTCGCAGCAGGGCTATTCCGTCGGCGCCACCACCATATGGGAGGCGGACCCGCTGTGGAAGAAGGACCCCATCATGCTGCCCTTCCGCGCGGCGGCGCGCGCCGGCCGCTTCCCAGGCTATGCTGGCCCGGCCGATCGCAAGGCCGCCGAAGGGCTGAGCAAGTACCTCATTACCGACATGTACGCGAAGGCGGTGCAGGGCATGTCCGCCGAGGACGCGGTGAAATGGGCGCATGAGGAGTTTGTGAAGATCCACGCCTGACGCGGGCCGGCCGGTCGCCAGGTGATCCCCGTCGCCGCGCCGGCGGAGGCGGGAGGGCGAGTGCCGGTCCGCCGGTTCGAGGAGGTCGCATGGCCGTCAGTTACGGACTCACAGAAAGACGACCCTATGCCGGCGCGCCGCGGCGCGGGCCCGTCACGCGCCTCCTCGAGGACGAGCGCTGGCTCGCCGCCGTGCTGCTACTGCCGACGCTGGTGCTGCTGGCGCTCTTCATCGCATATCCGTTCGTCAAGGGCATCGAGCTCTCGGTCACCGACGCCAAGGTGGGCGTGCCCGGCGTCTTCGTCGGCTTCGACAACTTCGTCGCGCTGGCCCATGACAGCATCTTCCGCGTCGCGGTTTGGAACACCTTCGTCTATACGGGGGTCACCACCGTCTTCAAGCTGGTGCTCGGCCTGTGGCTTGCGCTCCTCCTCAACCGCCACTTCAAGGGCAAGGCCTTGACGCGGGCCTTCGTTCTCTTGCCCTTCATTATTCCGACCGTGCTCTCGACCTTCGCCTGGAAGTGGATGTTCGATCCGACCTTCAGCGTCATCAACTGGACGCTCTACCGGCTCGGCCTCATCGGCGGGCGGATCAATTGGCTGAGCGATCCCTATCTCGCCATGGTCTCGGTCATCATCGTCAACATCTGGCGCGGCGTGCCGTTCTACGCCATCAGCTTGCTGGCGGGGCTGCAAACGATCAATCCCGAGCTGCAGGAGGCGGCGGCGATCGACGGCGCCCGGCCGTGGCAGCGCTTCCGCCACGTGACGTGGCCGCTGCTGCTGCCGGTCACCATGGTGGTGGTGCTATTCTCGATCATCCAGACCTTCGCCGACTTCCAGCTGGTCTACATCCTTACCGGCGGCGGCCCGGCCAATGCCACCCATCTCTTCGCCACCTACGCCTATCAGATCGGCGTCGGCACTGGGCTCCTCAGCCAGGGGGCGGCGGTGTCGCTCGCCATGTTCCCGGTACTGCTGGTCGTGGTCATCGTGCAGCTGCTCTACATCCGCCGCGTGGAGACCCACTGAAGCCATGATCGAAGGGGCGAAATGGCGGCGCTGGGTCTTCTTCTACATCCCGCTCGCCGTCTTCATCTTCGGGCTGCTGTTCCCGTTTTACTGGATGATGGTGACCGCCGTCCGGCCCGATGCCGAGCTCTACCGCCCGTGGATGGCGCCCAACTACACGCCGTTCTGGACGCTGCACCCGACGCTCGAGCACATCAAGTATCTGCTGGGCGAGACGCTGTTCAGCACCTGGATGCTCAACACGCTCTTCATCTCGATCGTCGCCACGCTGATCTCACTGTTCTGCGGGCTGCTGGCGGGCTATGCCCTCTCACGCCTCAAATTCCCCTTCGCCGGCAGTCTCGGCACCGGCATCTTCATCACCTATCTCGTGCCGCAGACGCTGCTCTTCATCCCGCTCGCCGACATCATCCGCGACTTCCACCTCGGCGACACGCCCTGGGCGCTCATCCTGACCTATCCGACCTTCCTCATCCCGTTCTGCACCTGGCTCCTGATGGGCTATTTCAAGGCGATTCCGAAGGAGCTCGAGGAGTGCGCGCGCATCGACGGCGCGACGCGGTGGAAGGCGATGGTCTACATTATCTTCCCAATCGCCGTGCCGGGCATCCTCTCGGCCGGCATCTTCGCCTTCACGCTGTCCTGGAACGAGTTCATCTACGCGCTCGTCTTTCTCTCCTCGCCCGAGGAGAAGACCGTGCCTGTGGGCATCACCTCCGAGCTCATCCGCGGCGACGTGTTCTTCTGGGGTCCGCTGATGGCGGGCGCTCTTCTGGGCTCGATCCCGGTGGCGCTGATCTATTCCTTCTTCGTCGAGCATTACGTCGCCGGGCTCACCGGCTCCGTCAAAGGGTGACGCCATGGCGCAGGTCCTGATCCGGAGCCTCAACAAGAAGTACGACGAGGTGCATGCGGTCAAGGACGTCAACCTGGAGATCCGCGACAAGGAGTTCATGGTGCTGGTCGGCCCTTCCGGCTGCGGCAAGACGACGACGTTGCGCATGGTGGCGGGGCTCGAATCCATCACTTCGGGCCAGGTACTCATCGGCGACACCGTTGTCAACGAGCTGCCGCCGATGGATCGCGACATCGCCATGGTGTTCCAGAACTACGCGCTTTACCCGCATATGAGCGTCTACGACAACATGGCCTTCGGCCTGAAGATGCGGAAATTCGACCGCACGGAGATCGGCAAGCGCGTGCAGGAGGCGGCCGAGATCCTCGGCATCGAAGACTATCTGAAGCGCAAGCCGCGCCAGCTCTCCGGCGGGCAGCGCCAGCGCGTGGCGCTGGGGCGCGCCATCGTACGCCATCCCCAGGTGTTCCTGTTCGACGAGCCGCTTTCCAATCTCGACGCCAAGCTGCGCGTGCAGATGCGCGTCGAGCTTAAGAAGCTCCACGATCGCCTCGGCACCACCGCTATCTACGTGACCCACGACCAGGTCGAGGCGATGACCTTGGGCGACCGCGTCGTGGTGATGAAGGACGGCGTCGTGCAGCAGGTGGGCGAGCCGCTCGAGCTCTACAATGCGCCCACCAACCGCTTTGTGGCCGGGTTCATCGGCTCTCCGGCCATGAACTTCGCCGCCGTCCGCGTCGGCGCCGTTAACGGCGCGTTCTGGGCCACCAAGGAAGGCCTGCGCATCGAGGTGCCGCGGCCAATCGCGGAGCGCCTCAGCCGCCATGCGGGCGAGGAGGTCGCCCTGGGCATCCGCCCCGAGGATCTTCGCATCGCCGCGGACGGCGACCCGGCCGGACTCTGCTTCGACGCCGTGATCGAGGTCATCGAGCGGCTCGGCTCCGAGGTTCTGCTCGACGTCGAAGTCGGCGGCCAGATGATGGTGGCGGCGGTGGAGCCCACCGTGCGCGTCAAGCGCGGCGACCGCCTGCGCCTCGCGCTCAACACGGACCGGCTGCATTTCTTCGACAGCGCGACCGACGCGGCGATCTGATCGCTCGTCTAGCGGGAGTGCTCAACGCGGCGCTCCAATGCTGGCACCGATCCCGGCGACAGCGCTCGCCGTCGACCAAATCGCCGAGGTCGGGCCGCTCGGGTCATAATGGGTCAGATTGAGACCGGTGGGAGAGTCAACTGTCGGTGGTTGCACTCCCCCGCAACCAGCTTTATTTGCTTGAGCCCGTCGTCGATCGCGACGGGCATCTTGCTGCTGGACGCCAGCCGCAAGATGCCGGCGAGCGCACCCTTAAGATCGATGCGCAGGTTGCCGTTCTCCGGCGTGAGCGTGATCTCCTCGATGAGCTCGCGCAGGATCTCGACCCCTCGGCCCGCATGTCCTCCTTCTCCAGAGCCGAGTGGAGGTCAGCGACCTTCCGGCGATAGACCGCGGCCAGAGCCGGATGGATGAGCGGGCGATCCTCGATAGGCTTGGACATCAGCGTCTGCACCTCCTCTTGGCGCGTCTCAAGGCGTAGGAGTTCGTCCTTGAGCGTGCGCACCGGCACGCCTTCGGCAATCGCGTCTACGAGCTTGCGCAGGCGGCGGTCGATGGTGCCGAGCTCGTCCTGGAGCTGCTGGCGCTTTGCATGCTCCGCACCGCGAATTCTGTTGAGTTCGCGATAGAACTCGTCGGTGAACACCTCAAACAGCGACGGATCCATGAGGCGCGTCTTGAGCGCATCGAGCACGCTTGCCTCGATCACATCGCGCCGGATATTCAGCAGGTTGGTGCAAATGCCCTTGTCCCGCGCCCGTGCACAGCCATAACCTTGATCGCCGCGGCAAGCGTCGCACCGCCGCGTCAGGGAGATGGGACATGGTCCCGCGATACGTCTCGATCGAGGTGGACGGGAGGACGCACACCGCGTCCTACGCCGAGAAGGACGGTTGGGTGGGGGTGACGTCCGAGCACGGCACCAAGCGCGCCAAGCTGCACGAGGTGCCCGCCGAGGACCGGTAGGCGCACGTCAAGAGCCTGGCTCGCCTCCTCCTGCACGAGTTGCTCCGCGAGCGCTGAGCGGAGCGACATTCGAGCCCTGTCCGACAGCGCGCTCGACTGATAGAGAAAGCCCCACCGGAGCGGGGCCAGATGATAGAGACGGACACGGTAATTGTCCGCAATGTGTCCGCGCCAAAGGAGACAAGTCATGTGCTTCATTGAGCTGCAATCACCGGAGGGGACGTCGGTCTTCGTTAGTCCCGACCAAGTGAAGGTGTTGAAAGGCCGGAGTAAACACCAGCGTTGAGTTTCACAATGGGTATGCTCTAGAGGCCAAGGGCGATCCGAAGCAGGTAGCAACTCGGCTGGAGAAATAGCGGGCCTGCGCGAGCAAGACCTCCCGTGCCCGCTGGCGAGCATGGCCGGCTCCCGAGGCAGAGCCGCCCGAGCATGCACCGGGTCCGAGGCTAGGTGCGGCTCGCGCGAGCCGGCAGCCCATGGCATCATGAGCGCATGGGCTGGCGCTTTCAGAGATGGCTACGGGTCTTGCTGGGGTTCGGGCTGAACTCGACTGACGTCGCTGGCGTGCCCGGCAGCGGCGTGCGCTATACCACGGCGCTGAGCTACACCACGGCGCTGCGCCGATACTCTCGCGCAGGCGGCGCAGCGATTGCCGTGCTCCTTATCGCCGTAGCGGTCATCGGCCTTTTGGCGCTCGCCATCACGGCCGGATTCAGGGCCGCCGCCGGCCCCTAATTTTCCGGGCGCCCCGCTGGCGGCGGCCGCGGGCAAAGAAAAAGCCCCACCGCGAGGGCGGGGCGACGTGGCAAGGAATTGGATGCTACCACAGTCTCGGGCGCCGCTTCAGGAATGGGCGTCGGTGCAGTATTTGATCACCTGCTCGACGCTCAGGTCGTAGCGAGCGCCAGCGACCACGGTGTTACCGTTTAGCTCGACCAGCATGTATCCGCCATGATTATCGACGCTGTCCCGCCGCAAGCGAGATTTGTGCGCCACGAGGCCAACGTTGCGCGCTAGCCGGCGCGCACGTGAATCCAGATCAGTCATAGGGGGTTCATCTTTTCCTCAAGAAGTAGGGGGTGACCGAAGCGACGCCTTTACGACTTTCACTACTGCTTTTGCTCTTCGACCAAGGGCGTTTGTTCTCGTGTGATCGAAATCGCCTTTGCGAATGCGATCGAGCTCGTCGAAGAGAGCGGTTTTCATGTCGCTCAACAGAAGCCGAGCGCGGTCAGTCGGTTTGGTAAATGGAACCTCTCCATTATGCATCAGGGCGTCAGCCGGCCTGCGTCACCTTCGGCTTGGGCCACGTCGAAAGATTGCGCCCGCGCCACGTCGCCAAAGCATAGACGGCGTTATAGATGTGGCCGGCACTCGGGTTGTCGCGGAAGTCTTCCATCTCATCGGTCGCCATATAGTCGATCACGGCGTCTAGCGCTTTCAGCTCGTCATCAGTCATCGTCTTCACAACGCACCTCCCTTGCTCAGCTCCTCGGCCGCCTTCTCGATCGCCGGCCGATACCAAGTCTTGCGGCCGCGCTTCTCGCCGCGCCTCACGGGGGCCGGCCACATCCCTGCCGCGACCTCGCGGTCGAACAGACTGGTGCCAATGCCAACATAGCGTGCCGCCTCCTCCCGGTTCAGGTCGAGCGGCCAGTTTGTCAATTCGCTTCCAATCGTGACCCCCTTTTCGCGTCCAATCGTGGCTCTGACTCACTTTTGATGCAATTCAGGGGGGAAGCTTGCGTTGGTTTCACGAAAGGAATCAAAGCCATGCAGCAAGCTCTCCGACCATCAGCGCTGGTGCCGCGCGGTTTTGTCGTGGACGGCGCCAGCAGTGATGGCGCGGGTATGGTGATCGCCGTCCGCGCGGTGAGCAGCGCGAACGCCTGTCCGGAATGCGGGACGAACTCGGAACGGGTCCATAGCCGCTATCGTCGGCGGTTGGTGGATCTGCCCATGGCGGGTCGGCCAGTTCGGCTCGTGGTCGTGGCGCGGCGATTTCATTGTGACGCCGTCATCTGCGGGCGACGTATTTTTGTCGAGCGCTTTGATCAGGACGTGCTGGCGCCGTGGCCGCGGCGTACCGCCCGGCTCGACCATATCGTCTACCACCTCGGGCTTGCCTTGGGCGGCCGGCCCGCGGCGAGTTTTGCCCGCAGGCTGATGCTGCCGGTGAGCAACGACACGCTGCTGCGCGTCGTGCGAAGGCGCGGCAGTCCGCGCTTCGTTCCGCCGACGGTGGTCGGGATCGACGACTGGGCATGGCGACGCAACCAGCGCTATGGGACGATCATCTGCGATCTCGAACGGCGCAAGTCTATCGCGCTGCTGCCGGATCGCGAATCGGCAACGGCACAGGTTTGGCTGTCAGACCAGCCGCTGATCGAGGTCGTCGCGCGTGATCGAGGCGGCGGCTACGCTCTGGCGACGACCAAAGCGCTTGTGCCTACGGAAAACTTCATCCGGAGTGGCTTGCGGCCGCGGATCGGGTAATCTGCTGCGGGATGATCGATGGTCTGAAGCTCCTGGCATGCTTCGTGGTCTCGCTGTTCAGGTCCAAGGGGCGACTTGAAGCTGAGATCGTCATTCTTCGGCATCAGCTGAACGTCCTGCACCGCAGGGTGCCATCGCGGGCGCGATTGACGCTCATCGATCGGCTGATCTTTGTTTGGCTGTATCGGCTGCGCCCATCCGTGCTGGGCGGCGTTGTGATTGTCCATCCTGAGACCGTGGTGCGATGGCACCGCGAGGGCTTCCGCTTGTATTGGTGGAAAACAGCGCCAACCAGGGACCCACCCAAGGAGGCCGTCTAAACAATTGGTGCGGCGCGAATATTTCCATTTTCAGATGGGTCCCTCAGGATGCTGATCAGCGTCGCGAGGGACCCACCCCAAACGCGGAATTGCACAACACTTTCAAACATCTGCCCCGAAGGTTGGGGTGGGTCTCTAGTTGGCGCTTTTTTCCACCGAGGGTTGTCTACCGTGACCGCAAAAAATTCCGATCAGGCCGGCAGAGCGGCGGGTTCTGCGTCGTCGACGATCTCGAGCGCCGCCGTCGATGGGTCGAGCCGAGCGCCGGCCCACATGCCGATTGCGGCGCCTCGCCCCCATTCGAAGGTCAGCGCGCCGAGAATGATGTTGACCGAGCGTCCGTCATCAGAGAGCGGCATATAAAGCCGGTTCGCGATCATGTGCAGATCGCGCGTGGTGCTGTATCGGTTGCTCAGAAACACCGCCCGGTGCTGGGCGCAGACGGTCAAGTAGACGCGCCGGGCATGAGCAAGCCGCTCGCCGGTGAAGAGCTCGTCGAGATATTTTCCCGTGTATTCCCTGCCGAAGGCCGCCACCAGCGCCGTGCCGACCAACCGGTAGCGGAAGCGCGCGCCGTCCTCGAGCACCTCGATGAGCTGCAAATGGGGCAGGAGTTTCGGTATCACGGTCGGGTCGATGTCGCGGCGGCGCGGCATCGCGCGCGGCCCCCGCTGGCGCCGCCAGTAGGCGAGGGCGGCACCGAGGATGGGATCATTGCGGTAGTCGAATCCCAAGACCCCATCAACGACGCCGTGCTGCCTCTCAATTTTGTCAGCTGAGTCGGGGAGCCGCATGGTGAAGCACGAGCCCTGGCCGAGTTCGCTTTCCACCGTGACATCCCCGCCCATCAAGCGACAGAGCTTTTGCGTCAGCGCGAGGCCGAGACCGGTGCCGCCATATTTCGTGGAGATCCCGGCCTCGGCCTGGCTGAAGTTCTGGAAGAGCTTTCCCAGATTCTCGCGGGCGATGCCGATGCCCGTGTCGCGCACCGAGATCCGCAACCAATCGCCGCCTTGCCCGCTCTCGCGCACGACGCCCATTGAGACGCGACCCTCCTTTGTAAACTTGGCCGCGTTGCTCAGCAAGTTTAGCGCAGCCTTGCGCAGCTTCGTCACGTCGCCTGTCGCTTGGCCGAGACTGTCGGCGCGATGCACGACAAGTCGATTGCCGTTCCTAGCGCATAGCGGCTGCGCGATGGCCACTAGCTCGTCGACGAGCCCATCCAGGTCGAAGTGCTCCTTAAGCAGTTCCATCTTACCGGCTTCGATCTTTGAAATGTCGAGCACGTCCGAAATGACCTCAAGCAGATGCTTTCCTGAAGAATTGATTCTTGCGAGGTCTTCTCTCCCCTGCTCATCGCCGCCTGAGATGTCGAAATCCTCGAGCAGCATCTCGCTGTAGCCGATAACAGCGTTTAATGGCGTGCGCAGCTCGTGGCTCATCTTGGCGAGGAACTCGGACTTGGCGCGGTCGGCGTTCTCCGCCTCTTCCTTCGCCTCGCTCAGCTTGAGGGCCGTGGCGCGATGGTTCCGGACCTCATGCTCGAGTTCCGAGTGGCTTGCAACCATAGTGGCGTAGTAAAGCGCCATCATCGAGACGTAGATCGCGGCGCTGGTGATCGAGACGATGCCAATGCCGCTCAAGGCGGACAGCGGGACGTGCTCGGGGAACGAATGGGCTGTGGCGAAGAAGAAATAGAAGAAAGCGATGCCAGCGGTGATCATGCCCATCACGGTAAGGCGCGGCACGAGCGAATCGAGATAGAGAAACGCCAGCAAGGGCACGACAACGAGCCAACCGAAGAAGGGCGAGCTGACGCCCCCGTAGTGGTAGCAGCCCCACAGGATCATGAAGACGAGGTTCGCAACTGATATCAGCGCGAGCGCCGTCAGCGCACCGGTGCACTTAAGGAGGAACGGGAACGCCCAATATACGGTGATCGCGGAGGCGAGCACCCCGAGGCCATAGCCCGGATGCGGATCAAGCCAAAAAAGATAGATGGTGATCGTGTGGCCGAGGAACGGGCCGAAGAAATGCGACACGAGGAAAATGCGGGCGCGGCGATACGTTTCGCGGTCGGCCCTGAGCGCCGGCGGGATGAACCGGTCGAGTAGGGGGTAGATCATCTCTGGTGACAGCAGGGTCCGCAAGCCCATGGCCGCTCATCTCCAGGCGACCAAACATAGTTGAAAATGGTTAACGCATTATTCGTCCCGAGCGGTTCTAACAGACCTTGGAGCTGGCTACCGGCGTAAACGTCCGCTAATCCACGGGACAGTCCGGCCATGTTCCTGCCCCGGCAGCCGTTAGGCTGGCCAGGGCGCCAAAGACGATTGACGCGGCGAACCATATCGGCTCTGGGTCAAGGGCTGTAGTCGCCACGAGCGTCTGCAACGTTCGGTTATGAAGGTTGAGCGGCTGTACCGCTCAATCACCTCGGCCACGCTTGCGTTTGAGCGCGGCTTTCCGGCGAGGTGTCGCGCGGGTCAGCCATGACGGCATCCCCGCGCGCCGCTATCCTGGGAGGTGTCACCCAACCCAGGAGAGAATGTGATGATTGACAAGGTGAAATGGGCAAAAGCGTCGCCAGAGCAGAAGCTCGATCTGCTACGCGACGAGATTGAGAGCATCGTGCCGACGGTCATGGCGGCTTCTCAAAACTCCTACGATAGGGACCAAAAACTGTTTGAGGCCATCAGCGAATCCGTATCGATCATCAAGGCGTTGGCGGCGGATACTCCGGGCGATAGTCCGGGAAAGGATCACCGTATGTAAGTCTCTCTTTTCCTAGATCGACCGCCGCTCTCCGGCAAATCTCTTGGCAACGCCGTTCCGCATGATCACGTTTCGCCTCGGGTGAAATTCTGCGCGCGATCTTGCAGGTAAGTTAAAAGAAGCCACGCAATGACATGGCACGCGGCGATCCGAGAAGAGGGCTATGAAACAGGCTCGAAGAATAGCTTCAGCGATTCGGCCTTCTTGCCCGCCGCGAAGAGAGCATCGAACTCCTCGAGGGGGTATGAGGCGCCGAAGAGGTCATCCACCTCGAGATCCGCAGCGAGGAGTCTGACTGCCTCGTCGAAGTCGCCGTAATTAACCGCCGAGACCCGGATTTCCTTCTGCACGGCCCGCGCCACGTTGAAGGCGACCGGCTGAAGCTTGCGGCTCTTCAGGACCAGGAGGCCACGAGGGCGCAGGAGTTCGAGGATCGCCGCGAAGGATTCTGCTGGGGCGACGGTTTCAATCACGAAGTCGTACGAGGCCGCACGCCCGTCGAGTGCGGCCGACGATGTAGACTCCCAGGTATCGACCCCCTCGAACCCGTTCGCGCGAAGGATGCGGAGCGTAAGGTCGGCAATGCGGTTGCTCCCGTATACGAGGCCACGTTCGTGCGGGTCGATCCCGGAATGAGGCGCCGCGAGCGAAGCCGCGACAGGCTCGACGTAGGCGCCCTTGCGAAAATCGAGCGTGTCGGGAAGACGATGGACCGCCACATCGGGGACGGCCACGAGTTCTGCGAAAGCGCCGTCGCGCGCAACGCCGAGGAACTGGGGTGTGAGACAGAGGAGCGAGCGGCCGTCAAGGCAGGAGGCGCAGGCGCCGCACGGGAGCGCCGGGTTGACCGTGACATGGTCGCCTGGACACGCTCGCGCGGCGGGCCCGGCCGCCTCGACGATTCCCGAGAACTCATGTCCGAGAACGAGCGGAGTTGCGACCGGAACGACGCCGGACGCGACGTAAAGATCAGTACGACAGAGCCCGGCGGCGCGCACCCGGATGACCACATCGTCGGGGCGCCTGACGACAGGGGCGTCGACAGAGGCGAGGCGCAAGATTTTGCCGTCGAGAAGGACGGCGCTCATCGCCAACCGCGCGCGCGAGACTTCCAGCGCCAATATAGGCGGAAGCCCTCACGGTGCCATCGCACCACCGTCTCAGGCTGGACGATCACAACGGCGCTCAGCACGGACGGGCGCAGCCGATAAAGCCAAACGAAGATCAACCGATCGGTGAGCGTCAATCGCGCGCGCGATGGCATCCTGCGGCGCAGGACGTTCAGCTGATGCCGAAGAATGACGATCTCAGCTTCAAGTCGCCCCTCGGACCTGAACAGCGAGACCACGAAGCATGCCAGAAGCTTCAGACCATCAATCATCCCGCAGCAGATTACCCGATCCGCGGCGGCAAGCCACTCCGGATGAAGTTTTCGGCAGGCACAACGGTCTCAGGAAGGATGATCACAACGGCGCTCAGCACGGACGGGCGCAGCCGATAAAGCCAAACGAAGATCAGCCGATCGATGAGCGTCAATCGCGCGCGCGATGGCATCCTGCGGCGCAGGACGTTCAGCTGATGCCGAAGAATGACGATCTCAGCTTCAAGCCCCGCCTTGGACCTGAACAGCGAGACCACGAAGCCTGCCAGGAGCTTCAGACTATCGATCATCCCGCAGCAGATTACCCGATCCGCGGCCGCAAGCCACTCCGGATGAAATTCTCGGTAGGGACAGCCGACCAAATATTGGCTCTCGACGCTTGCGCAAGACATCACCTTCGAGCGCTTGGTCGATC
>JBKQTR010000345.1:0-7518 GCA_052143095.1 Allostellaceae bacterium
AGCAGAACCTGTTGAATCTGCACCTTGTCGGCGAGCACGAAATCCAGCCGCGGCGCAAACGCGAAGTGCACCCGCACGCCCCTGTCCTTGGCGCCGACCAGTGCCAGCGCGCTGGCCTCCTCGATCAGCTTGTTGACGCTTTCGGCCTGGCGCTCGGTCTCGCCCTTCTGGATGAATTGGCGCATGCGGTGGATGATCTGGCCGGCGCGGCTCGCCTGGGCCACCGCCTTGTCCATGGCCTCCTGCAGCCGCTCGAGCGCGACGCCGTCGCCGGCCGCCATCATCCGCCGGCACGCCTGAACATAGTTGATGACCGCGGTCAGCGGCTGGTTGAGCTCATGGGCGAGCGCCGAGGCCATCTGCCCCATGGCCGAGAGCCGCGAGGTGCGCAGCAGCTCCGATTGCAGCTCCTGCAGCCGCTCGTGCGTCGACTGCCGCTCGGTGATGTCGCGCACGAAGCCGGTGAAGAGGCGGCGGCCATCGAGGTTGATCTCGCCGACCGACAGCTCCATGGGAAAGGTCGAGCCGTCGGCGCGCTGTCCCATGACCACCCGGCCGATGCCGATGATGCGCCGCTCGCCGGTGTCGAGGTAGCGGGCGAGATAGCCGTCATGCTGCTCGCGATAGGGCTGCGGCATCAGGATGTTGACGTTGCGCCCGACCGCCTCGGCCGCGCTGAAGCCGAACAGCCGCTCTGCGGCCGGGCTGAAGGACTCGATGCGGCCGTGATCGTCGATGACGATGATCGCGTCGGGCACGGTCTCGAGGACGGAGCGAAAATGCGCCTCGCTGAGGCGCAGCGCCCGCTCGGTATCGGCGAGCGTGCTCGTGTCGATTTCAAACGTTCCGCTCTTGCGTCCCTCGGCCATGCTGCCCTGGTTCCGGTCCCGGACGCATCATGGCGAAAAATCGGCGGAAAGGGGAGGGGCGGGCGGCGGCAGCGGCTCGGGTGGCGGCGGGGCCGGCGGCGGCGCGCCGATGCCGAACTCCCGGCCGAGCTGCTGCAACGCGGCCAGCGCGCCGGCCAACCGCTGCAGCAGGTCATGGCCGCCGCTGTTTCCGGCAAGGCTGAGCCAGCCGAGGCCGATGCCGGTGACCGCCAGCGGCAGCGCGTCGCGGCGGAGCGCCTCGCCCAGCTTTCCCGGGTCGAAGTCGCTCGCCCGCGCGAGGCGCAGGGCGCGGACCGCCAGGTGGCGCAGCGCATAGTCGCGGTCGAGCAGCGCGAGCCCGCGCGACAGCCGGTCGCGGGTGCGGGCGATCTCGGCGGCGATCTCCGCCGCGCTCGCCCGCTGAGCGTGCGGCGGCTGGGTCACGTCAGCTCTTCGCGCAGCCAGTCGCCGGTCTCGCGCATGACCTGCCAGCTCTGGCGCGGCACCAGGCTGGCGCGCGCCACCAGCCGGCGGCCATAGAGGATCAGCCCCACCCCCAGCGCGCCGATGGCGACGCCGACCACCGCCGCCGCCGCCCAGAGCGGCAGGACGCGGCCCAGCAGCAGGATGACGGCGCCGACCAGCGCGAGGCCGCCGACCATGCTGACGGCGGCGCCGGCCAGCAGCACCAGCACGCCGCCGATCAGCCGCGCGGCATTCTCGCCGATCTCGGCGCGCACCAGGGCCAATTGCTGCAGCAGCAGCGTCTCGGACTCGCGGAAGAGCCGCGCCAGCAGCGCGGCAAGGCCGGGCTCGTGCGGGGAGGGGGCGTCCTGATCTGCCATCAGCGATGTTTCCCGTCTCAGCGGACCTGCGGCGTCATGCGGTCGGCGGCCTTGAAATGGCGACGCGCGGCGGCGACGAGCTGCGCGTCGGTGACCTCGCCCATCGTCTCGACGCCGCTGATGCGCGCGATCATCTGCGGCGCATGCTGGCGCAGATGATCGACCAGCTCAAGCTTGGCGCCGGCGGGGCCGGCGATGAGCACCGCATGCGCCGGGGCGAGCGCCTCGGCGACCTCGCGATAAAACGCCGGCTCGCCGGCGATATGCGTGCCGGAAGCGCTGCCGGCCTTGCTGTGCAGGTGGCGCGGCGGATGCGGCGGGTGCAGCGTGTGCTCCTCCGCCGCGTCGAGATTGAAATAGATGATTCGCGCCTGGTGATGGTCGATCCAGACGACGGCGTGATAATGCTCGGTCATGGGCGGCTCCTTGGGGCTGCGGCCGGGCGCGGCTCAGGCGATCGAGGCGATGCGGAAGGTGCGGGTAACGCCGTCGCGCTCCTTGATCGAGACATACTCGCCGGCGACGAACCGATGTTTATCCGCCTTGACGACGACCTCGGCGTCGCCGCTGCCGTCCTCGAACACCAGCCGCCAGCCCTGGCCGCCATGCGCGAGATGGCCGCGCATCTCCTCCTCGTCGCCCCACAAGCGGCGGAAGCGGCTCTCGGCGCGGTGCTTCAGCCAGAGATCGCGATCGAGCGTCGCGTCCGGCGACAGCGGCAGGGCGAGCTCGTAGCCATGCGTCGCGCTGCCTTCGGGGAATTCGTGGCTTCGCGCCGCCTCAAGCCTGACCTTACGCAGCATGGGTTCGTCCTTTCCGTTGCCTGGCAATCGGGCGGCATCCTCGGATCGGCGCCGCGGCGCCGCATTGACCTGGGTCAAGCGGGCCGGGGAGCGCGGCGCTGGGCGCTCCGGCGGCTTTCGGCTAGCATGGCGCAGCAAGCGCGGCGGGGCGAGGGGTGTCATGCGATTCGGCGTGTTCTACGAGCTGCAGCTGCCCAAGCCCTGGGCGCCGGGGGACGAGCATCGCCTCTTCAAGGAGGCGCTCGACCAGGTCGTGCTCGCCGACCGCCTCGGCTACGACCATGCCTGGGAGGTCGAGCATCATTTCCTCGAGGAATACTCGCATTCCTCGGCGCCGGAGGTGTTCCTGGCGAGCGCCGCGGCGCTGACCCGGCGCATCCGTCTCGGTCACGGCATCCGCCAGGTGATCGCGCGCTACAACCATCCCGCGCGCACCGCCGAATGCATCGCCACGCTCGACATCATGTCCGACGGCCGCGTCGATTTCGGCATCGGCGAGGGCGCGACGCGGCTCGAGCTCGGCGGCTTCGGCATTCCCGCCAAGGAGAAGCGGGCGATGTCGCTCGAGGCGGCGGAGCAGATCGCCAACATGATGGTGCTCGACCCCTATCCCGGCTTCGAGGGCATCTCGTTCTCGATGCCGTGCCGCAACGTGCTGCCGAAGCCTCTGCAGAAGCCGCATCCGCCGATGTGGATGGCCTGCACCAACCGCGAGACGATCAAGCTCGCGGCCAGCCTCGGCCTCGGCGCGCTCGCCTTCTCCTTCGTCAATCCCGAGGAGGCGCGGACCTGGAGCACGATCTATTACGACATCATCGGCAGCGATCGCTGCGTGCCGTTGGGCTGGACGATCAATGCCAACATCGCCATGGTCTCGGCCTTCTCGATCCATCGCGACCGCGCCGAGGCGATAAGGCGCGGCCAGGAAGGCTTCGAGTTCTTCGGCTACGCCTTGAACGCGCTGGTGGCGCAGGACACCGTGCCCGGCCGCTCCCGGCTCTGGCCGGATTTCCAGGCGAAGCGCGGCGACAAGACCGACCGGCTGATCGCCGCCGCCGCCGCGCACAATGCCGGCCAGGCGCCGGGCATCGGCACGCCCGAGGACATGCGCGAGCATCTCCGGGGCTATCAGGAGGCGGGGGTCGACCAGATCATCTTCCTGCAGCAGGCCGGCCGCAACCGCCACGACCATATCTGCGAGGCGCTGGCGCTGTTCGCCGCCGAGGTCATGCCGGGCTTCGCGGCCGAGGCGGCGGCGCGCGAGGCGGCGAAGGCGGCGCGGCTTGCGCCTTTCATCGAGCAGGCGCTGGCGCGCAAGCAGCGCATGCGCCCGCTGGCCGAGCACGAGATCCCGGTGGTCAGGGCCTCGGTCGACAAGGCGAAGATCGGCGGGACGCTGACGTAGGGCGGGCTATCGCAAATCCGGTAACTCGCCCCACCTTACTCCGCTGTCGCAGTCACACACCGCCTTGGCCCACCTCCCCCCTTGAGAGGGAGGTCGGCAGCGCCCGCGCTCGCGCGGAGCGCTCGTCGCGCGGGCCGGCCTTCTGGCGAAGGCGCTCGACATTCTGCGCGTCGCGCCCGCGCACCGGTTGCCCGGCGCCAATACCGAAAGCTAGTCGGCGTCGGCGGCTCACTCGAGACCCGCGGCTCCCAACTGTTTCGCTACGTCGAGGATGATGCCACTTGAGACACGCGATCTGTCGACAATTCCTAAGAACCGATCGTCTTTCACGACGCATAGCCACGGTAAATTTGCTTGATCCATCCTGTTCAACGCTTCTCCCTTTCCCGTCGTTTCTTGTATCGCCAACTGTTTCGAAACGAACCCAGGGAGTCCAAGAAGATCGTTCGTGCTACCGCGATTGTTAAGGATTTCCGCAAACCACTGATATGAACGGGGCGAAAATCGAATTGGCTGCTCCATTTCGAGAGACGCTTTAAGATCCCGTGCTTCGATGGCGCCGACAAACCGACCTAGGTAGTCATCTATGACCACGTACTGAAAGAATGAAAATTGGGTGAGCTGATTCAGATACTGTCTCAGCGCATACTCATCATAAAAATTATGTCTATTGACCTGCAGCTTCAGCGCTTCAATTTTTTGATCTATAAAATTTGGGATGTCTTCGAGCATGCCTTTTTCGGCGATCGTGATTTCCCGCACGGAAATCCGCGAAAGCCCCTTCTGAACAGAACGCTTCGCAGCCGCTTTGATGGTCACGCCTTCCTTCCCTAATGTCAGCTCACTGATCCTGTTCGTCACGATCAGCCAGATCAAAATCGGCGTAACAAAAACGGCGAGATCGGTTAAGGTGACTTGGTATTCCTCTCCGAGCTGCCAGCGCGTGCCGACGATCACCACGGACACAATGAGCGCCAGTACGATCACTCCGAGCGTCTTGAGGTCCATCGTGCGCCTCCCGGTTTCCAAATGCGGCATCTCGCTCTATGGCTGAATTCGAAGCATCATGACGGAATTTTCTTTAAGTCCTTTCCCAGACTACTCCTAAATTCTTGGAGCCTCGCATCTCGTCGACGCGCTCGACATATCTGGCGATATCAGGAACCCCATCTTCGATGGCCAGCTCTACGACCGAGTCCTTGCCTCCGCGCTTCGCGCGCCAAATGCTGTAGGGGTAATTGTCGATAGGCAAGAAGGTTGTAAGACCGCGCGGATGGGCGAAGGGACGCGTTGCCCCCGAATTCATAGGACAAAGCGTGATCCGATCGCGGTAATTTTCGATTAAGGGACGAGTTAAGACAATCAGAACATCGTGGTTCTGGTGCTGGTAGGGGCTCGCATTAAGCAAGCGATACAGTCGCTCCTCAGTGAGCCAAAAGAAAACTCGCTTGTTTAAAATACGATACCACTCACTTGGTGTAAGTTCGTCCTGAAGCGCGCGCTTTAGGCCTGCGTCGGTCATCGGCTTTTGATCACGGATCACGGCAACGCCGAAATCCGGATGTTCGATTCTCACAGACTCGGGCCGCCTCACGGTCTCGATCGCACTACGCTGGTGGCCAACATAACTATAGAGATCAAGTAACGCGGTGGTGCTGAGCAATCCATGCTTTTTGATGCTAGGCCAGCTTCCTCGTTCGGCCATGTGGAATAGTCGAGGGTGATGCCTAATCATCATTTCGAGCTCGGTCGGATTCACCACGAACGCCTATCAATGATGTTACGCCAGTGGAATCGCGTAGAGATGAGCGTAACTGGAACGCCGGATACGCTCTCGACTTCCTCGATGAACCGAAGCGTGTCGTCCGTGAGTTGCTCGAACCGATGCGCGCGTCTGTTGTCCTTGCTAAGGTAGTCAACGAACGTCAGCGCGATATCGGTGGGGCCATTCAGAACCGCTGACCTTCTTAGTTGTACCCAATTGAATTCTGCTATTCTCCGCGGGCGGTCGGTGGTGGATGTTCTTTCAGTTGATTTAACGTCGCTCAGCGGCAAGCCCGATCTTCGCGCTATTTCAGTCGTCGTTAGTTCAGTCCCGATCGGGCCAGAAGTACCCCCAACCCGAATGGGGTAGGTTCTGCAGACCATCACGATCTTTCGCACGCGGGCAGGTGAAATCCCTGCTTCGGCCAGGCAACCTGACACCGTAGTATCTCTCGACGTAACGTGGGGATATGCTCCGTGATGAAGACTCAGCGAAGTGCCCTGGGTGCCCTCCAAAAGAACCTTTTCACTGCGAAGATAGGCACCTTCGAGAATTTGCCCGGTGTCTCGGACGAAAGGTCGTAGTTCGGCCACGTGCTTTGCGAGAATAACCGCGCTCTGCCCGTTACTATCGACCTGCCCCCGATCGTTGATTTTGCGTGCCGTTGCTTCTCCAACCCCCTGCGCCGTCGAGCCAATTGAGGCAAGTCGCTCGCGCTCACGCTCGATATCCGCGTCCGAGATGATCATCGCCGAGGGATCAATCGAGAGGCGCTTGTGGTCCAGACCGAAACGGGCAATTTCGTCGAGCAACGAAGGCACTCGCAGCACGGCTCCGGGCCCGATAAGGAGTTGCGCGTCAGTTCGAAGAGCGCCTGAGGGAATGTGGTGAAAGGTCTGTATCGGATTACCGTAGACCTTGTGGCCCGCATTCGGCCCGCCGACGCGCATGAGGTAGCGGTATTCGGGCGCGATGTGCGCGACGATGTTCCCCTTCCCTTCGCTTCCCCATTGGCCACCCACCAGGACGTCAACGATCCTAGTGACGGATCTGGGACAAAGATGAAGATGAGCAGCCGCACGGGTTAACACGTCTTCGTCAACACAACGGTCAGTGTTGACGACCACGTCCGCCGTTGGCGCTAGATCCTCAATATTCCGTTCGGTCTTGCTTTGGCGCACGGCTGCATACGAGGGCAGTTCTTTAATTTTGGCTTTCCGTCTGGCGTATCGCCTCGCCAATTCCTCAACGGAGGCTGTTAGGTGGATGTGATAGACGCGCGTGCCATATGCTTGTCGTAAGCTGTCGATTTGGCTACGTATCCTAACAGCATCCACCACAATAATAGAGTTGGGCAAAACTTCGTTTAGTTTGCGCATTAGCGCCTGACTAACCCACTCGCCACCCGTCAATCTATCGAGTAACTCTCCGGCACGCTGTAACGCCGAACGCTCGTTTAGAACTTTCGGCCGCAAGACACGAATGAGTTCGTTCGTCTTGAAAAGAATTGCGCCGTAGCGCTCAACCAATAGCTGCGCGAGCGTGGATTTCCCGGACCCAATTGGGCCTGAAACCAAAACGATCTTGTCTGGCATTCCCCGCCCCCGGCCGATCGGGTGATCGGCAAGTTAGGTAAATAAGCTACCTTGGCTCTGAGCTTTGCGATTGGTCGGTAAGTCGTACACAGTAACTGCGAGCCCGTCTGAAACGAGTTTTTCGATAATAATAGTTTCGATTAAGGGCCACGAACCACGGCCAGCGCCCGTTCCTATTCGAGGCATATGAATAGACGCCCTTTCGCGATTCGCTTCTTCGGCAACACGTTCCAGAC
>JBKQTR010000346.1:0-7173 GCA_052143095.1 Allostellaceae bacterium
GGGCGGGGGGTGGCCGCAAGCTCCGCGGCATGGGATTCTTTTGTTGACGCAGGTCGAATGCACCCCCCTCCTGCCCGAGGCCTTCAGCGTCGGGCACCCTCCCCCTCAAGGGGGGAGGGGCTGCGCAGCAGCTGAGAATTGTGTGCATCCCCTAGCGCGCAAGTGGGGACCCAGGGCGAGCGTCGCACGGTTGCTCCTGGGCCCCGGCTTTCGCCGGGGCGACGGAGACATTTCCACGGTTTCTTCTTCTCCGTGCCCTCCGTGCCTCCGTGGTGAACCTCGTATGCGCACATGCGATAGCCCTGCCAGCATTCGTACAGTAGCACGGCGCACCACCCGGCGAGGACGGCGATCATGAGCCAGTGGCTGCTGCTTGGCGTGAACAGCGTCACCCTCGGCGGTCTCTTGTTTCTGCTCTCGGCCGGCTTCTCGCTGATCTTCGGCCTGATGCGCATCCCCAACCTGACGCATGGCTCGTTCTTCATGCTCGGCGCCTATCTCGGCGCCAGCTTTCTCGCGCTCGGGCTCAATTTCTGGCTGGCGGCGCTGCTCGCGGCGGCGGCGATGGCGGCGATCGGCGGCGGCATCGAGCGGCTGCTGCTGCGCCGGCTCGCCGGGCAGGAGCTGGCGCAGGTGCTGGTGACGCTCGGCCTCTCCTTCATGATCGCCGATCTCTGTCTCATGATCTGGGGCGGCGATCCGATCCCGCTCGACACGCCGCAGGGCCTGCGCGGCACGACGCCGATCGCCAGCATCGTTTTTCCGACCTATCGCCTGGTGATCGTCATCATCGCCGTCGCCATCGCCGCGGCGCTCTGGCTGATGCTCGAGCGCACGCGGCTTGGCGCGATGATACCCGCCGGCGTCGACGACGCGCCGATGGCGCGCGTCACCGGCATCCGCGTCTCGCGCCTCTTCACCCTGGTCTTCTGCCTCGGCGCGGGGATCGCCGGCTTCGCCGGCGTCATGGGCGGGCCGATCCTCTCGGTCTATCCCGGGCTCGACGGCGACATGCTGCCGCTGGCGCTCATCGTCGTCATCCTCGGCGGCACCGGCAGCCTGCTCGGGGCCTTGCTCGGCAGCTTCATCATCGGCCTCCTCTACAATTTCGGCCAGGTGCTGTTCCCCGAGCTCGCCTATATCATCCTGTTCCTGCCGATGCTGCTGATCCTGCTGTTCCGCCCGCAGGGCCTGTTCGGCAGGCACGCGCCGTGAGCCGGCTGGTGGCGATGGCGGCGGCGCTCTGCCTGCTCGCGACGGTCCCGCTGTGGATCGCCAACGGCTACTACGTCAATATCGTGAGCCAGATCCTGATCTACGCCGTGTTTGCTTTGGGGCTCAACGTGCTGGTGGGCTATGCCGGGCTGGTCTCGCTCGGCCATGCCGGCCTGTTCGGCGTCGCGAGCTATGCCGCGGCCTGGCTCATCGCCGACGGCTTCGGCCAGCTGCCGGCGGCGCTCGGCGCGTTCGTGGCGATCGTCGTGACCTCGGCCGGCTTCGCGGTGCTGGCGCTGCGCGCCAGCGGCATCGGCTTCCTCATGATCACGCTCGCCATCGGCCAGATCCTGTGGGGCCTCGCCTATCGCTGGATCGGCCTCACCGGCGGCGACAACGGCATCAACCTGCCGGCGCGGCCGCAGCCTCTGGGATTCTCGCTCGCGCTGGCGACGCCGTTCTACTACTTCACGCTGATCGTCTTTCTTCTCGCCGTTGCTTCGATGGCGGTGTTCATCGCCTCGCCGATGGGCGCCAGCCTCAAAGGCACCCGCGACCAGCCGCGGCGCATGACCGCGCTTGGCTACAATGTCTGGCTCATCCGCTTCCTCGCCTTTCTCTTCTCCGGCTTCTGGAGCGGCGTCGCCGGCCTGCTCTTCTGCTATTACAACCAGTTCGTCAGCCCCAACGTGCTGGCGCTCGGCAGCTCGGCCGAGGCGCTGCTCATGGTGATCTCCGGCGGCTCCGGCACGCTGCTCGGCCCGATCGCCGGCGCGGCGCTGGTCGTCGTCATGAAGAACGTGGCGAGCGCCTATATCGAGCGCTGGAACTTCGTCCTCGGCGCCATCTTCGTCGCCATCGTGATCTTCATGCCGGACGGTCTGGTGCCGGGGTCGACGCGACTCGGGCGCCGGCTCTGGCTGCAGCTGCGCGGCGTTACCGCCGCGGCAGGCGCGCGATGAGCGCGCTCGCCCTCCACGCGCTGCAGAAATCCTTCGGCGGGCTGCGCGTCACCGCCGATGTCACGCTCAGCGTCGCGCCCGGCGAGCGCCGCCTGATCATCGGCCCCAACGGCGCCGGCAAGACGACGCTCTTCAACCTCATCACCGGCGAGCTCAAGCCCGATAGCGGCGCCATCACGCTCTTCGGGCGCGACATCACCGCTCTGCCGAGCCGCGCCCGCCCGCATCTCGGCCTCGCCCGCACCTACCAGATCATCACGCTCTTCCCGCGCGAGACGCTGCTGCGCAATGTCACCTTGTCGCTGCTGGGCCTGTCGCCGCTGCGCTGGAACCCCTTCCTGCGCCTCGACCGGCAGGCGGCGCTGCTCGAGCGCGCGCGGGCGGCGCTCGCCAGCGTCGGGCGCGAGGCGCTGGCGCAGAGGCCGCTGGCGCAGACCTCCTATGGCGAGCGCCGCCGCGTCGAGATCGCCATGGCGCTGGCGCAGCGGCCGAAGCTGCTGCTGCTCGACGAGCCCTTCGCCGGCCTCTCCGTCGACGAGCGCAAGGAGGTGCAGCGGTTGCTGGCCTCGATCCCGCGCGACGTCACCATGGTCATGATCGAGCACGACATGGACGTGGCGCTCGAGCTTGCCGACGGCATCACCGTCATGCATTTCGGCGAGGTCATCGTCGAGGGCACGCGCGCCGAGGTGGTGGCGCATCCGCGGACCCGGGAGGTCTATCTTGGCGGCTGACGCGCTGGTGCTGAGCGACATCGACGCCTATTACGGCGACAGCCATGTGCTGCAGAAAGTGTCGCTGCGGCTGGGCGAGGGGCGGCTCTTGGGGCTTCTGGGCCGCAACGGCGCCGGCAAGACCACCTGCATGAACGTCGCCGTGGGGCTGCTGCCGCCGCGCCTCGGCGCGGTCACGCTCTTCGGCGACGCCGTCACCGCCCGCTCGCCCGAGGTGATCGCCCGGCGCGGCATGGCGCTGGTGCCGCAGGGGAGGCGCATCTTCCGCAGCCTCAGCGTGCGCGAGAACCTGACGGTGGCGGCGCGCAAGCCGGTGGCGGGAGCGCGCCATCCCTGGACGCTCGACACCGTCTTCGCCAGCTTCCCGCGGCTCGCCGAGCGCCAGCGCCAGACCGCGGGCTATCTCTCCGGCGGCGAGCAGCAGATGCTGGCCATCGGCCGCGCATTGATGTCGAACCCGCGCGTGCTGCTGATGGACGAGCCGTCCGAGGGGCTCGCGCCGCAGATCGTCGCCGAGGTGATGGCGACCGTGCGCACGCTCAAGCAGCAGGGGCTTTCCATCCTGCTGGTCGAGCAGAACGCGAAATTGGTGTTCGACCTTGCCGACGATATCATCATCCTCAACAGCGGCCGCGTCGTCGTCACCGACACCGCGGCTGGGATGAAGGCGAGCGGCATCGATCTGCATCACCATCTCGGCGTGTTCTGAGGCGAGGACGGCATGGCGGCGACGACGGCGTGGCGCGGACGGATCGAAGACGAGGCGCTGTTGCGCGGAGCAGGGCGGTACGCCGCGGACGCGCCCGCGCCCGGCGAGGCCGCCGCCTGGTTCGTGCGCTCGCCGCACGCCTTTGCCCGCATCCGCGGCATCGACACGCGAGCGGCGGCCGCAGAGCCGGGCGTGCTCGCTATCCTCACCGCCGCCGACATCGAGGCCGCGGGTGCCGGCAGCGTCGCCCGACCGGTGCCGCAGACCGGCCGCGACGGTGGCGCGCTCAAGGTGCCGCATCGGCCGGCGCTGGTCGGCTTCCATGCGCGCCATGCCGGCGAGCCGGTGGCGCTGGTGGTGGCTGAGACGCGCGCCGAGGCGCAGGACGCGGCCGAGCTGGTCGAGGTCGATTACGAGGTGCTGCAATCGGTGACGGATCTGCGCCGGGCGGCAGCCGCCGGCGCGCCGCTGCTCTTCCCCGAGGCGCCGGGCAACATCGCGCTCGATTGGGCGCTGGGCGGCGAGCCCGACAATCTGCGCGAGATCGACCGCATGCTTCGCGAGGCGCCGCATGTGGCGCGCGTCGCGTTGGTCAATCAGCGCCTCGTCGTCGCCTCGATGGAGCCGCGCGGCGCCACGGCCAGCTTCGATGCCGCCAGCGACGCTTACACGCTGCGCGCGGGCTCGCAGGGCGTGACCATGCTGCGCGACCAGCTCGTCGCCATTCTCGGCCTCGAGCGCGACAAGCTGCGCGTCACCACCGATGATGTCGGCGGCGGCTTCGGCATGAAGGCGCCCGCCTATCCCGAATATGTCGCCTTGCTGGTGGCGGCGCGGCGCGTGGGACGGCCGGTGCATTGGATGTCGACGCGCTCTGAGGCTTTCGTCACCGACCAGCAGGCGCGCGACACCATCACCGAGGTCGAGCTGGCGCTCGACGGCGACGGCACTTTCCTGGCGCTCCGCGTCAAGGTGCTGGCCGCCATGGGCGCCTATATCACGTCCCATGGCGCGTTCATCGCCACCAGCAACTTCGCGCGCTGCCTCAGCAGCATGTACCGCATCCCGCGCATCCTTGGCGAGGTCAAATGCGTCTTCACCAACACCGTGCCGACCGGCCCCTATCGCGGCGCCGGGCGGCCGGAGGCGAACTACGCCATCGAGCGCACCATCGACGAAGCGGCGCGCATCACCGGCATCGACCGCCTGGCGCTGCGCCGGCGCAACCTGATCACGCCCGGCGAGATCCCCTACAAGGCGCCGATCGGCGTCGTCTATGACAGCGGCGATTTCCCGGCGCTCTTCGACCAGGCGCTAGAGCTCGCCGATGTCGCGGGCTTTGCCGCGCGTCGCCGGCGCTCCGAGGCCGCAGGCCTGCGGCGCGGGCTCGGCATCTCCTGCTTCCTCGAGCATGCCGGCGGCGCGCCGATGGAAGGGGCGGGCATCGTCTTTCCCGGCGACGGCACGCTGGCGCTCGATCTCGCCACCGGCGCCACCGGCCAGGGTCACGCCACCATCTTCGGCCGGCTCGTCGCCGAGCGGCTCGGCATCCCCGCGGCCAGGCTGCTGGTGCGCGCCGGCGACACGCGGCTCGGCATCGAAGGCTCCGGCACCGTCGCCTCGCGCGGCACCATGACCTCGGGCGCCGCCGCGCTGCGCGCCGTCGATCTCGTGATCGAGAAGGGAAGGCGCATCGCCGCGCGGCTGTTCGAGGCCGCCGAGGCCGATATCGACTATGGCGGCGGCGCCTTCCGCATTGTCGGCACCGACCGCGCCCTTTCGCTCTTCGAGGTGGCGGAGAAGGCGGCGGCATCGGGCGAGCCGCTCGACAGCAAGGCGCGCGCCGAGGTGCCGCAATCCTTTCCCAATGGCTGCCATGTCTGCGAGGTCGAGATCGATCCCGAGACCGGGGTGGTCGCCATCCCCTCCTATGTCGCGGTCGATGATTGCGGCGTGGTGCTCGATCCCGTGCTGGTGGAAGGCCAGATCCAGGGCGGCGTCGCCCAGGGCATCGGCCAGGCGCTCTACGAGGACGCGGTCTACGATCCCCAGAGCGGCCAGCTGCTTGCCGGCTCCTTCATGGATTACACCATGCCGCGCGCCGACACCGTGCCGGACGTGGTCGGCGTGCTCCATCCCGTGCCTTGCCGCACCAACCCGCTCGGCGTCAAAGGCACCGGCGAGGCCGGCACCACCGGCGCTCTCGCCGCGGTCATGAACGCCATCACCGACGCGCTGCCCGGCTCCCATCTCGACATGCCGGCGACGCCCGAGAAAATCTGGCGCGCCTTCAGCCAACTCGAACCCGGAGGAAACTGACGATGCTCTATTCCTGCCATCCCGCGGCGGCGCATGCGATGCGCGCCCCCGCCAAGCGCGCCCGCGGCAAGGCCGCGCCGCGCCGGCATTTCACCGTCGACATCCACTGCCACGTCTTCACGCCCGAGGCGGAGCGGCTGGCACAGCCCGCCTTCCGCCCGGACTACGAGCCGATGGCGCGGCATGCCACCGAGGCGACGCGCGAGGTCAACCGTCGGCAGCAGGAAACCATCCGCGGCAAGCTCACATCGGTTGAGACGCGGCTTGCCGATATGGACAAGCTCGGCATCGACGTGCAGGCGATCTCGCCGGCGCCGCCGCAATACTATTATTGGGCGCCGCCCGAGCTCGGGCGCGAGACCGCGCGGTTGATCAACAACCGCATCGCCGAGATCGTAGCCCAGCATCCCGACCGCTTCGTCGGCATGGGCACGGTGCCGCTGCAGGCGCCGGAGCTCGCCGTGGCGGAGCTCGAGCGCATGGTGAAGGAGTTGGGGCTGCGCGGCGTCGAGATCTGCACCAACGTGGCCGGCGCCGAGCTGTCCGATCAGCGCTTCCGCCCGTTCTTCGCCAAATGCGAGGAGCTCGGCATTCTCATCTTCCTGCATCCCAACGGCTTCAGCGAGGGCCGCCGCCTTGCCGACCACTATTTCATCAACATCATCGGCAACCCGCTCGACAGCACCGTGGCGGTGAGCCATTTGATCTTCGGCGGCGTGCTCGACTCCTATCCCAGGCTTAGGATCTGCGTCGCCCATGGCGGCGGCTTCTTGCCGGCCTATTCCGGCCGCAGCGATCACGGCCATGCCGCCCGCCCCGACAGCCGCACCGCGATCAAGAAGAAGCCGACGAGCTACCTGAAGAAGCTCTATTTCGACACCATCGTCTTCACCCATCACCAGCTCGAATACCTGGTGGAGGCCTGGGGCAGCGATCACCTGCTGCTCGGCAGCGACTATCCCTTCGACATGGCCGAGCCCGATCCCGTCCGCTTCATCTCCACCGCCAAGCTCGGGCGGGACGAAAAGGCGGCGATCCTCGGCCGCAACGCGGCAAAGCTGCTGAAGATCAAGCCGCCGCCGGCGAAAGGGAAATAGCCGCGCGGCGGCTGCCATGCCCTCGACAGCGCTGCGCGCGCGTGCGAGGCTAGAGCGTGTTTACGCTGCAGGGGCGCCGTGCGTCCTTCGACAGGCGCGCTTCGCGCGCCGCCAACCCGTTCGATCGCTCTGCGATC
>JBKQTR010000347.1:0-15643 GCA_052143095.1 Allostellaceae bacterium
CGGCAACGCGAAGCGTTGCGCAGCAAGCGCGGGAGCCGCACCGTGCCGGCTAGCCAGCACCGTGCGGGCTTTCGCGGTTGCAAGCGCAACCGCTGGCGCCCGCCAGCGATGACGCGAAGCGTCACGCTAGCGCGATGCATTCGATCTCGATGTCGAACGCCATCGGCCAGGAGCCGACGGCGACGAAGGTGCGCGCCGGCGGCGCGTGCGTGAAAGTGCGGGCATAGACCTCGTTGATGGTGTGGAAATGCGCTGCGTTCGAGGCGTAGACCGTCACCTTGCACACCTTGTCGATGGAGGAGCCGGCGGCCTCGAGCGCGTGCTTCACCGCCCGGAGCGAGAGTTCCGTCTGGCTGGCGATGTCGCCCCTGGCGAAGGCGCCGGTCTCGGGATCGATCGGCGGCAGGCCCGAGACGAAGACGAAGCCGTTGGCCTTGATCACCGGCGACAGCGGCACTCCCGCCTTGCGGATGCTGGCGGAGATGCCGGGTACCTCGACGACGATGCGGTCCATGATGCGCTCTCCCTGGTGTTGGCGTGCCAGCCTAGCGCAGGTGCCGCGATTGGCCAGCCTCGTTGACAGCGCCGCGGCGGCGACCATAGGCTTTGCCGCATGACGGGCAGGATCGTTCTCGGCATCGGCAGCTCGCACACGCCGATGCTCAACGCCGCGGCCGAGGATTGGCCGCGCTTCATCGAGCTCGACGAAGCGCGCCCGCATCTCGACAAGGAGGGCCGGCCCGCCAGCTATGCCGAGCTGCTGCGCCAGGCCGATCCCGACATCGCCCGGCATCTCGCGCCCGAGCGCGTCGCCGCCCGCCACGCCGAGGCGCAGACCTGCCTCGCGCGCCTCGCCGCGCTGCTGCAGCGTGCCGCGCTCGACACGCTCATCGTCATCGGCGACGATCAGAAAGAGCTGTATCACGACGACAATCTGCCGAGCCTGCTGATCTATCGCGGCGCCAGCATCCGCAACGTCGCGGGCACGCGCGCATCGGGGCCGGATTGGGCAAGGCGCGCCTCGGCGCGCTACTACGAGCCCTCGGGGCAGAGGGACTATCCGGTCGACGCGGCGCTGGCCGACCATCTCGTCGCGGCGCTGGTGGAGCGCGAGTTCGACGTCGCCTCCGCCAATTCGCTGCCGGAAGGGCAAGGCGAGGGCCATGCCTTCGGCTTCGTGCATCAGCGGCTGCTGGGCGGGCAGGCGCTGCCCATCGTGCCGGTGTTCATCAACACCTATTTCCCGCCGAACCAGCCGACGCCGCGCCGCTGCTACCGCCTCGGCCAGGCCATTCGCGCGGCGGTGGAAGGTTTTCCCGGCGAGCGCCGCGTCGGCATCCTCGCCTCGGGCGGACTCAGCCATTTCACCGTCGACGAGGCGCTCGACCGCGAGGTGCTGCGCGCGCTGGCCGAGCGCGACGCCGCGGCGCTGCACGCTCTGCCGCGCCACAAGCTCAATTCCGGCCAGCTCCGAGATCCGCAACTGGATCTGCGCCGCCGGCGCGCTCGAGCATCTGGCGCTCGATTGGTCGCACTACCTGCCGGGCTACCGCACGCCCGCCGGCACCGGCACCGGCATGTGCTTTGCCACCTGGCAGTGACCGCGGCCCTGGCGGCGGTTTGACCGGCTGCCGGTTTCAGCATAGCGTTGCCGAAAAGCCGGCGAACGGCTGCGGCGCGGGAGGACGGGTGAATGACGACGGCGACGGAAAGCGACGAACTGACCCGGGTCGGTCCCGGCACGGTGATGGGCGAGCTGATGCGGCAGTATTGGCTGCCGGCGGCGATGGCGTCGGAGCTGGCGCGCGACGGCGCGCCGATGCGGCTGATGCTGCTGGGCGAGAAGCTGATCGCGTTTCGCGACAGCTCGGGCCGGGTGGGGGTGCTGGACCATCGCTGCCCGCATCGCTGCGCCTCGCTGTTCCTCGGCCGCAACGAACAGGACGGGCTGCGCTGCGTCTATCACGGCTGGAAATTCGACACCGAGGGGAATTGCGTCGACATGCCGAGCGTGCCGGCGCATCAGGATTTCAAGCATCGGGTAAAAGCCAAGGCCTACAAGGCGGTCGAGCGCAACGGCCTGATCTGGGTCTATATGGGAGCGCGTGCCGAGGCGCCGCCGCTGCCGGCGCTGGAGGTGGCGCTGCTGCCCGAGGCGGAGGTGCAGATCTGGTTCGCGCAGCGTGACTGCAACTGGCTGCAGGCGCTCGAAGGCGACATCGACACCTCGCATTTCGGCTTTCTCCATGTCGGCAACCTCGCGCCGGAGGATGTGCCGCCCGACAATCTGCTGCGCTACACCGTCACCAGCCGCGCGCCTGACTATCACGTGAGCGAGACCGATTGGGGGATGATGTACGGCGCCTACCGCCCGGCCGAGGCAGGCCAGACCTATTGGCGTTTCGCCAATTTCCTCTTCCCGTTCTGGACCCAGCCGCCGCAGGGCGGCTTCGCCGAGCGCGTCAACAGCCGCGCATGGGTGCCGCTCGACGACACCCATACCATGTTCATCAGCCTGAGCTGGAGCAAGATGCCGCCGACGATCCGCGCGCTCAGGGACGGCAGGCCGGTGCCCGGCGCCCGGCCGGGGCAGGACTACCTGCCCAACAGCACCGACTGGCTCGGCCGCCGGCGGCTCGCAGGCAACGCGGCGAATGACTGGACGATCGACCGCGTGGCGCAGGCCAGCAACCGCATTTATACCGGCATCACCAACATCCACCTGCAGGACCAGGCGGTCACCGAGAGCATGGGCGGGATCACCGACCACGCGCATGAGCATCTCGGGCCCGGCGACCTCATGATCTCGCGCACGCGCCGGCGCCTGCTGCGCGCCGCCCGCGCGCTCCGAGAGAGCGGCACGGTGCCGCCCGGCGTCGACGATCCCGAGGTGTGCCTGCCGGTGCGCAGCGGCGATTTCCTCGCCGACGCGGCGGTCGGCTGGCGCGAGGCCTATGAGCAGCAGATGCGCGCGGCGGTCCGCCCGGCGCGCCGCGCGGCCGAGTAGTCCCGCGCGGCGCTCGGCGCCGGTCTATCTCATCCCTGATGCAGCAGCAGGATCCCCGCCGCGATCAGCGCGATGCCGGCGAGCTGCGGCAGGCCCAGCGGCTCGCCCCAGGCGTAATGCGCGATCAGCGCCACGGCGACGTAGCTGAAGGAGACGCTGGGAAAGGCGAAGGTGATGGGGATCTTCTTGATCGCGATGATGTAGAGCACGCCGGCGAAGCCGTAGGCGACGAGGCCGAGCACGGTGAAGGGGTCGAGGAATTGGCCCACGACATCGGCGGTGCGCGCCGAGCCGGTCTTGAGCAGCACCTGGCCGCCGACGCCGCAGAGGACGGCGGCGGCGAGCGCCGCGTAATAGGGCAGCAGGGCGGGCATCAACGGCGCATCGCCAATGTGCCGAGACGGTCGTCGGGCTGGCGCAGCGGATCGGCGGCGGCGCTCGTGGACACGTCCTTGACCACGGATTGCGGCTTGCGGTTGGCGGTGAGATAGAGCCGGCCGAGATACTCGCCGATGAGGCCGAGCATGGTGAGCTGCACGCCCGAGAGCAGCAGCACCGCCACCGAGATCGACGCCCAGCCGGGCGGCGTCTCGTCGAACAGCGCCTCGATCATCACCCAGAGCGTGCCGAGGAGCCCGATCAATCCCAGCGCGAAGCCGCCGAAGGTGGCCAGCCGCAGCGGCATCACGGAGAAATTGACCACCATGTTGAGCCAGAGCCGCACCAGCCGGCGCAGCGTATAGTTGCTGCGGCCGTGGGCGCGCGGCAGGTGCTGCACCTCGATGCGGCCCAGCGACTGCGTCACCTGCAGGATGAGGCCGTCGACATAGGGGAAAGGCCCGTCATAGCGCGTGATCTCGCGCACGACGAAGGCGCTGAGACAGCGGAAGCTCGAGAGATAGAGCCCTTTGGGCTTGTCGAGCAGCCAGTCGGCGACGCGGTTGGTGAAGCGGCTGCCGAGATTGCGCCAGGGCGCGTGCTCCTTATGCGCATAGAAGGTATAGACCGCCTCCTTGCCGCTGGATTGCGCGTAGTCGAGCAGGCGCAGCACCTCCGATGGCGGATTCTGCAGATCATCGTCCATGGTGATGACATGCGCGCCGCTTGCGTGGCGCAGTCCCGCCATGACGGCGTTGTGCTCGCCGAAATTGCGCGAGAGGTTGACCAGCGTCATCGGCAGGCGCGCGCGCGCGACGAGGCCGCGGCAGACCGCGAGGCTGTCATCGGGGCTGCAATCATTGACCAGCACGATCTCGTGCCCGCCCGGCACCTCGAGGCCCTCGAGCGCCGCCACCAGCTCGCCGACGCTGCCGGCGCCGTTGTAGACGGGAATGACGATGCTGAGCGCGGGCGTGGCGGTCATGGCTTCACCGCTGTGGCCAGGATCGAGCCGCCGAAGGGCAGCGACAGGCCCGCCCGGAGCAGCCGCCGCTCCAGCGCCATGACGACGCCGAAGGCCCGCTCCACCGGCGCGGGCAGCAGCGCCACCTCGCTGGCGCCGGCGCGCGGCATGAGCTTGCGCCGGAGCACCATGAGCGGGAAGAGGAAGCTGTTCCAATGCCGGGCGCGGATGCGCGCAAAGCCCGCCTCGGCGAGATACCGGCGCAGCTCGGCGCGGTCATAGCGGCGCGCATTGTCGACGGCGGCGTCATGCGCGGAGTATAGCCAGCGATAGGCCGGCAGGTTGAGCACCAGCACGCCGCCCGGCCTGAGGCAGTGGCGAAACCCGGCGAGGGCGCGCGCCTCGTCGACGCCGCGGTGGCAGAGCACGTCGGCGCTGAGCACGGCGTCGAAGCTCTCCGCGGCAAAGGGCAGCAGATCGACCGAACCGAGCGCGAGCAGGAAGCGGCCTTTGCCGCGCGCCAGGCTCGCGGCGCCGGCGTCGAGCTCGAGCCCGACCAGCGTCGCCTCGGGCAGCGCCGCGGCGAGCCGCGCCAGCAGCCCGCCGGTGCCGCAGCCGGCGTCGAGCAGGCGCCGCGGCGCCGGCGTCTCGGCGAGCGCGGCCAGCAGATTGGCGTGGAGGCCGCGGAACCACCACATCCGGTCTTCCGCCGCCGCCAGCCGGACATATTCGCCAAGCTCCACGCCGCCGCCCTATCGGCCGCCGGCGAGGAGAGGCGCCGGGGCCTGGGCCTCCTGCGCCCGCGCGCCGCGCCGGTCGATGACCTCGGAGAGCAGCGTGCCCATCCGCTCGACGCGGTAGATGACCTTGCCCGGCAGCGATTTCTCGCAATCATCCTTGGTGAAGGCGATGAAGAATTCGGCCTCCTCATGCTTCCAGGTGTAGATGAAGTTGCTCGGGAAGTAATAGGCGGCGGAGTTGGGCGGGCCGCAGACGGCGACGGTGAAATCGTGGTTCATGAAGTCGGCGCCGTATTCCGCGCGCAGATGGTCCTCGAGCGCGCCCACCGCCTCGGCGTAGGAATTGGCCCAGTAATCGAGCTTGAACAGCCCCGACGCGCCCTCGACGCCGCCGATGAAGGCGTTGTAGTAGACATACTCGTCCGGATGCAGCCGCGCCATGATGCCGACATGGCAGACCCCGTAGAGCGCGAGCGCGCCATAGGCGTAGCGGCGGATCGGGAAACGTTCGAGCCGATCGAACACGCGGTCGGCGAGCACGGCGGTGAGCGCGGCGATGAGCGGCAGCACGAAGATGAAATGCCGCATGCCGTCGAACAGCACCGCCTTGATCGTCACGGCGTAGACGACGGGGAAGACGATGGCGAAGCCGACGATGAAGAGCTGCAGCGCCGGCGTGCGCTCGAGGCTGCGGCCTCGCCGCCAGGCGACGGCGAGAGCGGCAAAGGGCGATGCCACGAGCAGCACCAGGATCAGCTCCGGCAGCGCCAGGACGATGTAGGTCGGCAGATAGGCCCAGGGCAGGTCGGTGGCCGGGAAATAGCGCCCGGCGAAGAGCGTGCGGAAGGGGAAGATCTCGTGCGAGAAATAGGCCAGCGTCTGCAGCGGATGCGTGAACGGCGCCTGCTGCGCCCAGGGCCAGAACAGCAGCATGACGGGATAGGCCAGCACCGCCGTCGGCAGCAGCACGCGCCAGAAGCTCGTCCAGCCGGCGGCGACGAAGGCACCGAGGCGCCGCGTCTCGAGCGCGCGCCACAGCGCGAAGAGCAGCAGCACGAGGCCGAGATAGCCGAACAGCAGCAGCCCGCCGACGCGCACGCCGAGCGCCAGGCCGGTGGCGATGCCGAGCTTCGCCACCAGCCGGCGGCGCGGCCGCGGCAGCTCCGGCACGATGCGCACGAGGTAATACATCGCCCAGACCATGCCGACCGCGAAGGGCACGTCCTTCGGGTTATTGAACATCTGGCCGTAGTAATTGGGCGTGAGCAGCAGGAAGAGCGCGGCGAGAAAGCCGGCGCGCGGCCCCATCAGCGCGCGGCCGAGCTTCCAGGCGCCGATGATGCCGACGACGCCGACGATGCCGTTGAGGAGATGGCGCGTCTCGTAGATGCCGAAGGGCGAGATCCGGTTGACCAGCGCCGCGACGAGGTCGAAGGCGGCGCCGTAATTGTAGAGATCGCCCCAGTGGAAGGCGCGGATATCATGGAAGAAGGAGAGGTAGTAGTCGAGGACGAAGATGCCGTACCAGCTGTGCACGTCCTCGTCCCAGGTGACGCCGTAATCGGTGAAGGTGACGATCACCAGCGCCGCGGCGACGACGAAGAGCGCAAAGCCGAGCCGATCCCAGAGCGGCGCGTCCGCGCTGGCACGCATCCTGTCGGCCAAGCCTCCGGCGACGCTTCTCATCCCGATCATTCCAGGCCCACCTCGGCCAGCAGCCCGGAGATAACGCCGTCGCTGCCGAAATATTCCGCCGCCATCATCCGCGCCGCGCGGCTGTGGCGGCGATAGTCGGCGTTGACCGCGTCGACCGCCGCTGCCGCCTCATCGGCGTCGCTGAACTCGAACAAGCCCTCGCCGACGGGATAGAAGCGGCTGAAGCCGGTCTTCATCGTGATCACCGGCCGGCCGGCGGCGAGGTAGCAGGCGCTGCGGTCGCTGAACCAGCCGCTGTTGGGGCGGACATAGATGTCCTTGGCGACGGTGAACTCGCCGCGCGAGCCGCAGATGAACTGCGCATAGCTCTCCATGCTGGCGGAGACCGGGCGCGGATCGACCAGCCGCCAACCCTTGCCGGCGAGTTCGGCCTCGACCTCCGGCGTCGGCGGCAGCACCGCCATGGTGAAGCATTGCCGGCGGCGCTGCGGCATGTCGAGGTAGCGCTGGAAGTTCACGTGCTTCGACCAGACATAGCTCTCGCCGCCAAACGCGATGTTCTTGCCCTTGTTCTCCCAGGTGGCGATCGTCGAGAAGCAATCCGGCGCCTCCGCGTCGGTCGGCCACTCCTCGAGCACCACCGGCGGCCGCGTCGGCTTCCAGGGAATGCCGCACAGCGGCACGATCCAGCCGGGGCCGCCGACATTCTCGCCATAGGTGAAGAAATGCGTGTGGGCGTCGAGATAGGCGCGCGCGGCGGGATCGGCCTCGGCGTATTTGATCTGCTCGTAGACGGGATCGGTGTCGATCATCAGGCGGCGCGGGCACGCCATGTGCTCGTCGCGCAGCCGCACCGCGCCGCAGAGATTGACCAGCGCGTCGGCCTCGCGATAGAGCCGGAACACCTCGTCGCGCCCGAGCCCGTGATAGACGTCGTTGATCGCGTCCCAATAGGCCCAGCGCCCGCCGAGCCCATAGCGCTCCATCATGCGCCGGACGTAGTCGACATTGTAGGCGCAGTCCATGACGACGCTGTTGAGCCGGGGATCGTAGGGGTTGGCGCCGTGATCCTCGACATACCAGGCCTCGTAGCCGAGGCGCTCGAGGCCGAGGACGTAATGCATCGCCTGCCAGGCGATGCCGGCAAGCGGCATCTGGCCGGCGAAATGCAACACGACGATACGACCACGCGAAGCCAAGGACGGCGTTTCCTCAGGCGAAATTTGCCGGAGAATAGCCGGGAAATTGCGGAGATTCTATGGCGGGCTCTAAGGTGGCTCCGGCGGGCAGGGCTGCTTCTGGCTGTCGAGAAAGTCGTTGACCGACGCCTCGGCCGAGCGGAACTCGCCGGAGAGAAACCCCAGCCCCCGGGCGCGCCAATACTGCACATAGGCGTCGGGCAGCTCGGCGCCGACATGGCGCGAGCAGACGCCGTTGTCTTGATTGAGGTTCCAGGCGTTAAGCACGCTCTCGAGGTAGTCGGCGCAGCGCGCCCGCTGCGGCGCCGACGCGCCGCTTTGGAGGGTTGCCGGCGCGGCACAATCCTCATAGAGGCCGCGGGCGGTCTTGTAGGCGTCGGCCTCGGCGCGGCCGCTCGACAGCGCCAGCGCCGCCGCGACCAGCGTGATCAAGCCCTGCGCGTATCCCATGGCGGCGGCCTTCCGCTAGCGCGCGCCGTCGCGCGGCAGGTCTTTCTGGGTGATCGCACCGCTCTTGTCCACCCTCAGCGCAACGCGCCGGTCGGGCCCGGCCAGCGCCGTGCAGGTCCAGCTGCCGTCCTGCTGCTGCGCCAGATCGCCCATCTCGAAAACCGGCTCGGGTCAGCGCGCCGGGGCAAGCCTGGCATAGACATCGCCCGATGTCTCCTGCGCCGCCAGCGCCCCAAGCTCCGCCGCGATCGCCGCGTCGGAGCGCCAGCCCGGCACGGGAAAGCGCATGCTCTCGCCGGGCGAGCGGTTGAAGCGGTAGGGCCCGAGCGCGGCGAGCCGGGCCAGCGCCGCGAGCGCGCCGTCGAGCGCCGCCGGAACGTACTCGAAGGAGAGCGCCGGCAACGGCTGCGACAGGCCCATCAGCACCTCGGCCTCGAAGCCCTCGACGTCGATCTTGCAGAAATCCGGCACGCCGTGCGCGGCGATGAGCGCATCGAGCGTGGTGAGCGCGACGCGGCGGCGCTCGCGCCAGTCGATGCCGGCGAAACCCGCGCTCTCGGCCACGCGCGCGCGCCAGCGCGCCGACAGCGACGCAACCGTGGGGTTCCTGGGGTCGATGGCGAGCTCGGCCTCGCCGGGCGCGGCGCCCAAGGCGCAGCCGACCAGCAGGACGCGCGGGTTGCGGCCGAACAGTCGGCGCAGCACGGCGAGCGGCGCCGGCTGCGGCTCGACCGCGACGACACGCGCACCCAGCGCCAGGAAATGCGCGGTGCGGTCGCCAAGATGTGCGCCGACGTCGAAGCAGAGATCGCCCGGCCGCACGAATTGGCGATAAAAGGCGCGGGCGCGCCGCCGCTTCAGCGGATTGCCGTGATAGATCGCGGCCGAGCGTGCCAGGCCGTAGCCATGCTCGACGAGATCGCGCAGCGATGCCATGCCCTTCTCCTGGAAGGAGAGATAGCACGGCGCAGGGCGGCGCGGCTCAGGCGGCTTCGGGCCTCGGGCCGATATAGGCGGCGGCAGGGCGGATGAGGCGGCCGGTCTTCTGCTGCTCCAGCGCATGGGCGAGCCAGCCGGCGCTGCGCGCCAGCGCGAAGACCGGGGTGAAGGCTTCGCGCGGCAGCCCCACCGCGTCCAGCAGCAGCGCGGTGTAGAACTCGACATTGGTCTCGAGCGGCCGGTCCGGCTTCGTGCGCTGCAGCGCCGCCAACGCGCGGCGCTCGACCGCCTCGGCGAACGCGATGCGGCCGGCATCGGGGCCGAGGCGCTGCAGCGCGGCCTTCAGCGCATCGGCGCGCGGATCGCGCCGGCGCCAGACGCGGTGGCCGAAGCCCATCAGCCGCGCGCCCTCCGCCAGCCGGCGCTCCAGCCAGGCGTCGATCGCCGCCGGCGAGCCGATCTCGTCGAGCATGTCGAGCACCGGCCCCGGCGCGCCGCCATGGAGCGGGCCGGTAAGCGCGCAATAGCCGCCCAGCACCGCGGCAGCGAGCGAGGCGCGCGTCGAGGCGATGACGCGGGTGGCGAAGGTGGAGGCGGCGAGGCCGTTGTCGATCACCGTGGTGAGATAGGCGTCGAGCGTCACGGCAAGCGGCGGCGCCACCGGCGCGCCGCTCAGCATGCGCAGGAAATCCGCCGCGGTGGCAAGCGTCGGATCGGGCGCCAGCGGCGGCTTGCCCTGGCGCTGGCGCAGCAAGGCGGCAACGCCCACCGGCAGCGCCGCGGCGATCGCCCAGGGCGTGCTGTCCTCGGGGAGCGCGGCAAGGCACAGCTTGACCCCCTCAGTGAGCGGGCGGCCGCTGGCCGCGCCGAGCCAGCGCGGCAGCGCGGCGAAGCCGGCCATGCGTCCGGTGCCGAAGCGCGCCTGGATCTCTTGCCGAGTCAGCCCGTCGCCGGCGAAACCCTCCCATAGCAGCGCCGTAGCGCCTTCATAGCCGTGCCGGGCGATCACGTCGGCCAGAAGATGCCCCCGCAGCCACCAGATGCCGGCGTTGCCGTCGACATGGGTCAGCACCGTCTCCGCCGCCACCACCCCTTCGAGCCCGGAATTCATGGCATGTCTCCTGTCCCAATCTTCCATGATTCCGGCTTGACAACGACAGATTGTCAATATTGATTATATAATCAATATATGAGGAAGCCGATGGCGCGGGAATCGGGCTATCTCGGCGCACGCGAAGCGGCGGCGGCGCTCGGCGTGCGGCCGCAGACGCTTTACGCCTATGTCAGCCGCGGCCTCATCCGCTCGGAGGCGACCGGCGGGCGCGAGCGGCGCTACCACGCCGAGGACATCGCTGCGTTGCGCCGCCGGCACGAGCGCGACCCCGCTCAGACGGCCCAAGCCGCGCTGAGCTTCGGCGCGCCGGTGCTCGACAGCGCCATCACCCTCATCCTCGACGACCGACTCTATTACCGCGGCCAGGACGCCTGCCTGCTGGCGCGCCAAGCCTCGATCCGCGCCGTCGCGGCGCTGCTCTGGCAGGCGGACGCGGCGGCGATCTTCGCCCCTGACAATCTGCCGGCGCCGGGCCCGGGCTTTGCCGCGGCGCGGCGCGCGGTGGCCGGGCTGGCGCCGATCGAACGCTGCCTGGCGCTGTTGCCGATCGCCGCCGCCGCCGATGCGCGCGCGCTCGATCTCGCGCCGCCGGCGGTGGCGCGCACCGGGGGGCGCATCCTGCGGCTTCTCACCGCGGCGGTGGCTGAGACGGAGCCGTCGGCACGACCGGTCGATGCGGTGCTCGCCGAGGCCTGGGGCGTGCGCGCGGCGGCGCGGCCGCTGCTGCGCGCCGCGCTCATCGTCTGCGCCGATCACGAGCTCAACGTCTCAGCCTTTGCCGCGCGCTGCGTCGCCTCGGCGCTGGCCAGCCCCTACAACGCCGTCATCGCCGGCATCGCCGCGCTGCAGGGCGCGCGCCATGGCGGCGCCTCCGAGCGCGCCGATGCCTTTCTCGCCGAGGCGCTGGCCGCCGCTGACCCGGAAGCGCTCGCGGCGGCTTATCTTCGCCGCGGCGAGCGGCTGCCGAGCTTCGGCCATCATCTCTATCGCGACGAGGATCCGCGCGCGCGCCTGCTGCTTGATCTCCTGTGCGAGCAGCACGCGCCGCTCGCCGATGCTGGGCGGCGCGTCGCCGCGTCGGTGACGGCGCTGATCGGCCGCCCGCCCAACATCGATTTCGCGCTGGCGCTGCTGCGCCGCTCGCTCGCCTTGCCGCTGGGGGCGGGGCTGGCGCTGTTCGTCATCGGCCGCAGCATGGGATGGCTCGCCCAGGCGCAGGAGCAATACGCCGCCGACCGCCTGATCCGGCCGCGCGCCCGCTATGTCGGACCGCCGGTCGAGGCGCGCGATCGCGGCGGCGTTCGTTCGGAAATTCCCCAATCCGGCTGGGGTTGAACCTGGGCAAAACGCGTGCTACGCAAGGCCATGATTGATCGGCTCAAAGCGTGGCTGACGGAGGGGGATCGGCAGGCATCGGACGGGGCGGACGAGGTGCGGCTGGCGGTGGCGGCGCTGTTGGTGGAAGCGGCGCAGCTCGACGATCATTTCGACGCGGTGGAGCGGGCGGCGGTGCGGCGGATCCTGCAGCAGCACTTTCAGCTCGACGAGGCGGCGGCAGATGCGCTGGCGCGGGCGGGAGAGCAGCGGGCGGAGCGCTCGGTCCAGCTCTTCGGCGCGACACGCCTGATCAACCAGCGCTTTTCCCACGCCAGGCGCCTCGAGCTCGTCGAGATGATGTGGGAAGTCACCTATGCCGACGGCGTGCTCGACCCGCTCGAGGATGCCATGCTGCGACGGGTTGCGGGCCTCGTCGACGTCTCCGACCACGAGCGCGGCGAGGCGCGGCGACGGGTGCAGCGCCGGCTCGGACTCGACGCTGCCGGCTGATGCTTGGGATCGGGCGGATCTGCCCTGGACTGATGATGAAAGAGTGCTGAACCATGACTTATGTCGTCACCGAGGCCTGCATCAAGTGCAAATACATGGATTGCGTCGAGGTCTGCCCCGTGGATTGCTTCTACGAGGGCGAGAACATGCTCGTCATCCATCCCGACGAATGCATCGATTGCGGCGTCTGCGAGCCGGAGTGCCCGGCCGAGGCCATCGTTCCCGATAGCGAGCCGGTCGCCGAGAAATGGATAGAGGTCAACCGCCAGTATTCGACAAGCTGGCCAAACATTACACGCAAAGCTGAAGCGCCGGGCGACGCCGATGAGTTCAAGGGTGTTCCCGATAAGTTCGAGAAATTCTTCAGCCCCAACCCAGGGAAGCGTTAACCTCATATCACCGGACAGTCGGTAACTTGCGCCTGCTGCATGGCTGTGCTGCTGGTATTCGGGCCTCGTTTGTGGTATATATAATGAAAGACGTGAGCTTATCGCGTCGCTCCCGGTAAAGAGGATCCGGGCAGTGGAGCCGGCGGGCGCACCTCCCGGGGCGCCGGATCGGCCTGCATAGGCTTATGCCTGTGTCCTTTCTGCCCGGCACGCCTTGGACGCCTTAGATCGAGAGAAAAAAATGTCGGAAAAGATTGGTTTCGCGGCGGGCGATCTCGTGGTCTACCCGACTCACGGCGTCGGCAAGATCCTCGGCATCGAGATGCAGGAGATCGCCGGCTATACGTTGAACGTCTTCGTCGTCCATTTCGACAAGGACCGCATGACCTTGCGCGTGCCGCTGGCCAAGGCCAAGGGCTCGGGGCTGCGGCGGCTGTCGACGCGCAAGGAGATGGACGCGGCGCTGGCCAAGCTCAAGGGCCGCTCGCGCGCCAAGCGCACCATGTGGAGCCGGCGCGCCCAGGAATACGAGCAGAAGATCAATTCCGGCGATCCCGCCTCGATCGCCGAGGTGGTGCGCGACCTCTATCGCAATGTCGGCCAGCCCGAGCAATCCTACAGCGAGCGGCAGATCTATCAGGCGGCGCTCGACCGGTTGGTGCGCGAATTCGCCGCCGTCGAGAAGATCGACGAGGATACCGCCACACGGCGCCTCGAGCAGATGCTGAGCGCGGCGTGAGCAAAAGCGGCCTCTGCTGATCGCCGATGGCGCTGCAGCGGAGATTGTGATAAGGGGCGGACGTGACCACGTCCGCCCCTCGTGATTCCGAAATCTTCGCCCGTCTCGTGCGGCCGCGGCGCATTTGGGCGGTGGCCGCCATCCATGGCGAGGCGACGCGACTCGCCCGGCTCCACGCCCGGCTGGCGCCGCTGATCGAGCGCGGCGACCGGCTGGTCTATCTCGGCGGCTATCTCGGCCACGGCGGCGAAATCGCCGCCACGCTCGACGAGCTCCTTCAGTTCCGCCGCCTCTTCATCGCGCGCCGCCTCGCCTTTACCGGCGACATCGCTTTTCTGCGCGGCGCCCAAGAGGAGATGTGGCAGAAGCTGCTGCAGCTGCAATTCGCGCCCAACCCGCGCGAGGTGCTGCAATGGATGCTCGATCACGGGGTCGGCGCCACGCTCGCGGCTTATGGCGGCGATGCGCGCCAGGCCCTCGTCGCCGCCGGCGCCGGCGCGCTGGGGATCACCCGCTGGACCGCCGCGCTGCGCGCGGCGGTCGACATCCATCCCGGCCATCGCCAGCTGCTCACCGGCATCAAGCGCTACGCCATCGCCGGCGACGGCGACCTGCTCTTCGTCCACGCCGGGGTCGACCCCGGCAAGCCGCTCGATCTGCAGCGCGACGCGCTGTGGTGGGGCGGGGTCAACCTGCTCGAGCTCGACGCGCCCTATGGCAGCTTTCGCCGCGTCATCCGCGGCTATGACCGGCGGCATGGCGGGCTGCTCGAGAGCCCTTACGCCGTCTCGCTCGACGCCGGCAGCGGCTTCGGCGGCGTGCTCCTGGCCGCCTGCCTTGCGCCGGACGGGACCGTGCTCGAAACCATCGAGAGCTGAGAGCGCGCCGAAACCATCGCGCCCCCGTGGATGTTGGCGGAGGGGGGAGCGGCCATGGTTCATATCGACGATCCCGCGACGCAACGCGCCAATCTCGGCTTCATCAAGACGGCGATGCGGACGCCCTTGCTGCCGCGGGCGCGCGAGTTCGCGCTGGCGCGGCGCTGGCGCGAGGCCGCCGACACGACGGCGCTGCACGAGCTGGCGCGCGCCTATACCCGCCTCGTCATCGCCATCGCGGCGCGCTATCGCAGCTACGGCCTGCCGATGGGCGACCTGGTGCAGGAGGGCAATGTCGGGCTGATGCAGGCGGCCTGGCGCTTCGAGCCCGAGCGCGACGTGCGCTTCTCCACCTATGCCGCGTGGTGGATCCGCTCGGCGATGCAGGAATATGTGCTGCGCAACTGGTCGATCGTGCGCACCGGCACGACCGCGGCGCAGAAATCGCTGTTCTTCAATTTGCGCCGGCTGCGCGCGCGCATCGAGGAGCAGTCGGGCGCGCCGCTCGACGATGCCGGCCGCCGCCGCATCGCCGCCACCCTCGGCGTGGCACTCGCCGAGGTCGAGCAGATGGAGCTGCGGCTCGGCGGCGCCGATCTGTCGCTTAACGCGCCGCTCGGCGAGGGCGAGGACGATCGCCAGGATGTCATCGCCGACGGCAGGCCCAGCCCCGAGCAGGCGGCGATCGGCCGGCGCGACGGCGCGACGCGCGCCCGCTGGCTTGCCGAGGCGCTGGGCGAGCTCAGCCCGCGCGAGCGGCAGATCATCGACGCGCGCCGCTTGCGCGAGGACGGCGCCACGCTCGAGGAGCTCGGCCGCGCGCTCGGCGTCTCCAAGGAGCGGGTGCGCCAGCTCGAGCTGCGCGCGCTGCTGAAGCTGCGCCAGTTGCTGCGCCACCGCGCCGCTGGTCCGCCGGCTCTCCGGCTCGAGGCCGGCGGCGCGCCGCGCGGCGGCAGGAAAAAAGCGCTTCCCGACGGATGGCACCGGGTGCCCCAAGGCCTGCACCGGAAGAGATAATTTCGCGTACGCCGCTCAATCTGAGCGAAAATGGGCTTGCGGCATCGCGAGGAACGGCCGGTCGGCCGAGCGTGCGCGGAGCGCGGGGCGGCCATCGCCAAGGCTCATGCGACCGTCCGTGGACAGCGGGAGGGGGCTCGGCTAAGTCCCTGCGGCCGAAACGCCGAAGGATGTGCCGTCATGGATGGATCGCAACGACGCGTCAAGCTCGCCCGGGAGGCGGCGCGGCGCCCGAGCCAGGCGGAGGCGGAGCGGGCGGTGCGGCTGCTGATTGAATGGGCCGGCGACGATCCCCAGCGCGAGGGTCTCAAAGGCACGCCGGCGCGGGTGGTGCGCGCCTTCGAGG
>JBKQTR010000348.1:0-16708 GCA_052143095.1 Allostellaceae bacterium
TCTTCAACAGCTCGGTGAAGCGATGGCGGCCCTCGTCGGTCTTCAGCTCCAGCCGGACGCTCTTCTTGTTACGGCCATAGACCTTCCAATAAGCGGGCACGCCCTTCTCGCGCCAATGGCGGAGCGGGTCGCCGCGCGCAGGCTCGAGCTTAATAACCTCGGCGCCGAAATCGGCCAGCTGCAGGCTCAGCATGTTGCCGGCGACGAGGCGCGACAGGTCGATGGCGCGGATGCCGCTGAGCGGCCCCTCGGCCTCCGGCGCGAAGGCTTTGACGATCTTCTCCATGGCGCCGACTATACCGTCTCCGGCAGCGGCTCACGAGCGGCGCTGGTCCGGCGCCTTCAGCCCCATCACCGTCTTCGGCGGGTAGCGCTTGAAGCTGCCGAGATGCGCGCGCATGCCGGTCTGGAACGCCTCGACATAGGCGAGCTTGCGCGTCATGTAATTATGTGTCTCCTTGGGATCGAGATAGAGGTTGTAGAGCCGCGCATAGGCGAAGCGCTGCAGCACGCCGGTGAAGCCGCCGGACCCCGCGGCGTCGCCGTCATCGTCGCTGGTGGCGCTGAGCAGCATCTTGTACTCGCCGCAGCGCAGGCCGGAGAAGGTCGGGCCCAGCCAGTAATAATGATATTTGCGGTTCGACAACCCCTCCGGCGCCAGCAGGAACGAGGATTGGTCGACGCCGTCGGTGTAGCGGTCCGCCGGCAGCCGCTCGGCCTCGCCGGCAAGCCCGAGCAGGGTCGGCAGCACATCGTTGAAATCGAACAGGCCGTCGCTCTGGCGCCCGGCCTCGATCATGCCCGGCCAGAGCAGCAGGCCGGGCACCCGCACGCCGCCTTCCCAGGTCGAGCCCTTGGCGCAGCGGAACGGCGTGAAGGCGCTGTCGGGCCAGGTCTCGAGATGCGGCCCGTTATCGGAGGAGACAAAGATCAGCGTATCCTCGAGCTGCCCGGTGCGCCGCAGCGTCTCGAGCAGCCTGCCGGCGATGTCGTCGAGCTCCAGCAGCGTGTCCTTGTAGGGGTGCCGCGCCGGCGATTTGCCGAGGAAGCGCTCATGCGGGTAATTGTCGAAATGCGCGCCGCGGGTGCAGTGATAGAGCAGCCAGGGCCGATCGCCGCCGGCCATGCGCTCGATGAAGCCGGTCGAGTACTGGCACCATTTCTCGTCCAGCAGCGACAGCACCGGGATGGTCACCTCCTCGACCGCCTCGGCCTCGCCGCCTTTCTTCGCATGGACGAAGCAGCGGTTGAACGGCATGTTCTTGACCCAGTCGGTGCGCGCCTCGGAATAGACGATCTCCGGGAAGAAATGCGGATCGCGCCATTCCGTGTACATGTCGGAGACCGAGAGAAAGCCATAGAAATCGTCGAAGCCGACATTCTGCGCCTGCGACGCGATGTTCTCGCCGACATGCCATTTGCCGACCGCTTGCGTCACATAGCCGGCATCCGAGAGGAGCTGCGCCACCGTTATCTCTCCTTGGAGCCCGCCGGGCTCGCCATACATCGGCGGCCGGTGCAGCCCGTGGCGATGCGGCACCCGCCCGGTAAGCAGCGTCGCGCGCGACGGCGAGCAGCTCGGCTCCGAATAGCACGAGGTGAGCTGCAGCCCCTGGCGCGCGATGCGGTCGAAATTTGGCGTCGGCGCGCCGACCGCGACGCCGCCGCCATAGCAGCCGAAATCGCCCCAGCCGACATCGTCCATCAGGAAGATCAGGATGTTGGGCCGGCGCTTGCGCCGTGCGAGATGATCGGCGAGCTTGGCGCGCGCCGCCTTGACCTGCTCGGCATGGACGAAGGCGGGCTCGTGATGATCGCCGGACGCGACCGTGCGCGAGGCGATGGGATCGAAGGACGGCATGGGCGTTTCCTCCCCGGGCAACGGCGCGCGACGAAGTGCCGCCAGCCTAGCCGGCCCGGATCAGGCTGGGCCACCCCCTCCCTGCCCTCGCCTCGCCTGTGGGAGCAGGGCAATCGCATCTGCCGTCAAGCGGCTGGGTGGGAAAGATGGACCACGGAGACACGGAGAAGCGAAGAATGGCGCGCTTCGCGCGCCCAAACACCTCTTCTCCGTGCCCTCCGTGCCTCCGTGGTGAACCCCTATGCGTATATGCGATTGCCCTGCCTGTGGGAGGGTGGAGCGAGATCCCCAAGCCCCAATTTGCCAATGTGTCGCTCGATTGCGGGCTCGCCTTGGGATGCGGCTTGGCGCCATCGATGGTTGCGGCTACTCTACCTTTGATGGCCGATTTAATCGGACCTATCGGGAATGCCGGCTAAGGCATTTCCTGCCCCAGGGGGCAAAGGAAAATGAGCGGCAGGGGCCGGCCTCGGCACGCTGCCGCCATAACCAGGAGGGAGCGATGCATCAGAATAAGGCAATAGCATTTTCCATGGCGATCGCCATGGGTGCGCTGCTGACAGGCTGCGCCCAGCAGGAGACGGGGACCGCGCCGCAGGCGGCGGCGCCCATGCCGGCGATGGCGATGGCGGTGCCGCCGGACGGCGCAACGGGGGCGGATTGGACCAGCTATCACGGCACCTGGCGGGACTACGATTTCAGCGGCCTCGACCAGATCAACGCCGACACCGTGAAGAACCTGCAGGTGGCCTGGACGCACGATCCCGGCCGCGACACCCGCGGCCTGCAGTCGATGCCGCTGGCACAGGACGGCATCCTCTATTACTCGGGCTCCTACAGCCGGGTCTACGCGCTCGACGGCGCCACCGGCAAGGTCATCTGGTCCTATTTCCCGAAGCTCGACGAGGCGCTCATCAAGCGGCAGACGCATTCGCCCTATAACCGCGGCGTCGCCTTGGGGCATGGCCGGATCTATGTCGGCACGATGGATGGCAGGCTCATCGCCATCGACCAGAAGACCGGCAAGCGGGTCTGGGACACCAAGCTCATCAACTCGAAGAAGCTGACCGTGGGCTTCACCGGCGCGCCGATCGTCGTCAAGGACATGGTGGTAATCGGCGCGCAGGGCGGCGAGTGGCCCTATCGCGGTCCGATCTTCGGCGTCGACGCCCGCACCGGCAAGAAGAAATGGACCTTCCTCACCGTCGCTCCCGACACGGCGTCGCTGGCGACCTGGGGCCACAATTCCTGGCGCACCGGAGGCGGCGGCGGCTGGATGCCCGGCACCTATGAAGCCGCGACCAACACGCTGTGGTGGGGCACCGCCAACCCGGCGCCGCTCTATGACTGGTCGGGAGCGGATTTCATGCACAAGGGCGCCCGGCCGGGCGACAACCTCTACACCACCTCGGTCATCGCGCTCGATCCCGACACCGGCACGCTCAAATTCTATCACCAGGAGCTGCCGCATGACGGCTGGGATTTCGACAGCGCCGTCGGCGAGTTCGTCATGATCGACGAGGGCGGCAGGAGCCTCGTCGTCCATCCCAACAAGAGCGGCTACATCTTCGTCTACAACCGCGGCGACGCAAGCCTCGTCAACGTGTGGCGCATCACCGAGAACAGCAACTTCGTGCAGAACATCGACCCGAAGACCGGCGCGCTCGTCGGCCGCCGCGACTTCACCGCGGGCCATGTCGATCCGCCGCTTTGCCCGGCGATCGATGGCGGCGTCAGCTTCAATTCGGGCGCCTATGATCCCCGCACCGGCACCTACTTCAAGGTCGGCAACGAGTGGTGCATGGATCTGAAGGTGGTGAAGACCCGGCCGATCCTCGAGCCGCAGGCGCAGCTCAATATCGGCGCCGATTTCCACGAAGTGCCGCCTCCGGGCACCGACAAACCCTGGGGCCATGTCGACGCGCGCGACCCCGTCACCGGCCAGATCAAGTGGCAGGTGAAGTTCAAGGAGCCGCCGCTGGCGAGCCTGCTGGCGACGGCCGGCAACCTGCTCTTCGTACCCGACGCCGAGGGCATGCTCCACGCCTATGATTCGCGCAACGGCAAGGAGCTGTGGTCGCATTCCGATGGCGTCGGCCATGACGGCGGCATCATGACCTACGCCGCCAACGGCAAGCAGTATGTTGCCGTCGTCGCCGGCTGGGGCGGCATGGCGACCGACGGCTTTCCCAAGATGTTCGGCGAGCCCTTTACCAGCATGCCGCGCAACACCGGCGTGCTGACGGTCTATACGCTGAAATAGTCCTGGGACAAGCGTTTGAAAGGGCGGGGCGAGGTTGCCCCGCCCTTTCGGCTGTGGAGCACAAGAAATGCCGATATCCGTCATTGGAATTGTCGTCCTCGCCTTCTCCCTCGCCGCCACGCCGAGCCTCGCCGCCAAGCAGGACCAGGCGATAGACGACGACGAGGTGGCTGGGCTCTTCGCCTCCACCTGCGGCTTTTGCCACCAGGATGGCGGCCGCGTCGCCGGCAAGGGCCCGCAGCTCATGGGCACCCAGCGCAGCGACGCCTTCATCATCAACCGCATCAAGCACGGCAAGGAAGGCTATATGCCGGCCTTCGGCCAGGCGTTGACCGCGGGCCAGATCAAGAGCATCGTGCACTACATCCGCAACCTGAAGCCGGAGTGACCGCCATGCCGCGCGCCGGCTCCATCGCCGTCACCGCACTGCTGCTCTCTGCGGCGCTCGCCGCACCGGCGGCAGCGCGCGCGCTGGCGGATATCAAGTCGAGCGGCACGCTTGCGCTCTGCGCCCATCCGAACTCGCTGCCGTTTGCCAGCAAGGACGGCCGTCGGCACGGCTTCCAGGTCGAGCTCGCCGAGGCGCTCGCGCGCCAGCTCGGCGTGAGCCTCACGCGCGAATGGATCATCACCCGCTATGATTTGTTCCGCGCGCCGTGCGACATCGTCATGGACAGCATCGCCGATCCCGAAGCGCAAGAGGAGTCCGGGCTGCAGATCTCCAAGCCCTATCGCCGCAGCGGCGTGGCGTTGGCGCTGCGCGCGGGCGACAAGACCCGCTCGCTCGACGGGCTCGGCCGGCGCAAGGTGGGCGTGCTGACCAGCTCGATCGCGGCGATGACGCTCGACAAGCGCGGCATCGACACCGTGCCCGGCCTGTTCGAGGACGAGCTCTTGGCCATGCTGGCCAAGGGCGAGATCGACGCCGCCGCGGTGACGCCGACTTCGGTGGGATATTTCAATCTGCGGCATCCCGACGCGCGGCTCAGGCTCGCCTACGTCTTCGACGGCGAGCCCGACCTCTCCTGGAACGTCGCCGTCGGCATGCGGCGACCCGATGCCGAGCTGCGTCAGGCGATCGACGCGGCGCTGACCCGCCTCATCGCTGACGGCACGGTAAAGCGCGTCTACGCCCATTACGGCATCGAGCTCCAGCCGCCGCGATAGCTAGGCGAACTCGCGAAGCGAGTTCGTCCGTGGCGGCGACAGCGATTGCGCAGCAATCGCGAAAGCCGCCCTGCACAGTGCGGGCTCTCGCGGTTGCGAGAGCAACCGCTGGCGCCCGCCGGCGACGACGCTTGGCGTCGCGCCGCGCTCAATGATACGTCGTGAGCTGCGCGCCCTCGTCATGGACGAAGACCGCCAGGATGCGCGCGGGCTCCGTGGTGCTCATATTGCGGGCGAAGAGATGGACGGCGCCCGGCGGCTCGAAGAACATATCGCCGGGCTTATAGACCGCCGCCGGTCCGCCGGCGAGCTGCGATTCGATCTCGCCCGACAGCACATAGACCGACACCGATCCCGCATGATGATGCTCCGGCGAGAACCCGCCCGGCGGGAACTCGACCAGCACAGTCGTCACGCGCTTGCCGGCGACATGCGGCAGCGCATCCGACGAGACCACGGTCGCGGTCGGAGCCGGCGCGCCGGCCGTGCTCTCGGCGTGCAGATAGGCCGGCATCGTCACGGCGGGAGGTGCGCTGCCGCGGCCGAGTTCGACCGGCAGCAGGCGGGAGGCCAGCAGCAGGATCGCCGCCGCGACAGCCGTCGAGAGAAGCATCAGCGACCGCCCGGCCGGGAGCGTCGGCAGTCTGGGATGGATTGACATCGCTCTCCTCCTCCGGCGCGCCGAGCGGCACCTTATCCGTTGTCGATATTGTAGGGGAAGCTGTGATAGCGCTCGAACTCGCGCTCGTACTCGCTCGGCGGCGATTTCTTCGCCGCGGCCTCGCTGCACGCCGCCAGCGTCAGCGCCAGCAGCCCGGCGGCGAGCAGCGGCAGAATGCGTCCCATGAGGCTCTCCCTCGCGGCCGCGGGAGGTCGACAAGCAGCCGCTTGTTAGATGAGCGCTGTCGGTACGCGGTCAAGCGGCCGGCCGTGCCTGGCCGAGGCAGAGAAATCGAGATCGGCGCCATTGTGCGTCGCGCGCAGAAAGCGCATTTATTTATGTGCGCCAGAATGGCGCCCGGAGGGAAACAGATGGCACGAACCAACGCCGGCCGTGTCCGCAACGACACCATCACCATCCGGGTGACGCCGCAGCAGCGCGACGTCATCGACCGTGCCGCACAGGCACTCGGAAAGAGCCGATCGGAATTCATTCTGGATACGGCCTGCCGCGAGGCCGAGACGGTGCTGCTCGACCGGCGTTTCTTTGCTCTCGATGACGCAACTTATCGGCGGTTCATCGACGCCCTGAACCGACCGCCGGCTGACAATCCTCGTCTACGCAAATTGCTCCGAACCCCGGCACCGTGGGACAAGTGATCGAGCCGACAGGCCGATCAGAACCATCCAGCGCGCCGGAACCATCGTGAGAAGCAGTGAGCGGGCGAAGTCGCGGACAGCGGTGGGCCACACCCGACGATGATGAGCACCACATGACGAGGTGATCCCGTCGCGGATTTCCGCATTATGATGCCGGCCGGACCGGCTGGAAGGCACAAAGCGGATCGAGGACATGACCCGAAAGAAACGCACGGCGCGCCAAACCTCGCTGGCGTCGACCGACGACGTCGAGAAGCAGGCGATCATCGCAGCCTGCGAAACTTTCATTCGCGACGTCTTGAAGCCGCGCTTCTTGCCGGAGATCAGGCCGACCGAATTGAATTTCGTGGTCGACATCCACGGTGCCTGGTCCGGGGGGCGGTATCGCTTCATGCAGCGCTACAGGTCGGGCATGGAGGACAATCGCGGCGAGGAGTTCGACGCGCCCTTTGCCCGGATCGACCGCGTGGGCCGCGACAGGTTCGACGTCTACTGGATGCGGCATACCGGGAAATGGTGGCGGCTCCACACTGGCTTGACGTTCGCCGAGGCGCTCCACATTCTTGAGACGGACGGCCTCCTGCATCCGCTTTGACGGCGGCCGGCGGAGTCTCGACCGGTTCGTCATTCATCTTTGCGGGGCCATGGCGGGAGGCCTTCTTGAGCGAGTACCAATATTACGAGTTCCAGGCGATCGACCGGCCGCTCACCGAGGCGGATCGGCAGGCGCTCAGGGCGTTGTCGACGCGGGCGCGGATCACGACCACGAGCTTCACGAACTCCTATGAATGGGGCGACTTCAAAGGCGATCCCGCCAAGCTCATGGAGCGCTGGTTCGACCTTCACCTCTATCTCGCGAATTGGGGCTCGCGCCGGCTCATGATCCGCCTGCCGAAGCGGGTGGTCGACCGGCCTCTCCTCGATGGCTTCCTCGCCAAGGTCGATGGCGCGAAGCTCCGGAGCTCGGACGAAAATCTGATTCTCGACATCCGGCGCGACGAAATCGAGGTCGAGGATTGGGACGACGGCTCGGACTGGCTTGCGGCGCTGGCGCCGCTGCGGGCGGATGTGCTCGCCGGCGACCTGCGGCTCTTCTACCTCCTGTGGCTGACCGCGGTCGAGGCCGACGCGGTCAAGACGGACGAGCCGGAGCCGATGCCGGGGATCGGGCCGATGACCGGGGCGCTCGACGCTTTCGCGAGCTTCTTCGACCTCGATCCCGATCTTGTCGAAGCGGCGGCCGAACGCCCCGCCGACGCAAGCGCAGACAGGATCTCTCCGGATGCCGTTCGCAGGGTGATTGCGACGATGCCCGATCGCGAGAAGAACGACATGCTCATGCGGCTGCTCGACGGCGCTCCCCATGTAGCGGCCGAGCTGCGGGCCGAGGTTCGCAACCGTCTTGGACGCGAAGCCGGTGCTCCGGCGGCTGCCGCGCGCAGCGTCGGCGAGTTGCAAGCCCGCGCCCGCGCGATCCGTCTCGCCCGCGAGCGCGCGGCAGCCGAAAAGGCAGCGGCGGAACGGCGACGCCAGGCGGAGGAAGAAGAGAAAGCGCGCCGCGCCCGGCTCGACGCGATCGTGCGGCGGGGTGACCGCGTTTGGCGTGAGATCGAGACCGAGATCGCGCGCCGCAACCCGAACGGCTACGACACGGCCGCGAGCCTTCTATTCGACCTCAAGGCGATTGCCGAAGAGCGCGGCACGATCGAGGACTTCCGCCGCCGCCTCCGCGCACTCCGTGAGCGGCATGGCCAGAAGGGACGCTTCATCGAGCGGCTGGCGGCGATGGGATAGGTTGGCGCGTCATGACTTATCTGACAGGGGGACGAGCGAACCCGTCAGTCTAATCGTCGTTAAGCTCCAACAGTTTGGGCTCCGCGCCCAGTGCCCTGCCGAGCTTCGCTCGCAGCTTGCGGCCGGCACGGCGTTCGCCACGCTCGATCTGCGAGATGTAAACCGAGCTTGTACCGGAGGCCTTTGCCAAGTCGGCCTGCGTCAGGCCGCGATGCTCGCGCAGAGCTTTGAGCGGATGAGTGCCATCAAGGATTGCGGCCACCACGGAATCCGGGAAGGTTTCGGTCGGATGTCTCAGGAACGCACGCACGGAAGCGGCATCAGCGCGATCCTCCAGCGTCGCCTCGATGCGACGCCACTCCTCGATTGGGATCACGACGAAAGCCGGCTTGCCTCCCAGGGTGATGATCTGTCTGGTCATTCATAGACCTCGCTTCGATGTCCGACCCTGAATACAACAATTATACAATTCCAATTGGACGTCTCGCGAATCTTGTCCGCCGCTCGGTATTCCGGCGTTCCGCCGCTCTTACGCCACGTCCTGGGGCACGATCGCCGCTTGCCGTCTGCACCCCGTCGCTGCCTTGCAGCAAGGCCGGAAAAGCCCGACTATTCACGCGAGATCGCGAGTCATCCGGGGAATCCCGGGTTAAGCACCGGGAGGCCAAGTGCTCATTCGAGAAGTCGCGTCCACGGATGCCAGCAGCTACTTCGCGCTCAGACTTCAATCCGAGCAGGAGTTCCCACAATTCGTCGGCTTCAACGCGGAGCGCGAGCTGGCCGCAGGCGAGTCCGGCATCGCCGCCTTGCTGTCCGCCTATCCTTCAGAGGGCACGGTTGCCTGGGGCGCTTTCGAGGGCAGCCGGCTTGTTGGCGTGCTGGTGCTTTCCCGGCGGCTCAGTCGGAAATACGGACACAAGGCATTTCTTTGGGGCATGTACGTTGTCCCCGAGTGTCGCGGGAGCGGCGTGGCGCAAGCGCTTATGCGAACGGCCATCGCTTGGGCCAAGGAGCATCCTGAGATCGTCGCCATTTCGTTGCAGGTCACGCTCAGCAATGTTCGTGGCCAGCAATTCTACAAGAGCTTTGGCTTCACAATTTTCGGCACCGAGCAACGCTCGCTTTTCGCTGCGGGGCAATTCCACGGCGTCTACTACATGGAATTGGAGGTTAAGGCCGCCGAACCGGGCGCTTCAGCCGACAGACCCGCCGCCGCTTCGCGCCAAGCGCTCGGCTGAGCTGGCGCCGGCGGCCATGGCCGGGTGTCATTGCCGGATGCGTCGCGGCGATCAGCGGTCGATCTCATGAGCGTAACGCGCCAACCGGTCGTACCAGCGCGTTTGGTCGGCCGGCGTGTAATGAGCATTGGCCGGGCTTGGATTGGGCACGACGAACAGCCGCGTGCGAGCGATGCGCAGCGCTTGCGGTCCGAGGCCGGGATGCGATGTGAGGCCGGTGATGGCGCGATGCACCTGCCGGTACGCGGTTACCCCGTGAAAGCAGGCGATCTTCGGCTCATAGCGCTCGATTTTCGCAACCAGAAGCGGCACCCCCGAGGCAAGCTCGGCCAGCGTGAGATCGGCCGCCCTCGCGGTCGCGCGCTTCACCGCATCGGTGAACCCGAAGCCGTCGTCGAGCAGCAGGCGGTCATGCATCGGCTCGAGCTGCGTCAGCCCCAGCCTCTGCCTCGCGCGAAGGCTCAAGCTCGAGCGTGAGAAGCATGGCCAAAAGCGGTTCGTGCGCCGCGCGAAATAATGCCCCTGCACGGCCGAGAAGATCGACGGATTTATGCCGACGAAAACCACGTCGAGCCCGTCGCGGAGCAAGTCCGGCAGGCCGGAGCCTCTATCCTCAGCTTCCATCGTCGGCGTCCTAGCGAATAAGGCGTCTGAATATGCGGCTACAGAGGAGCGCCTTTTACCAAGCTGGCAGCCATTCGCCTCGCGAAACCGCGATCCTATAATCTGGGTTCGCCAGACCCGTGTCGCTAGGCATTTCGGTAGCTCTGGGTATCGGGGCCAGTGGGATGGCCGTCGAGGTGAAGCGACAGGCGTCTATCTGGACGACCATAGTTATCTGTGAGGTGAGCCATAGTGACGACGAAGCGCAAACCGGCGAGCGTTGGCGAAATTCTGATCGAAGAGTTCATGAAGCCGATGGGCCTGACGCAAGGTGCGTTGGCCGAAGCGATGGGCGTGCAACGCAAACACGTCAACGAGCTCTGCAACGACCGCAGGACCGTGACCGCCTCGACCGCTCTCATCCTTGCCCGCGTGTTCGGCAACAGCGCCGAATTCTGGCTGAACGTGGAGCGGCGCAGCGATCTGTGGAAGGCGATGCACTCGCTCCCTCGAACGCGAACGGATCAAACGGGCCCGACCGCTGACAGCCGTCGCGTGATATGCCTTGGTCAGGTCGGGGCGATCGATCTCACGATCGACAAATCGGCAACATGACGACGGTGGTGGGTTTGCTGATCGCGGTCGCCGCGCCGCGGCCTTCCGCCGCTATTGCAGCTCGCGCGTCGCCTCCGCCACACCCGCCGCCCGGCGCAGCACCGCAACGCTTCCCGGCTCGCTCTCGCCCTGCCCGTCATGGGTGAGCCTCGCGAAGCGGTGGCTCGCGACGATCTGCGCCAGATGGGTTGCCAGCAGCTCGCATTGCCGGCGGATGTCGGGCACCGAGGTCATCTCCCAGAACAATCCCTTGGTCAGCGGGCCCACGGCGTAGAGACGCTGCGAGATCGCGCCGTTGCCCGCTTTGAGCGCGCCTTGCAGCGTCACGTCGAGGCCGAGCCGCAGCGCGTCGGGCCGCGCCTGGCCGCGCTGCAGCAGCCGCTCCACCAGCGGGTTGCGGATGCGATCGAAATCGCAGGCGGGACCGGCGCAGTTGATGATGCGGCCGATGCCTGGGAGCCGCCGCATCCCGCCGCCGCGGGGCGCGCGGTAGTCGACATCGATGCCGGACGGCGTCTCGCGATAGGCGGTGATGCGGCCGGCGGCCACCGTGAGCCGCCCGAGCCGCAGCAGCAAATCGACGCGCCGGGCGATCTCCGGCGCGAGGCGATGGCGATGCACGTCCCACCACGGCCGCATGTGGCGCAGGAAGCGCGCGCGCTCCGCCGGCGGCAGCGACAGCCACAGCTCCTGCGTCACCGGGCGCAGCGCGTCGATGATCGCCTGCCAGCTCGCGCCGTTCTCGCGCTCGCGGGCGATCTCCTGGCGCAGCAGCCGCGTCAGCGCCGCGATGCTCGGCGGCAGCGCCTGCGGCAGCAGCGCCGCCGCCTCGCCTTGCGGCGCATGGCGGCGCGGCAGCAGGCCGCGCCGCGACAGCGCATGCACCTTGCCGCGATGGCCGAGGTCGAGCAGCGACATGGTCTGATCCACCATGGTGAGGCCGGTGCCGATCAGCAGCACCGGCGCCTCGGGATCGAGCGCCGCAAGCGTGTCGCAGCCCCAGGGATCGCCCTTGTACCAGGGACTGCCATAGATCCAGGGATCGGCCACCGGCGGCGGCTCCGGCGGGAAATTGCCCAGCGCCATCACCGCGACATGCGCCTCGACCGCCCGCTCGCGGTCGAGCGTCAGCAGCAATTGCCCGGTCTCGACGATGTCGATGACCTCGCCGCGCAGCAGCTCCAGCCGCCCGGCATCGCCGCCCTTGAGCTCGCTGTTGAGGAGATGGCGCACATAGGCGCCGAACAGCCGGCGCGGCACGAAGCTGCCGGCGTCGAAGGGGATGCCGTCGCGGCCGCCCGCCTCCTGGCGCCGGAGCCAGTCGACGAAATCGCCGGGCCGGTCGTGAAACGCGCTCATGCGCCCGGCCGGGACGTTGAGCAGGTGGCTGTCATTCCCCGTGGCGTAGGCGAGGCCGCGGCCGAACTGGCGGTTGCGCTCGATGAGCACGATGCGGGCGCGCGGACATCGCCGCAGCAGATGGAGGGCCAGCAGGCTGCCGCTGAATCCCCCGCCGATGATGGCGATGGTCGGCCGCGGCGGCTCCGCCACCACCGCGAGGCGCCCCTGCTCTCGCGTCACGGCGAAGCTTCGTCGGCCGCGGCGCGCGGCGTGTGGATGCGGCGTCATGTCCCCTCCCCTCTGCGTCGCGCTCAATCCTCCGCCAGCGCCAGCGTCATCCAGTCATCGAGGTCGCGCTCGCTCACCTCGCCGATGCGGCGCTCGACCTCCTGGCCGTTGCGGAACAGCAGCAGCGACGGCACCGCCGCCACCCGACAGCGCCGCGCCAGCTCCGGATGGGCGTCGACATCGATCGACAGCGCCGCCACGGCATGGCGGCCGGCGACGCGCTGCGCCCGCTCGGCCAGGCGCTTTCCGATGGCCGACCAGGCCAGGCCGAAGACGACGAGGCAATCGACCTCGCCGGCGAGCGCGATGTCGGCGAAGGCGGCGCGACCGGCGACGGCAAACGGCGAGAGCGCGGTCATGAGGCTTCTCCTCTCGGCAGGGGCCGGCCGCCGCGGCGCAGCAGATTCGCCAGGATGGCGCCCTCGATGGCGGCAAGCTCGCCGTCGCCGCGCGGCCGCGGACGGCGGTGGGGGATCTGCTGCTCGAGCGCGACCATGCCATCCTCGAGCACGATGACGCGATCGGCGAGCGCCACCGCCTCGGCGACGTCGTGCGTCACCAGCAGCGCGGTGAAGCCCTGCTCGAGCCACACCTGCTCCAGCAGATCCTGCATCTCCAGCCGCGTCAGCGCGTCGAGCGCGCCCAGCGGCTCGTCCAGCAGCAGCAGCTTCGGCCGCGACACCAGCGCGCGCGCCAGCGCCACCCGCTGGCGCTGGCCGCCCGACAGGATCGCCGGCCAGTCGCCGGCGCGGCTCTCCAGCCCCACGGCGCGCAAGGCCGCCTCGGCCGCCGCGCGCCACTCGCCCTTGCGGCCGATGCCGACATTGTCGATGACGCGGCGCCAGGGCAGCAGCCGCGCGTCCTGGAACATGATGCGCGCCGCCGCGACCTGCGCCGTCACCGCGGCGCCGCCGACCGCGACGCTGCCGCGCGTCGGCGTCTCGAGCCCCGCCACCAGGCGCAGCAGCGTGCTCTTGCCGCAGCCGCTATGCCCGACGATCGCCAGGAACTCGCCCGGCCGGACCGTCAGCGATACCGTGCGCAGCACCTCTTGCGCGCCGAAGCTCTTGGCGAGCCCGGCGATGTCGATGGCGAGCCCGCCGCCCGGCGCCGGCCGGCGCAGCCGCACCAACTCGCCGCCCGGCGGCTCCGCCGCGAGGCTGCGCCGCGCCAGCTCGTTCACGCTCGGCGCCATCACCCAGCCTCCGCCGGCTGGAAGGCGGGATGCCAGGCGAGCCAGCGCCGCTCGAGCAGCCGCGTCGAGGCATCCGCGAGCTTGCCCAGGAGGGCATAGATGAGGATGCCGAGCACGACCACGTCGGTCTGCAGGAACTCGCGGGCGTTCATGGTCATGTAGCCGATCCCCGAGGAGGCCGAGACGGTCTCGGCGACGATGAGCGTGAGCCAGGTGATGCCCAGCGCATAGCGCACGCCGACCAGCACCGAGGGCAGCGCGCCGGGCAGGATCACCTCGCGAAAGAGGTCGAGCCCGCTGAGGCCATAGACGCTGCCCATCTCCCTGAGCCCGGCATCGACCGTGCGGACGCCATGATAGGTGTTGAGATAGATCGGGAAGAAGACACCGAGCGCGACCAGGAAGAGCTTCGCCTCCTCGTCGATGCCGAACCACAGGATGACCAGCGGGATGAGCGCCAGATGCGGCACATTGCGGATCATCTGCAGCGTGCTGTCGAGCAGGCGCGAGGCGAAGGGAAAGAGGCCGTTGACCAGCCCCAGCACCAGGCCGATCGTGCCGCCGATGGCAAACCCGGCACCGGCGCGGGCGAAGCTGATGGCGACATGCCGGAAGAGCTCGCCGGAGCGCGCGAGATCAAAGCCGGCGACGAGCACCTCCGACGGCGAGGGCAGCACGCGGGTCGACAGCAGCCCGGTATCCGCCGCCGCCTCCCACATCGCCAGCAGCGCCAGCGGCACCAGCCAGGGCACGACGCCCGCGCGCCAGGCCGAAGGCAAGCGCGCCGCGATCATGCGCCCACCCGCCGCGCCGCTGCCGGACGTGGCACGGCGAAGTCGCCGAACGGGCTGTCCGATCCCCGCAGCCCCTCCCGCGCGCGGTCTTCCCGCTCCGGCAGCGCCGGGAAGAGCAGCTCCGCCACGCGATAGGCCTCTTCGAGATGCGGATAGCCCGACAGGATGACGCTGTCGATGCCGAGCGCGGCATATTCCCTGAGCCGCGCCGCCACCGTCTCGGGATCGCCCACCAGCGCCGTGCCGGCGCCGCCGCGCACGAGACCGACCCCGGCCCAGAGATTGGGGCTGATCTCCAGCGTCTCGCGCCGGCCGCGATGCAGCCGCACCATGCGCTGCTGTCCGACGGAATCGAAGCGCTGGAAGCTCTGCTGCGCCTTGGCGATCGCGGCCTCGTCGACATAGCGGATGAGGTCCTCGGCGGCGTCCCAGGCCTCTGCCTCGGTCTCGCGCACGATGATGTGCAGCCTGATGCCGAAGCGCAGCCGACGCCCGCGCGCCGCCGCCAGCCGCTTCACCTGGGCGAGTTTTTCGGCCACCTCCCGCGGCGGCTCGCCCCAGGTGAGGTAATGGTCGACGTGATCGGCGGCGATCTCCTGGCCGATCCCGGAGGAGCCGCCGAAATAGAGCGGCGGGCCGCCCGGCTGCTGCGGCGGGAAAGCCAGCGTCGCGCCTTCCACCTTGAGATGGCGTCCGGCGAAATCGACGCTCTCGCCGGCCATCAGCCGCCGCCAGATCGCCAGGAACTCGCCGGTCAGGCGATAGCGCTCGTCGTGATCGAGGAAGAGCCCGTCGCCGCGCGCCTCGACGGGATCGCCGCCGGTGACGACGTTGATCAGCAGCCGCCCCTCCGACAGTTGATCGAGCGTCGCGGCCATGCGCGCGGCGGCGGTGGGCGATTGCAGCCCCGGCCGCACCGCGACGAGAAAGCGCAGCCGCTCGGTCGCGCTGATCAGCGACGAGGCGACGACCCAGGAATCCTGGCAGTTGCGCCCGGTCGGCAGCAGCACGCCGTAATATCCCAGCTCGTCCGCCGCCTGCGCGATCTGGCGCAGATAGCGCGGGCTGAGGACGCGCGCGCCGGCGGGATGGGCCAAATGGCGGCCATCGCCGCTGGTCGGGATGAACCAAAGGATCTGCATCGCTCCTACTCCTTCGCCGCGGCGGCGACCGGCGGCGTCCAGACCGCCTTGCGCACCTGGATGGCGCGCGGGATGACGCCCAGCGCGTGGAAGGTGTCGGCGATCTCCTGCTGCTCGGCGATCACCGCCTCGGTGAGCGGCGCCACGCCGTAATCGCTGCGCGCCACCGTCACTTTCTCCGCTTCGAGGTCGACGCCGGTCAACTTCGAGATGATCGCCGCCACCTCGTCCTGATGCGTCTCGGACCAGCGCGAGACGGTGTTCATGTCGTCGACGGCGGCGACGATGATGCCCGCATGGGCGGCGGCGTAGTCGCGGTTGGCCAGGAAGAACGCGTTGGAGGGCGCGACCTTGTCGGCGGTGATGAGCACGCGCACCTTCTCGCTGCGCTCGGTCAGGGCATAGAAGGGATCCCAGATCGCCCAGGCGTCGATGCTGCCGCTGCGGAAGGCGGCGGCCGCATCCGGCGGCTGGAGATAGGCCGGCTCGATGTCGCCATAGGCGAGGCCGGCGGCGGCCAGCGCCTTGACGACGAGATTATGCGCGCTCGAGCCCTTGGTGAAGGCGACCCGCTTCCCCCTGAGATCGGCGACCGTCTTGCACGGCGCGTTCTCGCGCACCAGGATCGCCTGGCTCGCGCCGGGGCTCGGGAGGTAACCCACATAGACCAGCCGCGCGCCCGCCGCTTGCGCGAAGATCGGCGGCGCGTCGCCCGTATAGCCGAAATCGACGCTGCCGGCATTGAGCGCCTCGAGCAGCGGCGGCCCCGACGGGAACTCGACCCATTGGAGCGCCACATGCAGCGCCGCAAGCCGCGTCGCGAGCCGCGGCTCCTGCTTCAGCACCGCGAGCGTGCCGGCCTTTTGATAGCCGATGCGCAGCACCGGCGCCTCGTCCGCTCGCGCCGCCCCCGGCAGCGCCATGAGCGCGACCAGCGCGATGCAGGACAGCAGGCGGAACAGGGAGTTCATGGTGAGAAACCTTTCAAGCTCAGAGCGCGAGAATTTATCGCCGGACCTGGATCAACAGCGTTGCGTCCTTCGACATGGCGCTTCGCGCCGCCAACCCGTTCGATCGCTCTGCGATC
>JBKQTR010000349.1:0-20185 GCA_052143095.1 Allostellaceae bacterium
CGCCTGCTCACCAGCCCCGGCGGCTCGACCGAGGCGGTTGTGCTGTTTTGCGGCCGGGTCGATGCCAGCCGTGCCGGCGGCGTTCACGGCCTTGCGGCGGAGCATGAGGACATCAAGGTGGTGGTGAAGAGCTACGCCGAGGTGGCGCGGCGCGAGGCGCAGGAGGAGGCCGGCCTCACCGTCGAGGGCGAGCTGGTGCCGATCCATCGCCTGCTTACCAGCCCCGGCGGCTCGACCCAGACGGTCGCGCTGTTCTGCGGCCGCGTCGACTCGAGCCGCGCCGGCGGCATCCACGGGCTCGCAGCGGAGCATGAGGACATCAAGGTGGTGGTGAAGAGCTATGCTGAGACGGCGCGGATGCTGCGCGGCGGCGGGATCGAGAACGCTTCCACCATGATCGCGCTCTATTGGCTCGCCGCCAACCGAGCAAGGCTGCGCAAACGCTGGCGCTAGCCGGTTCAGCCGCGGCCGCCTCACCGTCGCCGATAACCGCGGCTCGCCTCGATCAGCTCCCTTGAATAGGCCTGCTGCGCGCGGCCGGCGCGCAGATCGGTCACGGCCAGCTCCTCGACGAAGCGACCCTCGCGCATCACCGCGACTCGCTCGCACAGGGCGGCGATGACGGCGAGGTTGTGGCTGACCAGCACGTAAGCGAGACGCTGCTCGCGGCGCAAGCGCTGCAGCAGCGCCAGGATTTCCGCCTGGACCGGGGCGTCGAGCGCCGAGGTCGGCTCGTCCAGCAGCACCAGGCGCGGCGCCAGGATGAGCGCGCGGGCGATGGCAACGCGCTGGCGCTGGCCGCCGGAGAGCTGGTGCGGGTAGCGGAAGCGATGCTCGGGCGCGAGACCGACCTCGGCGAGCGCGGCGGCGATCCTCGCCGCCGCCGCGGGAACGCCGTGGACCGCCAGCGGCTCGGCGAGCGTGCGATCGACGGTGTGACGCGGATGGAGCGAGCCATAGGGGTCCTGGAACACCATCTGCGCTGCGCCACTGGGCCGGCGCCGGCGCGGCGATTGCGGCGCGCCATCGATCTCCAGCCGGCCCGACCAGTCGTCATGCAGGCCGGCGAGCACGCGCAACACTGTCGATTTGCCCGAGCCGCTCTCGCCGACGATGCCGAAGGCCTCGCCCGCGGCGACGGCAAAGGAGATGCCGTCGACGGCGCGCGTCGCGCCGAAGCGCGCCGCGAGGTCGTGCGCGGCGATCATGGCGCGAGGCTCGGCTGCGCCGCGAGCAGGCGCCGTGTATAGGGATGCCGCGCCGCGGCGAGCTCGGCGGCGGCGCAGCTCTCGACGATCTCGCCTTGCCGCATCACCAGCACGCGGTCGCAGAACGAGCGGACGAGGGCGAGATCGTGGCTGATGAGGATGAGCCCCATGCCGCGCCGGCTCACCTCGTCGTCGAGCACCGACAGCACCTGTCCCTGCACGGTGACGTCGAGCGCGGAGGTCGGCTCGTCGGCGATCAGCAGATCGGGATCGGGCGCCAGCATCATCGCAATCATCGCGCGCTGCCCCATGCCGCCGGAGACCTGATGCGGATAGAGCCCGTGGACGCGCTGCGGCTCGCGGATGCGCACCGCCTCGAGCAGCGCCAGCGCCTTGTCTCGCGCCTCGCGCCGCGACGCCGGGCGATGAGCGCGACACGCCTCTTCGATCTGCCGGCCGATGCTCATCGCCGGGTTGAGCGAGAAGCGCGGGTCCTGCAGGATGAGGCCGAGGCGGCGGCCGCGCAGCCGGCGCATCGCGCGCTCGCCCGCCGTCAGCAGATCGATGCCGTCGAAGGCAAGACGCGCCGCGGACATCGCGGCGCCGCGCGGCAGCAGCTTCAGGATGGCGCGGCCGGTGAGCGATTTGCCCGAGCCGGTCTCGCCGACGATGCCGAGGCGCTCGCGGCCGAGGGCGAATCCCACGCGGCGCACCGCGTCGCCGCCGCCCGCGAAGCGGATGCGGAGATCGACGATCTCGAGCAGTGGAGCGGTCATCGCTGCTTCGGGTCGAGCACGTCGCGCAGCCCGTCGCCGAGCAGGTTGAAGCCGAGGCTCACCACCGCGACGGCGATGCCCGGCATGGCGCCGACCCACCACTGGTCGAGCATGTATTTGCGCCCGGCGGCGATCATCGCGCCCCATTCCGGCGACGGCGGCTGCGCGCCGAGCCCGAGGAAGCCCAGCCCGGCGGCGATCAGGATGACGCCGGCCATGTCGAGGCTGACGCGCACGATCACCGAGGCGAGGCAGAGCGGCATGATGTGGCGCAGCACGATGCGCGCTGGCGAGGCGCCCATCAGCCGCGCCGCGGCAATGAAGTCGCTGCGCCGCACCGCCATGGTCTCCGCCCGGGCGATACGCGCGTAAGGCGGCCAGGCGACCAGCGCGATGGCGAGGATCGCATTCTCGATCCCGGCGCCCAGCGCCGCGACGAGAGCCAAGGCGAGAATGAGGCGCGGCAGCGCCAGGAACACGTCGGTGAGCCGCATCAGCGCCGCATCCGCCCAGCCGCCGAGATATCCGGCGGTGCAGCCGATGACGAGGCCGACGGGTGCGGCGATCGCCGTCACCAGGGCGACGATGCCGAGCGTGACGCGGGCGCCGTAGAGCAGGCGCGAGAGGATGTCGCGGCCGAACTCGTCGGTGCCGAGCCAATGCCGGACGCCGGGGGGCTGCAGGCGCTGCGCCAGATCCTGCGCCGCGGGCGGATAGGGCGCGACCAGCGGCGCCAGCAGCGCCGCCAGCAGCAGCAGGCCGAGAATGACCAGCCCGGCGACGGCGAGCCTGTGGCGGAGCACGGCGCGCAGCAGGCGCCAGGCCTCGCCGAGCTGTGCCTGGCGGCGCGAGGCGGGCGCGTCGTTGGCGAGCCAGCCTTGCCAGGAGCGCGCCCTTTCGCTCATCGCAGCCTCGGATCGAGCAAGCGGTAGAGCAGATCGGCGAACAGGTTGAGCGCGATGAAGATGACGCCGACGACCAGTGTGCCGCCGAGGACGGCGTTCATGTCGATGCTGAGCAGCGAGTTGGTGAGATAGGAGCCGATCCCCGGCCAGGCGAAGACGGTCTCGGTCAGCACCGAGCCCTCGAGCAGGCTGGCATAGGAGAGCGCGATCACGGTGACGAGCGGCACCAGGACGTTGCCGAGCGCATGGCGCCACAGCACGCGCGTCTCGCTCAAGCCTTTGGCGCGCGCGGTGACGATGTATTCCTGGCCGAGCTGGTCGAGCATGAAGCTGCGCGTCATGCGGCTGATATAGGCGAGCGAGAAATATCCCAGCACGCTCGCCGGTAGCAGGAGATGCGCCAGAGCGCTGCGGAAGATCGCCCCGTCGCCGGCGAGCGCGCTGTCGACCAGCAGCAGCCCGGTCACCGGCGCCAGCGTGTCCTCGTAGAAGATGTCGAGCCGGCCCGGCCCCGCCGCCCAGCCGAGCTCGGCATAGAACAGCAGCAGCCCCATGAGGCCGAGCCAGAACACCGGCACGGAATATCCCAGCAGGCCGACGAGGCGAATGAGCTGATCGAGCCATGAGCCCTGGCGCGAGGCGGCGAGCACGCCCAGCGGAATGCCGAGGAGCACGCCGAGCACCGTCGCCGCGGTGGCGAGCTCGATGGTCGCCGGCAGGAAGCGGGCGATGTCGGCGGTGACGAGATTGCGCGTCAGCACCGAGCGGCCGAAATCGCCGTGCAGCACGAGCGAGACATAGCGATAGAATTGGACCCAGAGCGGCTGGTCGAGACCGAGCTCGGTGCGGACGCGCTGATAGACCTCGGCCGAGGCGCGGTCGCCCACCACCGCCAGCACGGGATCGATCGGCACCACCCGGGCGATGAGAAAGGTGGCGAGCAGCAGGCCGAGCAGGGTGAGCAGAATCTGGACGACGAGGCGCAGCGCGGCGGTCGCGGGCTCGCGCGTCACGCCGGCTTGCCCCCGCGCTCAACGCCTGTTGATCCCGGCATACCGGTTCCTCGCGGGCCCGCGGCCGATGACGAAGCCGTCGACACCGGCGGCATGTGCCGCCACCTCGACATACTCATACATGAAGACGAAGGGCGCGCGTTGCTGATGGTCGCGCTGGAGATCACGGTAGAGCTGGGCGCGTGTTGCCGCGTCGCGCTCTTCCACCGCGGCCGCGACGCGCGCGGCAAGCGCCGCGTCGGACCAGGAATTGCGCCACGCCGGCGTCTTCTTCGCCGCACTGTCGGAGGCGTCGGGATTGATGATGAAGGCCTCCGCGTTGCTGTGCGGGTCGGGGTAGTCGGGACCCCACTCGCCGAGGAAGATGTCGTGATGGCGCGCCCGGTACTTGGTCAGCACCTGCTTGCCGTCGCCGGGGATGAGCGCCAGGCGGATGCCGACCGTGGCGAAGCTCGCCTGCAGCGCCTGCGCCAGGTCGAGCCACGGCCAGGCGTTACGCACATCGATGGTGACGTCGAAGCCCTGGCCAAGCCCGGCCTCAGCCAGCAGCGCCCGGGCGCGGGCGGGATCATAGCTGAACGGGCGGTCGTCGATGGCGCCGAGGAAGCCCTGCGGCTCGAAGGCCTGATGCAGGATACGCGTCGGACCGAGAATGGCGCGCGCCATGCCGGCGTAGTCGACGAGGTATTTGATCGCCTCGATCACCTCGGGGCGATGCAGATTAGGGTTGCGCTGGTTGAGCGCGAGATAGGTGATCGGCGTCTGGAGGCCGCGATCGAGGCGGAAGCGCGGATCCTCGGCCAGCGCCGCGAGTTGGTCGGCGTCGAGGTCGCGGGCGTAATCGATGTCGCCGCGCAACAGCATCAGCCGCTGCGTCGCCGCCTCCTTGATGTGGCGGACGATGACGCGGCGGTTGGCGGGCGCGCCGCCCCAATACTCCGGATTGGCGTCGAGGGTATAGCGCTCTGCCGGCCGCCACACCGCGAGCCGGTAGGGGCCGGAGCCCGCGGCATGGGCGGCGAGCCAGAAATTGCCGAGATCGCCCTCCTCCGCATGCGCCATGACCACGCTGCGCTCGACGACGCTGGCGACGGTCGAGGTGAGGCAGGCGAAGACCAGCCCGGGTGCCACCGGATGCGGCGTGCGGATGACCAGCGTGCGCTCGTCCGTTGCGCGCACGCGCTCCTCGGCATTGTCGCTGGTGAGGCCGAGTTGCTGCAGCACCAGCGCCGGCGCCTTGCCGAGCTTCAGCGCACGCTGCAACGAGAAGGCCGCATCCGCCGCCGTCACCGGCGTGCCGTCGGCGAAATGCGCCTCCGGGCGCAAGCTCAGAGTGTAGGTGAGCCCGTCCGCATCCGCCTGCCAGGAGAGCGCCAGCGCCGGCTTGAGCCGGGCCGGCGCAGCCGGGTCGGTGTCGATCAGCCGGTCATAGAGATTGCCCACGACCTCGCCACCGGAGGCCTCGTAGACCTCGGCGGGATCGAGCGAGACGATGTCGTCGATCCCCTTGCCCATTACGATGGTGTCGCGTGGCGGCGCGGCGAGAGCGGCGCCGCTCAGCAGCAAGGCTGTCAGGAGCGCCGCCGGCGATAGGTTGAGCCGCTTGAGACGAGCAAGAAGGCCGACTGCATCGCGGCCGTGCGTCCTTCGAGACGCCCGCTTCGCGGGCTCCTCAGGATGAGGCGAGATTGAATCCGGCAACATCGGTCGGCGCCATTCTCCACGCTTCCTCATCCTGAGGAGCGCCCGCAGGGCGCATCTCGAAGGACGCATGGCGGCCATGCAGCATGAGCGATCACGGCGGGAATTGTGGCGGTGGGCTTTCGCGGGAGTCAACGAGCGTGTTGCAGCGCCGCTTGATCGTCCGCGCCTGCCGCCTATAGTGTCGGCATAAGCCCCAGAACGGCCTGAAAGATGCAGATTCGCGACGGCTTTCTCGAAACCATCGGCAATACGCCGCTGATCCGTCTGCGACGGGCGTCGGAGCTGACCGGCTGCACCATCCTCGGCAAGGCCGAATTCCTCAACCCCGGCGGCTCGGTCAAGGACCGCGCCGCGCTCGCCATCATCAAGGACGCCGAGGCGCGGGGCGAGTTGCGGCCGGGCGGCGTCATCGTCGAAGGCACGGCGGGGAATACCGGCATCGGGCTGGCGCTGGTCGGCAATGCGCTGGGCTATCGCAGCGTCATCGTCATGCCGGAGACGCAGAGCCAGGAGAAGAAGGACATGTTGCGGCTGTGCGGTGCCGATCTGCGCCTGGTGCCGGCCGTGCCTTACGCCAATCCGATGAATTACGTCCGCTATTCCGAGCGCCTGGCGCAGGAGATCGCGCAGCGCGAGCCGAACGGCGCGATCTGGGCCAATCAGTTCGACAATCTCGCCAACCGCCACGGCCATTACGAGACCACCGGCCCCGAGATCTGGGCGCAGACCGACGGCACCGTCGACGCTTTCGTCTCGTCCGTCGGCACCGGCGGCACGCTGGCCGGAGTCGCGCTGGCGCTGAAGGAGCGCAACCCCGCGGTCAGGATCTATCTCGCCGATCCCCTGGGCTCGGCGATCTACAGCCACTACGCGCGCGGCGAGCTCAAGGCCGAGGGCAACTCGATCACCGAAGGGATCGGCCAGGGCCGCATCACCCGCAACCTCGAAGGCGCGCCGCTCGACGGCTGGTTCCAGGTGACCGACGAGGAGATGCTGCCGATCCTGTTCGATCTCGTGCTCGAAGAGGGGCTGATCCTCGGCGGCTCGACCGGCATCAACATCTGCGGCGCGATCAAGGCGGCACGGGAGCTGGGGCCGGGCCACACCATCGTCACCGTGCTGGCGGATTACGGCACGCGCTACCAATCGAAGCTGTTCAACCCGGCTTTTCTGCGCGAGCGCAAACTGCCGGTGCCGCGCTGGCTCGAGCCATGACCGCGCTGCTGTTCCGCGACGACGCCTATCTCGGACGCTGCGAGGCGCGCGTCATCTCCGCCGACGCGCGCGGCATTCAACTCGACCGCACCGTCTTCTACCCGCAAGGCGGCGGCCAGCCCGGCGATTGCGGCGCGCTGCTGCTCGCCGACGGGCGAAGCGTGGCGATTGCCGATACGCGCAAGGGCGACGGCGCCGACGAGGTGCTGCACATCCCGGCGCCGGGCGCCGAGCTGCCCGCGCCGGGCGACGCCATCACCGCCGAGATCGACTGGCCGCGGCGCCATCGGCTGATGCGCATGCACACCTGCCTGCATCTGCTCTCGGCAGTCGTCACCGGCGCGGTGACCGGCGGGCAGATCGCCGACGGCAAAGGGCGGCTCGATTTCGACGTGCCCGGCGAGGCGCTCGACAAGGTGGCGCTCACCGAGCGGCTCAACGCGCTCATCGCCGCCGACCACCCGGCGGTGGCGCGGTGGATCAGCGACGCCGAGCTCGTGGCGCGGCCGGAGCTGGTGCGCACCATGTCGGTGAAGCCGCCGGTCGGCCAGGGCCGCGTGCGGCTCCTCGACATCGCCGGCGTCGATCTGCAGCCTTGCGGCGGCACGCATATTCGCCGCACCGGCGAGATCGGCCCGGTCGCGGTGGTCAAGATCGAGAACAAGGGACGGCAGAACCGGCGTGTCATCATCGGCTTCGCCGACTAGCCCGACCGCGGGAGAGCGCCCATGCCCTATATCAACCCCGACGCCCTGGTTTCGACCGAATGGCTGGCGGGTCATCTCGACGCGCCGGATCTGCGCGTCGTCGACGGCTCCTTCACCCTGCCGGGAGTGACGCCGACGGCGCCGGAGCTCTATGCCCAGCGCCACCTCCCCGGCGCGATCTTCTTCGACATCGACGACATCGCCGACGAGCGCAGCACGCTGCCGCACATGCTGCCCAGCGCGGAGAAATTCGCCCAGCGCATGCGCCGGCTCGGCCTCGGCGACGGCCACAAGATCGTCGTCTATGACAGCAGCGGACTGAGCTCGGCGGCGCGGCCGTGGTGGATGCTGCGCGTCTTCGGCCATCGCGACGTCGCGGTGCTCGATGGCGGGCTGCCGAAATGGCAGGCGGAAGGCCGTCCGGTCACCGACGATGTCCCGGCGCCGCGCGAGCGCCATTTCACCGCGCGGCTCAACACGCTGCTGGTGCGCGACAAGGCGCAGCTCCTCGAGAACCTCGCCTCAAGACGCGAGCAGGTGCTCGATGCGCGTGCGCGCGGCCGTTTCGCCGGCACCGCGAAAGAGCCGCGCGCGGGGCTGCGCAGCGGCCATATCCCCGGCAGCCTCAACCTGCCGTATGACGAGCTGATCGATCCCAAGACGCGCACCGTGCTGCCTGCCGAGGAGCTGGCGAAGCGCTTCGCCGCCTCGGGCCTCGAGCGCGGCAAGCCGGTGGTGACCAGCTGCGGCTCCGGCGTCACCGCCTGCGCGCTTGCCCTCGGCCTCCATCTGCTGGGTTGGCCCGACGCAGCCGTCTATGACGGCTCCTGGTCGGAATGGGGCTTGCCCGGCGACACGCCGGTCGAGACCGGTACGGGTTGAGGCGAGCCATCGGTCAGCTCTTCGACATCCTCACCTATCTCGAGATGCGGACGCGGCAGCTGCGGCCGCCGCTGCCGGTGCCGCACGCGAAGCTGGCGCTGATGCGCGCCGAACCCTGCGGCGTCTCGTTCTACCGCTATCTCTACAACACGGTGGGCGAGCCCTGGCTGTGGTATGTCCGACGGGGCTGGAGCGACGAGCAGCTCTCGCGCTGGCTCGCCCGGGCCGAGATCGAGCTCTCCGTGCTCCATGTCGGCGGCGTCCCGGCGGGATATTTCGAGCTCGAGCGCCTGCCGTCGGGCGAGACCGAGCTGTGCTATTTCGGGCTGGTGCCGGAGTTCATCGGCCGCGGGCTCGGCGCCTATTTCCTGCGCGCAGCCGTAGAGGCAGGCTGGCAGGGCCCGACGCAGCGGCTCTGGGTGCACACCTCGGCCTATGACCATCCGCGCGCGCTCGGGCTTTACCAGCGCGCGGGCTTCCAGGTCTATCAGCGCCAGGAGGTGACGTTCGACGATCCCCGCCTCACCGGCGCGATGCCGCGGGACCTCGTCCATCCGCTGCTGCCGCCGCTCGCCTGCTGAGCCGCCGCCGCGCGCGGAACCCGCGGCGCGCTCCAACCGTTGCATCGCCGGGACTGTCTGGGCTGTCCATGGAGGGAAGAGATGCGTAAGGTTGTTGCGTCGGGGTTGCTGGCGATCATCCTGCTGACGGGCGCCGCAGTGTCGCTCAGCGCCTGCAACACAACCGCCGGCTTCGGCGAAGACCTGTCGGCGGCCGGCCATGCCGTCACCAACTCGGCCGACAAGGTGAAGAACGGCGAGTAAGCGGCCTATTGCCGCAGGATCTGGCTTAGGAAGAGCCGCGTCCGCTCGCTCCGCGGCGCGGTGAAGAAGGCGTCCGGCGGCGCGGTCTCGACCACCTCGCCGCGGTCCATGAACACCATCAGATCCGCCACCTCGCGGGCGAAGCCCATCTCATGCGTAACGCAGACCATGGTCATGCCGGAGCGGGCGAGTTCGACCATGACGTCGAGCACCTCCTTGATCATCTCGGGATCGAGCGCCGAGGTCGGCTCGTCGAACAGCATGACCTGCGGCTTCATGCACAGCGCCCGCGCGATGGCGACGCGCTGCTGCTGGCCGCCGGACAGCTGGCTCGGATATTTGCCGGCCTGCTCGGGGATGCGCACGCGCTCGAGATAGAGCATGGCGAGCTCCTCGGCCTCGCGCCGCGGCGTGCGCCGCACCCAGATCGGCGCCAGCGTCAGATTCTCCAGCACGGTCAGATGCGGAAACAGGTTGAACTGCTGGAACACCATGCCGACCTCGCGGCGGATCGCTTCGATCTGCTTGACGTCCGCGGTGAGCTCGATGCCGTCGACGAAGATCTGACCCTGCTGGTGCTCCTCGAGCCGGTTGATGCAGCGGATCATCGTCGACTTGCCGGCGCCGGAGGGACCGCAGACCACGACCCGCTCGCCGCGCGCGATGGTGAGGCTGACATCCCTGAGCACCGGGTGGGTCCCGAACCATTTGTGCACGCCGCGCAGCTCGATCATCGGTCGGTCTTGCGTCTCGTTGGTCATCGGTTATCGCCGTCCCCGTCCCAGGCGCCGCTCGAGCCGCCGGCTGTACAGCGACATCGAATAGCAGAACACGAAGTAGACCGCGCCGATGAAGACATAGCCCTCGACATAGGCCATCCGCCAGGCGGGATCGTTGAGCGCGGTGTTGGTGTCCTGCAACAGGTCGAAGAGGCCGATGATGGCGATCAGCGATGTGTCCTTGAAGGCGCCGATGAAAGTGTTGACCTGCGCCGGGATGGTGATTGCGAGCGCCTGTGGCAGGATGATGAGCGCCGTCTTGGACAGGTAGCCGAGACCGAGCGCGTCGGCCGCCTCGTATTGGCCGCGCGGGATCGCCTGCAGCCCGCCGCGCACGACCTCCGCGAGATATGCGGCGATGAACAGCGCAAAGGCGATCTCGGCGCGCCACAGCTTGGCGATGGTGAGGCCCGGCGGCAGGAACAGCGGCAGCAGCACCAGCATGAGGAAAAGCCAGGCGATGAACGGCACGCCGCGCGCGCCCTCGATATAGACGGTGGAGAGCATGCGCACCGCCGGCAGCGACGATCGCCGGCCGAGCGCCAGCAGCAGTGCCAGCGGAAAACTGACGCCGAGCCCGCCCGCCGCCAGGATCAAAGTGAGCGGCAAGCCGTTCCACAGCTCGGTCTCGACATAGGGCATGCCGAGGACGCCGCCCCACATCAGCAGAGCGACGGCGCCCAGCCCGCCGGCCCAAACGAGCGCCAGCCAGCGGCCGGGCAGAAGGCGGCTGAAGCTCACCAGCAGCAGTACTGCGAAGATGACCAGCACGATCGCCGGCCGCCATTGCTGCGCATAGGGATAGCGGCCGAACAGGATGAAGCGGGACCAGTCGACGATGAACGCCCAGCAGGCGCCGCCCGAGGCGGCGCAGGCGCGATCGTCGGGGGCGGTCAGCGCGGCGCGCAGCACCGCCCAATCGACGATCCCCGGCAGCAGCCTCGCCGCCAGATAGGCGATGAGCAGCGTCAGCGCGGCGTTGAGCGGCGTGTTGAAGAGATTGACGCGCGCCCAGCGCAGCGCTTGCGTGGCACCGGCCTTCATCGCTCCACCAGCGCCGTCGAGCGGTTGTAGAGGTTCATCAGCAGCGAGATCGAGAGGCTGATGGCGAGATATGTGGCGGAGACGATCGCCATCGCCTCGATCGCCTGGCCGGTCTGGTTGGCGATGGTGTTGGTGACGGCGAAGAGCTCGGGAAAGCCGATGGCGATGGCGAGCGAGCTGTTCTTCGTCAGGTTGAGGTACTCGCTGGTCAGCGGCGGGATGACGACGCGGATCGCCTGCGGCAGCACGATGAGGCGCAGCGCCTGGCCGCGCGTCAGCCCCAGCGCCGCCGCCGCTTCGCTCTGGCCGCTGCTCACCGACAGGATGCCGCCGCGCACGATCTCGCCGATGAAGGCCGCGGTATAGGCGGCGAGCGCGACCAGCAACGCCGCGAACTCCGGCGTGATGCTCCGGCCGCCGCTGAAATCGAAGCGGGTGGGATGCGGCACGTCGAGCAGATGGGGCGCGCCGCCGGCCAGGAAGACCAGCGCCGGCGGCAGCAGGATGAGGGCGACAGCGGGAAAGCCCGCGCGCGACGGAAGGCCGGTGCGGGCCTGGCGCTGACGCGCCCAGGCGCACAGCCGCGCGGCGGCGCCGACGCCGAGCACTAGCGCCACCCCCATCCAAAGATAAAGCGGGTTGTAGACCGGCACCGGGAAGAAGACGCCGCGCAGCGAGATATAGACGCCGGGCAGCGGCTCCCAGGCCTGGTGGGGCGGCGGCGTCGACAGCCGCAGCACGTCCCACCACAGGAAGAGCTGTAGGATCAGCGGCGTGTTGCGCATGATCTCGACATAGACGAGCGCGAGCCGGCTGAGCAGCCAATTGGCGGAGAGCCGCGCCAGGCCGAGGGCGACGCCGAGCAGCGTGGCGAAGACGATGCCGAGCCCCGCCACCAGCAGCGTGTTGAGCAGACCCACCAGCAGCGCGCGGGCATAGGTGTCGGCCGGGCTGTACGGGATCAGCGTCGTGGTGATGGCAAAGGACGCCTCGCGCCCGAGAAAATCGAAGCCGGTGGCGATGCCTTGGCGGCGCAGATTGTCGACGGCGTTGAGCGCGAGATAGGCGATCAGCGCCAGCACCAGGACGAGCGTCACGATCTGGAACGCGATCGATCGGACCCGCTCGTCGTTCCAGGACAAGGCGCGCCGGCGCGCCGGGGCGGAAGATGCCTGCTGCTCGGCAGGGAGCATGGCCCGGCGCGGCGCCGAGCGCTTCAGCGGAACGGCATGGCGTACATCAACCCGCCCTCAGTCCACAGCGCGTTGATCCCGCGCTGAAGCTTCAACGGCGACCCCGCGCCGACATTGCGCTCGAACACCTCGCCGTAATTGCCGACCTGCTTGATGATGGCGTAGGCCCAGCGGTCGTCGAGATGCAGCGCCTTGCCCATGCCCGGGCTCGTCCCCAGCATGCGCTTCACCTCGGGATCGTCGCTCTTCGTCATGTCGTCGACATTGGCCGAAGTGATGCCCTTCTCTTCCGCGGCGATCATCGCGAAGACAGTCCATTTGACGATGTCGAACCATTCGTCATCGCCATGCCGCACCGCCGGCGCCAGCGGCTCCTTGGAGATGATTTCCGGCAGGATGACGTAGTCCTCGGGCGCGGGCGCCTTGGCGGCGCGCGTCGCGGCAAGGCCGGAGCGATCGGTGGTGTAGGCGTCGCAGCGTCCGGAAAAGAACGCGTTCTCGACCTCGTCCAGCTTCTCGATCACCAGCGGCTTGAAGCTCATATGGTTGGTGCGGAAGTAATCCGCGAGATTGAGCTCGGTGGTGGTGCCGGGCTGGACGCAGACGGTGGCGCCGTCGAGATCCCTGGCGCCTTTGACGCCGAGCTTCTTCGCCACCATGAAGCCCTGCCCGTCGTAATAGGTCACCGGCGCGAAGTTGAAGCCGTTCTCGGTATCGCGCAGCAGCGTCCAGGTGGTGTTGCGCGTGAGCACGTCGACCTCGCCGGTCTGCAGCAGGGTGAAACGCTGTTGCGCCGTCGCCGGCACGAACTTGACCTTGTGCGCATCGCCGAGCACGGCGGCGGCAATTGCGCGGCAGGTATCGACATCGAGCCCCTGATAATTGCCCTCGCGGTCCGGCATGGCGAAGCCGGCAAGCCCGGTATTGACCGCGCAAGTCACCACGCCGCGACCCCTGACGCCGTCGAGCGTCGCCCCGGCGAACGCCGTGGAGCCGGCGGCAAGACCCAGCACGAGGCTCGCCAGCGCCGCGCCGAGGAATTTCAGAATATTCATAGAAATCCCCTCCGAGCGACTTGATTTTACAGCAATTATCAGGCCGATAGAACAATCGCAACGGCGCCTCTGCCGGCAGCGGACGCTATCACGGCACCGCGCCGGCTCGCAATCGCGCGCTGGCGCCCGGAGCGTGCGGGCAGCCGTTCTGTCGCGGTCTCGCCGCCCTGTCCGGTTGCCCGAGGCCCTTTCGCAAGCCCGCGCGGCAATGCAAGATGCCTCGCCCTTCTTTCAACGAGACCGACCGCAGGCGATGCGCAGCAAATCGACCAAGCCCGACACGCTCCTCACCCATGCCGGACGCGCGCCCGAGGCCAATCACGGCGTGGTCAACCCGCCAGTCTATCACGCCTCGACCATCCTCCATCCGACGGTGGCGGCGCTCGAGGCGGCGCAGAAGAACCGCTACAACCAGGTGACGTACGGGCGTCTCGGCACGCCAACCACCTTCGCCTTCGAGGAGGCGGTGGCGGCGGTCGAGGGCGGCCATCGCGCCATCGCCTTCGCCTCGGGCGCCGCCGCCTGCTACGCCGTTTTGCTCGCCTACCTCAAGGCAGGCGATCACGTGCTGCTGCCGGATTCAGTCTACGGTCCCGTGCGCGGCTTCGCCGGCGGCTTCCTGGAGCGCTTCGGCGTCGCCGCCAGCTTCTACGACCCGCTCATCGGTGCGGGGATCGCCGAGCTCGTACGCGTGGAGACGCAGGCGATCTATCTCGAGAGCCCGGGCTCGCACACCTTCGAGGTACAGGACGTGCCCGCGATCACCGCCGTCGCCAAGGCGCGCGGGCTCACGACGATGATCGACAATACCTGGGCGGCGCCGATGTTCTTCAAGCCGCTGGCGCTCGGCGTCGATGTCGAGATCATCTCGGCCACCAAATACATCGTCGGCCATTCCGACGCGATGATGGGCGTCGCGGTCTGTACCGAGGAGAGCTTCTTGCGGGTGCGCGAGATGGCGACCCTGCTCGGCACGCATGCCGCGCCGGACGATTGCTACCTGGCGCTGCGCGGCTTGCGCACCGCCGGCGTGCGGCTGCGTCAGCACGAGGTACAGGCGCTGGCGCTGGCGCGTTGGCTGGCGCAGCGGCCGGAGGTGGCGCGCGTGCTCCACCCGGCGCTCGAGAGCTGCCCCGGCCACGCGCTGTGGCAACGCGATTTCACGGGCTCGAGCGGGCTGTTCAGTATCGTGCTGCGCCCTGACATCCCGAAGCCGGCGATCGACGCCATGCTCGACGGCATGGAGCTCTTCGGCATGGGCGCAAGCTGGGGCGGCTTCGAGAGCCTGATCCTGCCCGGCCATCCCGAGCGGCTGCGTTCGGTCAGACCTTGGCGGGACGGCGCGGTGCTGCGGCTCCATGCCGGGCTCGAGGATCAAGGCGATCTCCTCGCCGATCTCGAGCGCGGCTTCGCCCGCCTCGCCCAGCACCTTGCTTGAGCTTTCGCCCCTCGAGATCGAGGCGCTGCGCCTCAGCCTGCGCGTCGGCGCCTGCAGCGTCGTCGCCAGCCTGCCGCTCGGGCTGGCGGCGGCCTTCCTGCTGGCGCGCGGCCGCTTCCCCGGCAAGATCGTGCTCGACGGCCTCGTCCATTTGCCGCTGGTGCTGCCGCCGGTGGTGGTGGGGTTCGCGCTGCTGGTGCTGTTCGGCCGGCACGGCCCGATCGGCGGCTTTCTCTTCGACCGCTTCGGCATCAGCTTCGCGTTCAATTGGAAGGGCGCGGCGCTCGCTTCGGCGGTGATGGGCTTCCCGCTGATGGTGCGCGCCATGCGGCTCTCGCTCGAGCTGGTCGACCGCCGCCTCGAGCAGGCCGCGCGCACGCTGGGCGCAGGCCGGCCGCGCGTCTTCCTCACCATCACCTTGCCGCTGATGGCGCCGGGCATCCTGACCGGGATCATCCTCGCCTTCGCCCGCAGCATCAGCGAGTTCGGCGCCACCATCACCTTCGTCTCCAACATCCCCGGCGAGACGCGCACCTTGCCGCTGGCGCTCTATGCGCTGACGCAGGTGCCCGGCGGCGACGCGGCGGCGTGGCGGCTGGCCGCGATCTCGGTCCTGATCGCCATGGTGGCGCTGATCGTCTCCGAGCTCCTGGCGCGCCGCCTCGGCCGGCGCCTGCAGGGGCTGGCGTGATCGAGGTCGAGCTCGAGAAGCGCCTCGGCGGCTTTCAGCTCGAGGCGCGCTTCACCGCGCCCGTTGCCGGCATCACCGCGCTGTTCGGCCGCTCCGGTGCCGGCAAGACCAGCATCGTCAACATGCTGGCGGGGCTGCTGCGGCCCGATCGCGGCCGCATCGTGCTCGGCGGCGTGACCCTCTTCTCGAGTGCGGACGGCATCGACCTGCCGCCCGAGCGGCGCCGCCTCGGCTATATCTTCCAGGAAGGCCGCCTCTTCCCGCATTACTCGGTGCGCGGCAACCTCACCTACGGCACCGGCCGGTACGATCCCGCCATCGGCTTCGACGCGGTGGTGACGCTGCTCGGTCTCGGCCCCCTGCTCGAGCGCCGACCGGGCGATCTCTCCGGCGGCGAGAAGCAACGCGTCGCCATCGGCCGCGCGTTGCTCGCCTCGCCGCGGCTGTTGCTGATGGACGAGCCGCTGGCCTCGCTCGATGCGCCGCGCAAGGCCGAGATCCTGCCCTTCATCGAGCGGCTGCGCGACGAGCTGCGCATCCCCATCATCTATGTCAGTCACGCCATGGAAGAGATCGTGCGGCTGGCCGACACGCTGGTGCTGCTGTCGGAGGGCAAGGTCGCGGCGGTGGGCGCGGTCGAAGAGCTCACCAGCCGACTCGATCTGCGCCCGCTCACCGGCCGCCACGAGGCGGGCGCGGTGATCCGCGCCACGGTCGCGGGGCACGACGTCACCTACGGCCTGACTGAGCTCGCCTTTCCCGGCGGCAGGCTGCGCGTCTCGCGCCTGTCGCTGCCGCTGGGCACGCCGGTACGCGTGCGCGTCCGCGCGCGCGACGTGGCGCTGGCGACGACGCGGCCCACCGGCATCTCCATCCGCAATATCGTCGCCGCGCGAATCCTCGAGATCGCACCCGACCGCGGGCCGGTGGTCGATATCCGCCTCGATATCGGCCGGCCGGAACAGCCGGTGGTGCTGTGGGCGCGCATCACCCAGCGCGCCGCCCGTGAGCTCAACCTCGCGGTCGGCAACGAGATCTTAGCGCTCCTCAAGACCGTGGCACTCGACCGCGCCAGCCTCGGCCGCTACGACCCCGCAGCCGCCGCCTTCGGCGAGGACGAGGCGGGATGACTCAGCGGCAGGCGAAATGCGCCCGGGTGATGTCCTGGTCCTCGAACTCGTCGAGCAGCACGGCGCCTTTATCGTAGCGGCGGCACTGCTCGATCGCTTCGGCCGGGCGATGGCGATCGTCGACTCCTGCGTATACCAGTGCAGCGTGACGCCGTCGGCGCTCGCCTGGTCGATCCAGAGGCGCCCGCCGCAGCCGGCCAGCGCCAGCACCGCCGCCTGCCACACGCTGCTCATCGGCGGGTTTGCGGCGGTGGCGCCGGTTCGTTGAGCGCGCGCCGGGCCCGGGCGACGGCGTTGTAGCAATCGACCTCGTCCTGGCTGTCGCCAGCGGCACTGTCGCCGGCGGCGAATTTCCGCAGCACTTCGGCGGCCGCGGCAGATTGCGGCGTCGGCGATGCTTTCTGCTGTCGCTCGATACGCGCCTGGAGCTGCTGGAGATCCTCGGCGCAGTCCGCCTTGGCGGCGCCCGAAGCGAGAATGAGCGCGACGAGAGCGAGCCCACCGGCAGGACCATGGCTGCGCATGCGACACCTTTTCCGTCGGTCGCCTGTCAACGCCGCGCACCGCGCGTCGTTGCGCGTTCGCCAAGCGTTCGAGGCATGCGCGAGATCGGTAGCCGCTCCTAACCGATGCCGCGGACGAAGAACGAACGTAAGATAACATTTCTGCAATCCGGACGTGCCCCGCCATGGCCACTCTGCGACAGCGGCATGTTGCGATGCAATAAAGTCTTGCGCTACCGCGGAACGATGCGTTACGGAGCATGGCAGGCGGCTCGCGAAGCGCGCCTTCGCGGCGCTATCGGCGGGCGCTATAATCGCGTGGCGTCGACGGCGCGGCGACTCGACCAGCGAGGACGAGCCTTGGCCCTCGATCAGATCACGTTGCTGCTTGTCATCGCGCTGGCATTTGCCGCCGGATACGGCCTGCGCGCCTACATTTCCTACCGCCGGCGCCATCGCTGGGACTGACCAAGGGACGCTAGCATACCAGCGCGTGGTCGCGATTTGCCCGGAACCAGGCGAAGAAACGGGCGCGCCATTGGTGATAAATCTTCGGATACGTGATGCGCGGGAAGCCTTCTCATGTCGGAGCCAGCCCGTGCGATAGATGACCATCACCGCGGACGGGAAAGAAGTCCACCGAGTCGCGAAGGAGGCGGTGCCATGAGCCACCGCGCGCGCATCTATCTGCAACGGCCTGGGACCAAGATCGCCGACGACCTCGGCGAGAAGGATCTCGACATTCGCCCGATACGGTTTGGCCGCGCCCAGTTCGAGCACGACGGCAGGATCGAGGTCGGGCGCATCGAGCAGATCAATCCCCCCGACTGGGAGAGCAGCGGCAGTGTCCCCACGGTGCTGGTCGTGCAGCGGCGGTGATGGGCCGCGGACCGGCGGGGCCTAGCCGCCGCCGGTGCCGGGGACGGCCGGTGCACCACACACCGCCGCGGCGGTTGAGAACGACGCTGGGCGTTGATCGTCTCAGAAAAAATTCAACTCGGCCGCGTGGAGCTGGGGGAAGCGCCGCCGCTTGCGGCGTGCGGGTCAGCGCAACCGCTCGACGTTCGGCGGGTTTTTCTTTGAGCGGCGAACCCTTGGAGCCGCGTTGACTCGCCCCCGGCTCCGTCCATATCGTTCTCCAAAACCATCTGACGTAAAGCGCCGCTGACAGGGAGAAAAAAATGACCCCCGACAATCCGCTGGCCAACGTGCAGCGGGCCGCGACCGAGTACCGGCAACGCATGCTGGTCGCATTGGAGCCGGTGCTCGAGCTGATGAACGAGGCGAAAGAGAACGGCCTTCATGTCAACTTCGTCATCGACAGCGGTGACGGACGCATCGACGGCAAGCGCGCGATCACGCAGATCACCATCGCGAAGTATTTCTGAGGCTGCTGAAGCAGCTGCCCTACGCCATGCGCTGCCGGGCCTGCGGATATCGGCGACAATCATCAATCGGCAATCGCTCGACGATCGGACCTATCGCGCGCTGGCGGAGACTACGCGAGCTGGCGGCGCGCCAGTTCGTCCAGCCGGGCGACGCGCACATAGAGCCGCCGGCTGCGGTCGAGCAGGGTCGCGAGTCGCTGCGGCATCGCCGATGCCGCCGTCTCCTCGCCATCCATGCAGATCCTGAGCTCGGCGAGCGCGTCGTGATCGGCGAGCGCGTCGCGCTGGCTGATCTCGCCGGCGAACACCGCGCGCTGCGCCAGCAGCCAGGCCATGATCTGCGTCAGCCGCGTGGTGAGCCGCAGGGTCTCGCGACAGAAGCGCAGCAGCTCCGGCGGCTGCAGCGTCTGGCGGTCGATCGGCTCGCGATGAGCGAAGTAGTCGCGCGCCTCGACCAGGAGGCCCATCGCCTCGTCATAGGTCTTGCCGAAAAACGCGGTTTCCTGCACGCCGCTGCCTAGCGACGAAATACTCGGTTCATCGACGGTCATGCTTTCAAACCAGTTTCTCGGGCGGCTTGCTCAAGGGGCAGCGCCCACCCGCCGGTGAGCGGCGTTGCAACCATAGGGATTTTCCTACGGCCGACTGATCAACATCTGCGTTTTCCGCGGGTTCCAACCCTGAGCTAAAATACGCGTCATTTTTTCGCGTATTTCGCTCATACGCTGTCGCGGCTCGGTCGATCGCCGTGGTGCGCTGGTGCAAGGTCGAGAGCGAACGCGCGACGGGATTCCGGCATGGGATAGCAGCCGCCATAATCCCAGGCAAAGCGAATCGACCGCAGTTTTTCCGTCGCCGGCGCGCGGCTCGGCAGGCTGATTCCGGTTTGTTCCGGTTCCGATTCGTCCCTGTTCCGCCGCGAATTGCCGTCCGAGCAAATACCTTGACGGAACCAGCCAGGGGATTCGAATGCGAGCGACTTTAGTTTGCGTGGGGCGCCGGGGGCAACCGCATGATCGAAGACTGGGTACTCACCATCTTCCTCTTCCTGCTCGGGCTGATGATGATGGTGGCGGCCTCGATCGTTTGACTCGAACTTCCGCGGCCCGCGAAGCCGGTGCAATTACGCAGCATCCGCCCGAGCGGTGCGAACCGTAGGGGTTACGGCGCGCGGCATTCATGCAAGCGCTCGCTGCGAGGCGTCGAGATCGCGCCGGAGCGCCCTGGCACAATCGAAGCTGGCCGCGAAGCCCGGGGCGTTCTCGACGAGGCGGCCGAGCGCGATCCAGCCGTTCCATTGGTCCGGATACCGGCGCACGAAGGGCTCCAGCCCCTCGGCATAGGCGCGAGCGGCCGCGGCATAGAGCGGCTCGGTGCTGTCGGCGGTATCGAGCGCCTGTCCGATCAACACTTGGTAGCTGCCATCCTCGATCCGCAACGCGGTGGTCGGCAGGATCGGCGCGCCGGAGGTGCGGGCGAGATGAAGGGGTCCGCTCGCCACCCGCATCCTTCCCTGAAGGAAGTTGGGGTCGAGGGTGCGTCGGCCCGTCTCGGCGACGGCGATCGAGACGACGCCGTTGCGCGCCAACCGATCGCGCAAGACCTTGAGCGCCGGGCCCGCATCGTTGTTCTCGATCACGACGCGCTCGGCCAGGTACCGGTTCTCGACGGCCTGCCACAGCGGGTTAAGGAACCGGACGCCGAAGGGCGAAACCGAGAAGCCATGCTCG